>NZ_JBFATR010000002.1:0-328275 GCF_040678395.1 Streptomyces sp. NPDC052687 | reverse complement strand
TGCGGGGACAGACTGCCGTCCGCTGGCGGGTGCGGGGAAGGGCTCGTACCTGCGGGTGGGTGCGGAGAAGAGCCCGTACCTGCCGGCGAGTGCGGGGAAGAGCCCGTACCTGCCGGCGGGTGCGGAGAGAAGCCCGTACCTGCCGGCGAGTGCGGAGAAGAGCCCGTACCTGCCGGCGAGTGCGGGGCAAGGCTTGTGTCCGTCCGGGGTGGGGTGGCGGGCCGGTCCTGCCGGGCGTCCGCCTCCGCCAGTTCGCGGGCGAAGTCCCGGACCAGGTCGTGCGGGGCGTAACGGC
The DNA here is from genome assembly GCF_040678395.1 of Streptomyces sp. NPDC052687. Classification (NCBI taxonomy): domain Bacteria; kingdom Bacillati; phylum Actinomycetota; class Actinomycetes; order Kitasatosporales; family Streptomycetaceae; genus Streptomyces; species Streptomyces sp. NPDC052687. The sequence goes on along the minus strand of NZ_JBFATR010000002.1, from coordinate 327,980 downwards.
CGTACGCCGTCTCCTCCAGGAGGGCCACGTCGACGAGCCGGTCGAGGGCCGCCTCCGCGCGGCGCTCGCCGGTGCCGGTGAGGCGGGCGAGAAGGGGGGCGCCGTAGGCCGGGAGGTCGAGGGCGCCGATGCGGCGCAGGGCGAGGGCCGCGTCACGGTCGGCCTCGCGGTCGGAGGCGGCGAGCGCGTCGTGGGCGACGGCGAGGGAGCGGCGCACGCTGAGGTCGTCGTACTCCAGGTGGTGCAGCCGGCCCTCGGTGGCCGCCAGTTGGCCCGCCAGCACGTCCGGGGTGAGCGCGCGGCGCGCGGCGAGCCGGGCGGCGACGACGCGCAGCGCGAGCGGCAGCCGGCCGGTGAGGTCGACGAGCGGATGGGCCGCGTCCAGGCCGTCACGGCCGGAGACCGCGCGCAGCAGTGCGGCGCTGTCCTCCCCGGAGAGCGGGGCGAGCGGGAAGCGGCGGGCCCCGTCGAGGGCGGTCAGCGGGGAACGGCTGGTGACGATGACCGCGCAGCCGGGACCGGCCGGCAGCAGCGGCCGTACCTGGGCGGCGGTGGCGGCGTCGTCCAGGACCAGCAGGGTGCGGGTCGGCGCCAGCAGGGAGCGCAGCAGCGCGGCGGCGGCGTCCGGGTGCTCGGGGATGCGGCGGGGCTCGGTGCCGAGGTCGCGCAGCAGGGCGGCGAGGGCCTGGGCGGAGGTCAGGGGGGTCATGCCCGGGGTGGCGCCGTGCAGGTTGACGTAGAGCTGACCGTCGGAGAAACGTTCCGCCAGAGCGTGTGCCACGTGCAGTGCGAGGGCGCTCTTGCCCACCCCCGCCATACCGCTCACCACGGCGACCGCACCGGGTTCCAGCAGGGTCCGGCGCAGCTCGTCGCGGAGGGCGGTGCGGCCGGTGAAGTGGGGCGGGGGTGGGGGGAGTTGGGCGGGGCGGGGGGTGGTGGGGGTGACGGGTGGGGAGGCAATGCAGCCGCCGGAGTCACCGGAGCCTCCGGAAGCCTCGGCGGCTGCGTGCGGCCCGGACGCCTTGGGTACGTGGGGCGCCTTGGGTGCCTCAGGTGTGTCGGGCGTGTCGGAGACTTGGGAGACCTGGGGCGCCTGGACCGCTTCGGACGCTTCCCGCGCTTCGGGTGCGCCGGGTGCGCCGGGTGCGCCGAGTACGCCGGACGCCCCCGCATCTTCCGCCGGCCGGGATGCATCGGCCACCGCCGCATGCGTAACGAAGTACGTCCCCGAGCAGTCCACCGTACGCGGCGGCTCTTCGCTCCTCGGTGTGGTGCCCCGCAGAACCTCCAGGTGGGCGTCCCGTACCGCCGCCCCAGGCTCGACGCCCAGTTCCTCCAGCAGGCGGGAGCGCAGGTCGCGGTGGACGGCCAGGGCCTCGGCGCGCCGGTCGGTGCGGTGCAGGGCGAGCATCAGCTGGCGGTGGTACGCCTCGCGGAGCGGATGTTCGGCGGCCAGTTCCGCCAGCTCCGGCACGAGCGCCCCGAGCCGGGCGCCACCGAGGGCCAGCTCGGCGTCGTAGCGCCACTCCAGCACCAGCAGCCGGGCCTCCGTCAGGCGCTGTACGAAGGCGTAGCCGCCCAGTTCGGACGGGAGTCCGCTGAGCGGAGTGCCGCGCCACAGCGCCAGCGCGGCCGTGGCCTCGCGCGTCACCGTCACCCAGTCCCGGGCGGCGTGCGCGGCGCGGGCGGCGGAGACCCGGCGCTCGAAGACGTGGACGTCCAGTTCGCCCGGCGCCACGCGCAGCAGATAGCCGGGCGGGACGGCGCGCAGCCGGTCGGGGTCGTCGAGGAGCCGGCGCAGCCGGGCGACGTGGTTGTGCAGGGAGGCGTGCGCGGAGGCGGGCGGTTCGCCGCCCCACAGCGCGTCCTTGAGGGTGTCGACCGGCACCACCCGGCCGGACTCCAGCAGCAGGGCGGCGAGCAGCGCCCGCGCCTTGGGGCTGCGGATGGTCCGTACGACGACACCACAGACACCCACGCCACCGGCGGCACCCGCCGCCCCGGCACCCGCGCCACCGGTGGCACCCGCCGCCCCGGCAACCCCTGTGGCCCCCTCCGTCCGTACCGCTCCCGCGGCGCCCGCGGCCCCCGCGGCGCCGACGACGCCGGCGCCCTGGGTGCCGTGTGTCGTGTCCGGCTGGTAGAGCACGGGCGGGCCCAGCAGTCCGAACCGCATTACACCCTGGCGCATTCCCGCCCTCGTCACGGCGGTTTCCCGCCACCTGCTCACTGTCGGCTCCCGGCTGCCGCGCGCGGGCGTACCCTGCCGTCGCCTGCCGCTGCCCGGTGTGCGCCCGGGTCGCCGGACGGCGGCTTCACGCCAGCCGGCAGACGGCGCTCCGGAGAACCGTTGGCCACATGTTAGCGATCCGTTGGTGCGGTCTGATGTGATCAATCCATCGGAACCGGCCCGACGGTGCGCGCGTAGAACGCGTTACTCGGGGGAGTGTCGCCGCCGCGGCCGGATCCGGGACGCCAGTGGGCCCCGGTCGGCAGAGGTGAACGTCCGGGGCCCGCGGCGCATCCCGCACGGGCGAACGGGACACTGCTGCCACGCCACTTCGCTGCGCCGCCCTCGACGACTTCCAGAACGCCGCGACCGGCGCCGCGGACTGGTCCGCCGAGACCGACCGGGTCGAGGTGGTGCCCTTCCCCCGGCACCCGTCCGACGAGGGCGAACTCGCCGCCGTGCTCGCCGACTTCGGCATCGTGGTCACCTTCCGCGAGCGGTGGCGTTCCCGGCCTCCCTCCAGGAGCGGCTGCCCCGGCTGAAGCTGATCGTCACCACCGGCATGAGCAACTCGGCCATCGACCACGCCGCCGCCCGCGCGCACGGCGTCACCATGTGCGGCACCGAGAGTTCCCCGACCCCGCCGGTCGAACTGACCCGAGCGTTGATCCTCGGCCTGGCCCGTGGCCTGGTCCAGGAGGCGACCGCGCTGCGGGAGGGCGGTCCCTGGCAGTCGACCGTCGGCGCCGACCTCCGCGCCTGGCTGAACGGGAAGCCGGTACGGGTACTGGGCGGCTGAGCCCCCGCCACGCGGGGCGAGCCACGCGAGGGCCGGCCACGCGGGAGCGAGCCCACGCGGGGGCGGGCCCACCACCCGCTGGACGCGCTCCCCGCGTCCCCGTGCCATCGTGGTGTCATGCCCATCCACGTACGCCCGGCGACCGTCTTCGAGGACGTCCGTGCGGTGATCGGCCCCAAGTCGCCGACCGCGAACGTCTGCTGGTGCCTGAGCTACCGGATCCCCTCGAAGCTCAACAACGAGCTGCGCGGCCCGGCCCGCGGTGAGTACGTTGCCGAGCTGTGCCGCGCCGATCCCCCTCCGGGGGTGCTGGCCTACGACGGTGACGAACCGGTCGGCTGGGCCGCCATCGCCCCGCGCGCGGAGACCTCCTTCGCGCGCAACCGCAAGATCCCGCACGTCGACGACCTGCCGGTGTGGTCCCTGTGGTGCGTCCGCGTCCGCCCCGGACACCGCAAGCAGGGCATCTCCCACGCCCTCATCGCCGGAGCCGTCGACTTCGCCCGCGCCCACGGCGCCCCGGCCGTCGAGGCCTACCCCCTCGACAACGGCGACGTCCGTGTCGACCTGACCATGGCCTACCCCGGCCTCCGCAAGAACTTCGAACGCGCCGGCTTCACCCACGCCGCCGACACGACCTCGGTCCTGGCCGGCCACCCCCGGGTGCTGATGCGCCTGGACCTACGGTGACGCCACCGAGCCCCGCAGCAACACAAAACCCCAGGTCAAGGGGTACATGACCTGGGGTTCTTCAGAGCCGCTTTCGGGATTCGAACCCGAGACCTACGCATTACGAGTTGTCGGATCTTGCTCCGACGCGATCCACAGACGTCCGTCACGAGGCTAGTCCCCCTGCTCATCGGCCATCTCAGACGACAGCGGACAGGAGCGAACGACTGCGGAACGGGCTGCAATCGAGACTGGAACTGAGACCATCGCTGCCTCATGACTAGGCGCCCAAGCACCCCCGGACGGTCCTAGCCTCATTACAAGGTCTTGTCAGGTACCTCGCAGCCCACGCTTCGACTGTCGCAGTCAGCCGACGAGATACCTAGACGCCAGCGTCCGCTCCGCGCGCCAGTTTGTACTAGGAAGCAGCGGACGGACCCAGACATAGGCAACGACCTGCGCCACCCGGCTATGTGAGCTCATCAGTTACGCGTGATCATGCCCGGTATGTGGAACATCAGCAGTGGAGAACGCGAGTTAAAAAGGAGCACTGGCCCATGTGAGTTAACCGTCTGTACAAAAATGGCAACGCGTTGTATAATTCAGACGGTGCTAACTGTGGCAACTTTAAGGGGGATGCATGAAAGTACCAGGCAACGCTCTGCTACCCCAATTCGAACGCGCATCTGACTACTTCGATTACTTCGACGGCAACGAAGTACCAGACGTAGAGCAGTTGCACGATCGAAGGCTAAAAGCTGGCCTGCAGAAGACTTACCTACTTGAAACAGTGGACGGCGGAATCCCCAGCAACAGGCCGAGCATCCCCTCTATCTTTTCTCGTAGCAACCTCCTAGCGAAGAAACTCCCTGGAGATTCACGCGCCTGGACCCTACTCAATGAGGACAATGAAAGAGTTGCCCTCCTCGAGGAGCTAGATCCTCGCTATCTGGCGCTTTACACGATTCTCCCATCAAGCAGTTCAGACAAGCTCTTGCGTGAAGCAGTCATCGGAAATCCCTTCTTGGACCACCTATGGCTTTCTTCCCAAAGTTTTCTATCCCTATGGCGCCAAGTCCTAAGGGACAACAGCGCCAATCGGTACGGGAAAATCACGTTCGAACACGAATCGCTGTACGAGTCATCCGCCGACGAAGCGGAAGCTTTCGTTGCCGACGAGCGACGCACCTCACGTTTCACGATGGTCGACAAAATCGGCGTCATCTCGCAAAAGATGAACCCTCTAAAAGAGGAGTACGCTCCGCTAGCATCGATCACTCAACTGCGTATCCCTGCGCAAGGTAGAGGCGGACATGATCTCTACTACGACGGTAAACTGACTAACCGTAGCAGTTCTTTTCAGGACCACCGCGCAACCTTGCGGGGAGTGGTTGATCTTTATAGCTCTCTCACTCAAAGCGTCGAAGAACAGCTATGGGTATCGGCGTCTGCGGCACCTAGATTCTCGGACGGAAATCTTGGCTCCGTCGCAGAAATCATTTTCAGCCGAAGCCTGCCGGAAGACGTCTTCAAACGTTGGGTGATAAGCCTATTCAATAACAGACGGAATAGGTTTAGGATCACCGGCTTTCCGACTTGGCTGAGCGACACGAAGGTGCATGCTAACGCCATTGACCAGCATCTATGGCAGCCACTGGTACTGGAGATCACCACAGAAAGGGTCGTCGCAGTACTTCCTCACGGCACTTGCGGGAACTCAATCAATAGGCTGATTTCTAATATTCAGCGCTTCATCGATCCTAAAGTAACCGCATTCATCGGGGATCGTGAGTATGGTTCTTTGATCGAGAGCGCTGCCGTCTAGGCCCAGGGGGGGCATTGCTAACGCGCGATCCGGTATTCCAGGTAAATTCTGTTCTCTGGCTTGTCGCGAAGACTTCTCCTTTAACGAGAGAAAATCGACCGTACTACAACGCTGGCTACAGGCTGCGTTCTCTGGGGGCCAAGCTCGCCTTCAGGTCTGCTCTGCGGGAGAAACTTGCCAAACACGGGCTTAGCGCTTCCCCGCCTGAGCCTGACGTGCTGGTCCAGCACTTGCCGTCTGGCGATCACCTAGTCTTCGAATGCAAGACGACCAGCTTCGGTTTTGATTCGTCCACTACGGAGCAAGCTCGCAAGCTGCTAATTTCCTGTGCGGACGCTGACACGGCAGTCGGAGTCCCAGGTGAAGCTTACGTTGTCTACGTTCTCACCAAAGAGGATTGCGACCGCCAGACCGATACTCTTGTGCAAGTGGCAGCGGAGTTGAATGCTGCCGGCTTTGACACCTCCGAATATGGCACCCTTGGTCTCTCGATTGACGAAAAGGGTTTGTGGGCGGAACTCCGACTTAGTGCCGAGTCCGGAAAAGAGCACCTTACCAATGTGCTCGGGCCTGTTCTCATAACGCCAGCTGCATCAGGAGACGCCCGCCCCCTCTATCTGATCCCGTTCGACCCAACCACAGAAGAAAACCAGGACCCGGACGAGAGACGCTACTGTCATCGCATGCTGCTTGAGCGCTTCTACATAGCAGGAATCCAAGCGATCGGCACGGCGGATGTTCCAGATGTGCTCATCATCAAAGCGGACGACCTGTTCCGAAAAGCGACTCACGAATACTCGGATAAGTGGCAAGCGCGAGAGCTCTCCGGCCTAAAGAGCAGACTTATCCAAGGAATGGCGAAAACCTTGAACAAGGGAACTCTCAAGGGTGCCGTTATCGCGAACAATACGAGCCTCGAAATAAGATTGCGCGACGAAGACGACAGAAATGCGGCCATCAGTCTGCTGCTGAAGGCTAACTCAGAACAGCTAGCCATCAAAAACATGAGCGGCCAGACAGAACTGGATGCCCCGAACTAATTTGGGCTTTCCTTTCGAAATGTTCTCGGGGGTGAGTAATCTTGAGGTCGCATAGCACGCACAAATCCGGACATGAGCGGCGACCCGCACCGCCCCTCAATGGACGGCCCAAGTCCTTCTTCGTCGCTAGCGGGCCACGCAACAGCACGCGCGATGCGTCACCACCGCGAACGTGGCGGCGCTCTGAGAGGTAAACGCTGAGTCCTGGAACTTTGTCGCACCGCGCGAACGATCAATGTAGGAAGAATAGGAAGAATCCGTAGAACCTCAAGCCGGTAAGGGAGCCTTCGGTGCTGACCGTCTTCGTTGCCACCGCCAGCGAGCATGGGAAGCTTGGGCTAGGCGACGAGTTGCGATTGGGAGGGACAGCACGTGTCGCAGCAAGCCAACCCCCGGGGGACCTTTCTGAAGGTGGCGGACGCAGTGAGGGCACGGATCGCGGCCGAGCCGGACAGGACGGAGCTCCCATCCGTCGCTGAAGTCATGCGCGAGCACAAGGTCTCGCGCGGGGTCGCCCTCCGCGCATTCGCTGTACTGCGGCAGGAGGGTGTGGCCGAACCTGCGCCGGGCGAGCGGTGGCGCGTTGTACGCGCCGGTGTGCGGGTCGACCGGCGCCCCCTCGAGCAGCAGATCGCCGACATCATCACGGCTGAGGGGATCGGAGTAGGCGAAGCCTTCCCGAGCGCTTCCGCGCTGGCCGAACGGTTCGGGGTCTCACGTCCCACGGTGACCAAGGCACTGGAGAAGTTGGAGGCCGCCGGCGTGCTGGCGGCAGGCGGACAGGGCAGGGTGCGAACGGTCCGCGCCGTGCCGACGCGAGAGGAGCGTTCGTAGCTTGCCGAAGTTGACGGAGTGGGCTTATCCCCTGGCTGAGTCCTTGCTCGCCGAGCCACTGCCGCGACGGTGGAAACACTGCCTCGGGGTCGCCGAGAGGGCGCGCACGATCGCGCTCATCCTTGACCAGGACGCGGATCTGTTGGAGGCCGCGGCGGTCCTGCACGACATCGGCTACGCGCCGGACCTGGTCAAGACGGGCTTTCACCCGTTGGATGGCGCGCGCTACCTCCGGGACGTGGCCGACGCTGATGCTCGGGTCATCAACCTGGTTGCCCACCACTCCTGTGCCTGGATGGAGGCGGAAGCGCGCGGCTTGCGCGAGGAGCTGGAGGGTGAGTTCCCTCGCGAGAGCGCTCACCTCAATGACGCGCTCTGCTTCTGCGACATGAACACGACGCCGGACGGCACGCCCACCAACCCGCTCGACCGAGTCAACGAGATCGCCGGACGGTACGGGCCGGATAGCCTAATCGGGCAGTTCATCCGCCGCGCCGAGCCCGAGATCCTGGCGTGCACGTCCCGTGTACTCGAGCGGGTGGCCACCGCCAAGCGTCAGCCGATGTAGGGAGTCGTGCGCGTCCGGTCTAGGGCGTGCTCGATCCGGAGTCGCATCGTGGGGTGCACGTCCAGCTCTGCCAGGTCCGCCGGGTCGACCCAGCGGACCTGAGTCGTCTCGTTGCTCGTACGGAGTTCACCGCCGACCGGCCGGGCGCGGAAGCATATGCTGAACTGTTGGCGTACCTCGCCGTCGTCGTACTGCATGACGTGACCGGGATCCGTGTAGAGCCCGGACACGTCGACGACTTCCACCTTCATCCCAGTCTCTTCCCAGACCTCCCGCACGACGGTGTCACTGATCGACTCCCCCACGTCGTGGCCGCCCCCGGGCAGTGCCCAGCGCCCGTTGTCCGATCGCTGAATCATCAGCACCTGGCCTGAGTCGTTCTGCACGAATGCGACCACGGATGGCACGACCGAGTTGGCCGGCGGAGCGTCCGGGTCATGCAGGTAGTCGATTCGTCCCATGCTCAGGCTCCCGTGAAATCGCGGTCCGTGACCTGGCGTGCGCCTCCCCAGGTCTGCTCGATGCTATTCGCGTAGGTGTCGAAGAGACCTCCCCCCGGCATCCGCCGCAGGTGGAAGACAGGGGCCATGTAGGCGCCGATGCCGTACACATGCGGGTTGACCAGCATCTCGTCGTCGGCCCGATAGATCGAGTTGTAGAGCGTGGTGGCGTGGAGCCGGAAGCGGATCTCAGGGTGGCTGTCGAAGAGGGGCCGATAGTTCACTAACGCATTCCGGATCTTGCCGTCCATGATCCGGTGCCCCTCGTCGATGCCGCGCTGCCGTACGGCCTCACAGTCCGGATCCCCCAGCATGATGCGCACTTGCGTGGATCCCGCGATCTTCTTCTTCAGAAGATCGTGGAACAGGGGGTCCTCCGACAGGAACAGTCCCGAGTAGACGAGAACGTCTAGGTTGCGTTCTGCTCGCGCGTAGAGGTCACGCCACAGGCCGGACGGCACCGTGTGCCGGTGCGGGTAGACGGCCACGATCTCGGCTTTGGTCAGATCCGTGGCAGTGTCGACAGCACGGCTGTCATCCCACAGCGTCGTCACGTCGACCTTGAGTGCCGCTGCCGCCGCGTACTGGTGACGCCGGTACGGCACCTTCCCCTGCGTAATCCAGCGTTCGACTGTCTTCGGGTTGACCTCGATCACTTCGGCGAGGCTCTGCACGCTCATACCACGGGCGAGGAGCGCGGACCGTAAACGCTCGTTCGACATCTGCACCCCCGTTGGGACGTCTAGGGACTTCTTGACCGTAACGAGAAGACCCAGAGCTGTCCATGGGCGGGGTGTCTAACTCCCCTGACCTGCACCGATGCTGAGTGTGCGCCAAGAAGTTCGGGCGCACAGCCAAGAGGTTTGGAAGCGGTGCTTGACGAACCCCCGTGCAGTACCTGTAAAACAGGTACTGCAACACGCCCGGAGGGTCCTCAAAGGGACTCGAAGGAAGCGCCTGCTGCTTGAGAACTCCACAGCGTGCCGAGGGAAGCCCGCCCCACCTCCGCGAGCAAGAGGGCGGGCGCGCGCAGGTTTTGCTCTGCGCGCGGTACAGCGCGACCCCAATTGCCGCAGCGCTGCTGCGGCCGGTTGCCTCCCTCGCCCGTCCGGGCCCGCCGACTGTGGGGTCCGTACGGGCGGGGCACGGGGAGCCGGAACGGTGCGGGATCGAATCCCGCCCGGGGCACCACGGCCGCCGCTCGGCGGCCCCGCCGCGCATTGGGCGCGGCTACACACACAACGGCGCGCGCCCCCGGGGCTGCATCCCCGGGGGCGCTGTTCGGGCCGTTCCACCTGCGAGAGGAACCACGACCCATGGAACCCATCGTCACTGTTCAGGACGCTGTTACCGCGTTCGCCGACTGGATGGAGCCGACGAACGCGGAGCTGGACGCGATCGAGCGGGAGATGCCTGCGATCCTCGCGGACGTCGACTTGCTCGACGCGCAGATCACCGCCCTCGACCGCACGCCGAACGAGCTGGACGAGCGCCGTATCCGGCGGGCCCGCCGCCGGGTGCTGGCGGAGCGGGCGGCGCTGGCGAACCGCGCGGCTGGTGTGACGCTGCCGGGGGGTGCCGCGTGAGCGCCACGGTCGAGAACCTGAAGGCGGCGCACGCCGAGGTGAAGGCGGAGATCGCGCGGACGGACACCAAGACGGCGCTGTTGCTGGCGTTCGTCGGCGCGGTCCTCGCCGGCACATGGACGGTCGCCCGCGACCTGCCCATGACCCCCGCCGCCCACGTCACGGGCGGTCTCGGCGTGACTCTGCTGGTTGCGGCGGCGGGTCTGCTGCTGCGTTCGGTGCGGCCGAACCTGTCCGGCCGGCACGGTTTCCCGCTGTGGGCGACGCTCACCGCTGAGGAGATCACCGCCACCGCCGCCAACCGGGACATCGCGACCGACATCGCCGGGCTGTCCCGGCTGGCGGTCACCAAGTTCACCTGCCTGCGCCACGCGGTCGACCTGACCCTGTCCGGCGGCGCCCTTCTCGCCCTCGCCGCCCTGATCACGGCAGGGGGTGCGGCATGAGCGCGAAGACCGGACTGCCCGCCGTCGGCATGACGGCCGTGTCCATGGTCCTCACCCTCGCGGTGGTCGTGATGTGGCTGGGCACGGCGGTGCCGTGGCCCGTCGCCCTGGTCGTCGGTCTCGGCATCGACGGCGGATGGCTGGCCACCCTCGCCTACGAGCGACGCCTCGCCGCCCAGGGCGACCACAACCGGACGGTGACCGCCGTGGGCTGGTCCTTCGGGCTCATCGCCACGGGGGTCCTGGTCGCGCATGCGCTGAGCGTCGACCAGGACACCGCCGCGTGGCTGGCCGTCGCCTGGTTGCCGCTCGCCGCGAAAGCGCTGTGGCTGGTCCACAGCCTGTGGGAGCGCACCGCGCTCACCGCGAACGCGCTGGACGCCATCCGCGGCATCCAGCAGGAAGCCCGCGATGAGGCAGCCGTGGCCCGCGCTCGACTGCGGGCGGAAGCGGCCACCGAGGAGACCCGGCTGACGGCCGTGACGGAAGCCGGTGCCCGCGTGGCGCACGTACAGGCGAAGACCGCTCAGACCCTCTCGTCCGCCTGGTCGACGCTGGAGACGGCCCGCAAGGGCGAGGAGACCGGCAGGGCGCTGACCAGCGTGACGAGCCGCGTCACGCCCGGCGTCACGGCCCGCTGGGAACTTCCCGTCTGGGGCCCCACCGAGCCGGTCCCGGCACTGGAGCAGGGACCCGCGCTCACCGATGCGGAACTGGACGCCGTGGTGGATGAGATCCGCACCAGCCGGGTGCCGGCGCTGTCGTACCGGGAGATGGCGAGCCGCTTCCGTGCCGCCGGCCACTCCGCCTCCGAAGTCCGCCTCCGCGCGGCGTGGAAGCGCGTGGTCGCCTGATGGGCGCGCTGCCGGTGTTCCGGTGGCGCCTCGCCCCGGACGGCTACGCCACCCGCCGCCAGCTGCGCGCCCGCGGTCTGCGGCCCGGCGGTCAGCCGGTGGCCGCCGAGTTGCAGCGCCCGCGCCGACGGCGCGGCCCGCTGGTCGCCTACCTCTACCGCGTCGACCTCGCCAAGCCCGTCCGCCCGATGACCGAGGCGAAGCGGGCGGCCTTGACCAAGGCGAACGCGGCCCGCCGCCTGTGTCCGGCGTGCGGGCGCGACGCCGGATACGTCATCCCCTCCGCTCTCGGCACCTGTGTGCCCTGCGCGGACCACTTCTGCCCCGAAGGGACCCGTGATGGGTAAGCCCGACACCCGCAAGCTGGACCGCGAGATCAAGGCCACCGAACGCAAGCTCGAAGCGGTCCGTGAGCGTGAGCTGTGGCCGCTGACCGGCCAGGAGCGCCGCGCGATCCTGCGGGGCTTGGCCGGCGGCTCGTACCGCGTCACCAGGGGCCGCAGCACCGGCCGCGCCGAGTCGCGGATCGACACCGCCTGGCAGTCCGCCGAGACCCGGCTCATCACCGAGCTGTCCGCCCTGCGGATGGAGCGCCACCGGATCGTGCGTGAGGCCGCCGCCGCCAAGGCCGCCAAGAAGTCCTCCCGCTGGTGGTGACACCCAGCACTCGCCGGAGCGGCCCCGCCGCCGCTCCGGCCCCTCAACCTTCCCGCCGCACCTGAGCGCATCAGGAGTCATTGCCGTGACTGAGAACGTCGTCTCCCTGTACAAGGAACCCGCCCCGCCCGCCGCCGACACCCGCCCGGACCTGATCGTCGTCCCCGACCTGCCGCCCGCCCCGCCGGCGCTGCCGCTGTGGGTGCGCTCCGGGAGGGCCGTCCGCCGGATCGCCACCGACGAGCGCACCGTGACCGCCGTCCGCGCGGTCGCCCGACACGCCCTGTACGTCGCCGGCGGCGCGCGGATCGTGGCCCGCCGAACCTGGGACGGCCGTACGGCAGCCCGGTATGAGCGGATGCTGCGCGCGGCGGAGGCCGCGGGCAACTACGAGGCGGCGGCGGAGTGGGAGGAGCGCGGGCAGCGCTTCCGAGAAGCCCGCCACCGCCGCCGCATGGACCTCCTTCACTCCCCCCTAGATGCCGCCAAGGGTGTGGCCGTCGGCACCGGCATGGGGATCGGCACTCTGGTGGCGCTGGGGGTGGTGCTGGCCATCGCCAACAAGGACGCCACCGACGTCATCACCCCACTTCAGGCGGTCATCGAGTTCATCGCCCTGATGATCCGCATCGTGCAGATCGTGTGGGGGCCGCTGATCACGATTGGCCCGTTCCTCGCACTGCTCGCCCTGTGGTCCGTCGGCCGGCACCAGCAAGCCGCCCCCCACTGGGCGCTGCCCGCCAACGTCCGCAACGGCGAGGGCGAGCCGATCACCCCCTCGATCGTCGTCAAGGCCCTCCGCGATCTCGGCATCCCGGCACTGCGCAACGCGATCAAGGAGATGGGCGACGCAGGCGCGTCGATGCTGTCGCCGATCGTGATCGCTGGCCCCGGCGTGGAGGTCGACGTGACCCTGCCGTCCGGGGTGTCCACGGACGAGATCCAAAAGCGGCGGCGCAAGCTGGCGGAGAACCTGGGACGGCATGAGCACGAGGTGTTCATCACCATCCCGCCCGCCGCCCGCACCGTGCGGTTGTGGATCGCCGACAGCGGCGCCCTCGATGAGCCGATCGGGCCGTCGCCGCTGGTCACCGACGAGACCCTGACCGCCAACTACGCCACCGGCAAGGCGCCGTGGGGGCAGGACCTGCGCGGGGACGCGGCGCTGCTGAGCCTCTATCAGCGGCACCTGCTCATCACGGGCCTGTCCAACCAGGGCAAGACCGCCGCCCTGCGGGCGCTCGCGCTGTGGCTGGCGCTGGACCGCACGGTCGAGTTCCGCATCGCCGACCTCAAGGGCGCCGGCGACTGGGCCATGTTCGACGGGCTCGCCACCGTCCTTATCCAGGGCCCGACCGATGAGCACGTGATCCAGGCGACCGAGATGGTCGAGGACGCGGTCGCCGAGATGAACCGGCGCATGGAGGTCCGCAAGCAGAACCCCAAGGCGGTCTTCCCGCCGCTGATCTGCCTGGTCGATGAGGCGCAGGTCGCGTTCATGTGCCCCGCCGTGGACGAGGACAAGCGCCCCTACGGCGGGCAGAGGGCCACCAGCCGGTACTTCATGGCTGTCCGGAAGATCCACAACCAGGGCCGTGTGGTCAACGTGCTGATGTACCAGGGCACCCAGGACCCCACCGACCAGAACCTTCCCAAGCTCGTCCGCGAAGGAGCCCACACCCGCGCCGCCCTCGCACTGGGCACCGAGTCGCAGGCCGAGATGGCACTCGGCGCCAAAGCCGTCAAAGCCGGCGCCGCCCCCCACCTGCTGCGCCAGGGACTGGACAAGGGAACCCTTGTCGTCGCCTCCGACGGCATCGAAATCCCCGTCGGCCAGTCCTCGATCACGGTCCGCACGCACTACATCAGCGACGAGGAAGCAACCGCCATCGCCGACCGCGCCAAGGCCCTGCGCGACGGCGTCACCACCCTGCACGTCATCGAACGCGACACCGAGCACGACCCGCTCGCCGACATCGCCTCCGTGATCGGGGACGCGACCCGCGTGCGGACCAAGGACGTGCTGGCGCGGCTGTCCGCGCTGAACGCGGACGCCTACGGCGGCTGGTCGTTCATCGACCTCAAGCGCGTCCTGGACGACGCCGGCGCCGAGCCGTACAAGTCCGACGGCGTCATGGTCGTCTCCCGCGACCGCGTCCACCGCGCCCTCGCCGACCGCGACGGCGAGGATTCCGTTTCCGCCGCCGAGTAGAGGGAAGCGCGCCCTCTCCGGGTCAGGGAGGCAGGGAGAACTCCCTGACCCCCTCCCTGACCCGCCTCCCTGCCCCTGACCAGCACGAATGATCCATCAGGGAGGCAGGGAGGCACGCAGGTCAGACCCCCGAAAACCCCCACCCACAGGCACCCCGAAGGGGGTGCCCCAGCCTCCCTGACCGACTCCCGGAAGGGATTCCGAATGTACCCCGAACCTGCCCACCACGGGCCCGAACAGCGGGCCGTGGAAGTCCACCAGCCCACCCCCATCAACCCGGTGACCGCCACGCCGGCGGCGGTCGTTCCCGTCCAGTCGGGCACCGTGCCGACGGTCGCGAGCATCGTCCTCCCGGACGGGCGGGTCGTCACCGGCTACGCCATCAGACCCGCCCAGCCCGAACCGGTCACCGCGAAGCCGCCGGTTTCCCGCGCGGCGGTGAACGCCGCCCTCGGCGGCATCGGGTTCCTCGCCCTGAGCGGCGGACTGCTCCTGCTCACCTCGTTCATCACGGCCCTGACCGCGCTGATCACCCAGCTCATCCTCCTCGCCGCCGTCATCTTCGGCGGCTGGATCGCCGTGCAGGTGTTCAGGGCCGGCGGCCACCGGGACGGTGGGACCACGGTCAACATCCGCAAGGCCGTGATCAAGCGGAACAAGTTTTACGGCTGACGAGGAGACCGACACTCGTGATCCGACTCCGTTTCAAGGTCATCTATTGCCCCCGCCGGGCCCTGGCCCTGGCCGACACCCCTCGCCCCCACTGCCCCGAGTGCGACGGGGTGGGCGGCATCGCGCACGACTACGGCGACCACTACGGCGAGTACGCCGGTACGGACTGGGAGTCCTGCCCCTGCTGGTCGCAGTGGGCCGTGATCCTCCTGCCCCTCCCGCGCCTGCCCCGCTGGTCGCGCCGGCGTCGCCGTGACAGCGACCCGTGGGCGCCCAGCCGGTACAGCAACGAACCGCCCTTCTAGCTACGCCAAGGGCGGCCCCCCTCTCGCCAAAGAACGTGGGGCCGCCCTTGTCCACCTGCCATCAACGGACCTGTGGAGGTCTCCCAGCATGACGCAACCCACCGCCATCCGGCGAGTACCTGACCCGCTCCGCCCCTTCCGCGTGCTGGACGCCTACTGCTGTATCGGCGGTGCCACCAAGGGCATCCAGCGGGCCATCCCCGGCGTGCACGTCACCGGCGTCGACATCCAGGCCCAGCCGGACTACTGCGGCGACGTCTTCCACCAGGGCGACGCGATCGAGTTCATCCGCGCGCACGGCCACGAATTCGACTTCATCCACGCCTCCCCGCCCTGTCAGGGGGAGGGCGCCCCTACCAAGGGCACTAACGCGCGCCGCAACGCCGAAATCGGCCGCACCTATCCCCGGCTCATCGCACCGACCCGCGCCGCGCTGGAGGCCACCGGGCGGCCCTTTGTGATCGAGAACGTGGCCGGCTCCGAGGTCCGCAAAGACCTGCGCCTGTGCGGTGAGATGTTCGGCCTCGGCGTGATCATGCACCGCTACTTCGAGCTGGGCGGTTGGACCACCGTCCAGCCGGCGCACCCTCGACACCGGGGATACGTGCGCGGCTGGCGCCACGGCGTCTACCGCGACGGCCCGTACGTCGCCGCGTACGGGGCCGGTGGCGGCAAGGCCACCGTGGAGGAGATCCGCACGGCCAAGGGCATCGACTGGTCGTCCGATCACCTCCGCCTGCGGGAGGCGCTGCCGCCCGCCTACACCCAGTGGATCGCCCAGGCCTTCCTCGCCACCCTCACCGCGACGCTGGAGGTGGCCGCGTGAGCACGCTGCCCGAACCGCTGCGGATCGCGCTGGAGCTGGCGGCCACTGGTGTGCCGGTGCTGCCCCTGCGACGGGGCAAGGTGCCGTTCGGCAACTGCCTCGCTTGCAGGGGCGGTGCTTGCGGAGACCGACCCAACATGAAGGTGCCGGGCCCCTGCCGGTGCCTGGCCCCGTGCCACGGATGGGCCGCCGCCACCACCGACCCGGCGGTCCTGACCTCCCCGCCGTGGGCTGCTGCGTGGCGGAGGGCCGTTGCCGTCGCCTACCACCCCGGCGGCGCCGGGCTGACCGTGGTGGACCTGGACGACGCAGACGCCATCGCCTGGGCCCGCACCGCCCTGCCCGCCACGCGCACCGTCGCCACGACGCGTGGTGAGCACTGGATCTACCGGGGCGCCATGGCTTCCCGCAACGCGGTCCGCCCTGGCGTCGACATCAAGTCCACCATGTCGTACGCCCGCTACCTCGGGCCCGGCACCGGCACCCTGACTACCCTGCCGGACGCCGTCCGCGCGCTGGCCGTGAACGGACCCGCCCCGGCCCGGCCGGCGCCGCACTCCATCGCCGCACCCTCCGCGATTGGGGACGGGGAGTGCCCGCACCGCACGCCCACCTACCTGGAGCGCGGCATCGCCATGGCCGAACAGCGCATCACCGCGGCCCGCAGCGCGATCCATACCACCGTCTACCGCACCTTCCTCGCCGTGCTGTCCACGCACGGCCGGTGCGGCTGCCTCACCGAGACACACATCGCACGGCTGTTCACCGCCGCGCAGACCAAGGGTGAATCCCTGCGGCACTGCACGGATGCGTGGACCAACGCCCGCACCCGGTTGGGACTGTGACCATGGCCGACGACGAGAAGAACCCGGCTCGCGAGATCATCACCGACTACGCCCAAGCCCACTTCCGGTACTTCCGCACCGCCGACGGCACCGTGTACGCGCAGAAGAACGGCCACCCCGTGGCCCGCCCGATCCGCTCCCAGGGCACGACGGGAAGCCACCGCCAGGAACTCATGGTCGGCCTTTTCCGCGACGGTCTTGGCGTGTTCAACGGCACCGCGATCAAGGAGGCGTTGGACTTGATCGAAGCACTTGCGCTGACCGAGGACGTGCAGCCGGTCCACATCCGCGTGGCCCCCGGATTCGACGGGGCGACATGGCTGGACCTCGGACGGGCCGACGGACAGTCGGTCCGTATCCATCCCACCGGCTGGGACATCGCCGTGCCCGACCCGCGCGAGGTGTGCTGGCGGCGCACCCAGCTCACCGGGGAGCTGCCCCTGCCGGCCAAGGACACCAACGGCAAGGGCATCGATCTCCTGCTGCGGCTGTGCAACTTCGCCAACGCTGAGACGGAGTGCCTGGCCATCGCCTGGCTCATCGGCTGCCTCGGGCCGTCCGTGCCCGTCCCCGCCCCGTTCCTCACCGGCCCGCAGGGCGCCGGCAAGTCCACCGGCGGACGGATGCTCGTGAGGGTCATCGAGGGCATGAGCGGCGACCTGCGCCGGGCCCCCAAGGACGAGGAGAACTTGATCGCGGCCGTGGCGGCCGGATGGGTCACCGCCCTGGACAACCTCTCCCACATGACCCCGGACCTGTCCGACGCGATGTGCTGCATCGTCACGGGCGCCGAGAACGTCAAACGCGCCCTGTTCACCGACGGCGACGTCTTCCGTGCCCGCTACCGCCGCCCCCTGCTCCTGACCGGCATCGACGTAGGCGTCATCCGGCCCGACCTTGCCGAACGGCTCCTGCCGCTGCGGCTGGAGCGGCCCAAGGTCAGGCGCACCGAGGCGGAGCTGTGGGCGGAGTACGAACAGGTCCTGCCGGTCGTCCTCGGGTCCCTCCTCGACCTCACCGTGCAGGTCCGCGCGGCCGAGGCCGACATCCCCACCGACCTGCGGATGGCCGACTTCGCCCACCTGTGCGCCCAACTCGACGCGGCCACCGGGTTCGGGTCGCTCGCCGCCTACCGGGCCAGCCTCGACGACCTCAACGACGACGTCATCGAAGGCGACCTGCTGGCGCAGACCGTGCTCAAGCACGCCGCCGGCCTGGAGCCGGGGGCGGAGCAGCGGATGACCTCTTCCGAGTGGCTGCACTGCCTCAGCGGCCTCTACAGCGGCGAGGAGTGCCGTCCCCTGCCCAAGGGCTGGCCTACGACCGGGAAGGTGCTCTCCGACCGTCTCAAGCGGCTCCAGCCCACCCTCGCCGCCCGAGGCGTCCTCATCGACTGGGGCCGCACCCGAGAGGCCCGGTACATCGAAATGACCCGACCCCTGGCCACGCCGTCCCCGCACGAGCAGCAACCGGCGTTCTGACCCGCACACCACCGGCGCACAGGACAGGCAAGAAGAGCACCCGGGGGCGCGTGCTCTTCTTGCTGTTCGGCGGCGGCGCCGCCCAATAGGCGGCCGCAACGCGGCTCCTTCTTTCGTTCTGAGCCGCACCACACCACATCAGACACCCCCCTCTCTTGTCCGAAGTAGAGAGACGCTGCGTCACCTGCGTCACCCAACACCGGCGAACGGCCCCTGACCAGCCGCAAGAGCGGTGACGCAGACGGGCGGCGGCTGCGTCACCCGCGTCACCCGCGTCACCGGTGACGAAAGCCTGCGTCACCCGATGACGCACTTCAGCCACCTCCCGTCACTCAAACCCGCAGGTCACAGCCTCATGCGACGCAGATGACGCGGTGACGCAGAAATCCGCACGTCGGACAGAGGCAACGCCCGACCCGACCCGACCCGAGACACCCCAACGCGCTACCGAGGAGCCACCCCGGATGAGCACCGCGACTGCTGCCCCCGTCGACCGACTCCTGTACAAGCCCGAGGAAGCTGCTGAAGCGCTGGCCATCGGCCGTTCCACCGTCTACGAGCTGATGGCCGAGGGCGCGCTGAAGTACATCAAGTTGGGTCGCACGCGCCGAATTCGTCGCACTGACCTCGAAGCCTTCGTAGCGACCCTCTCCCCGCAGCCGAACTGATCAGAGCATGCCCTGAGGCGCCCCAGCGTCCGCTGGGGCGCCTCCCGTATGGAGGAGCACATGAGCCCCCGCAAGCCCAACATGGAGTCATCCATCTACTTCGGCGCCGACGGCTGGTGGCACGGCCGCGTCACGATGGGTGTGAAGGACGACGGCAGCCCGGACCGGCGCCACCGTCGGGCTCGGACCGAAGCGGAAGTGCGTCGCAAGGTCCGCGAGCTGGAGGCGCTGCGCGACAAGGGACGGGCGCCCAGGGCCGGCCGCAAGCCGACGGTGGAGGAGTGGATGACCACCTACCTCACCGACATCGCGTCCCTGAAGCTCAAGCCGCGCTCGCTGGACGACTACTGGTCCAAGACCAGGAACGACATCATTCCCGGCATCGGCAAGCACCGCCTGGACAAGCTAGCCCCGGAGCACTTGGAGCGGATGTACCGCGCCATGCTCGATGAGGGTCACGCGCCGTCCCACGTGCTGAAGGTGCACCGCATCCTGTCCCGCGCCCTGAAAATCGCCCACCGTCGCCGGCTCATCGTCGAGAATGTGGCGACCCTCGTCGACCCCCCGACTGTCGACGAGACGGAGGCCAACCCGTTCACGACCGAAGAGGCCAAGGCGTTCCTGGAAGCGGCCGCCAAGCGGCCTACCTTCATGCGGTGGTGTGTCGGCGTCGGCATGGGGTTCCGGCAGGGCGAGACGCTGGGGCTGCGCTGGCCGTACGTCGATCTGGAGAACGAGCTGTTCCACCCCCAGTGGCAGCTTCAACGGCTCACGTGGCGGCACGGCTGCGACGACCCGCAGGCGTGCGGTGCCCGGTTCCACCGCTTCGAGCCGTGTCCGCCGGGCTGCGCCGTCCACAGGGGCTACAAGCGCGGGTGCCCCAAGCCATGCCCCAAGGGCTGCAAGGGGCACGCCAGGGCCTGCCCCGAGCGCAGGGGCGGCGGCCTGGTCTTCACTCGCCCGAAGACGAAGAAGAGCCGCAACGCCGTGCCGATCCCGCCGCCGTTCATCCCCTACCTGCGCGCCCACAAGGCACAGCAGGAGGAGATGCGGGTGGCGGCCGGCGAGCTGTGGCAGGACCACGGCGTGGTTTTCTCCCGGCCGGATGGGCGCCCGCTGGACCCGCGGCAGGACTGGGAGGAGTTCAAGGAGCTGCTGGAGGAAGCCGGGATCGACGACCGTCGCCTGTACGACGGCAGCCGCCACACCGCTGGCACGATCCTGAACGAGCTGGGGGTCGACATGCCCACGATCATGGAGATCCTGCGGCACACCCAGATCAGCCAGACCCGGCGCTACGTGAAGGGAAGGTCACACCTGTCGAAGGACGCCATGCGCCGGATGGGCGATCACTTCATGCCCCGCCTGGAGTCCACGACTGAGACCAGAACTGAGACCCAGACCAGCCGAGCGGAGCGCGCCCGCCGCCGTCGCCGTATCCGGTGAACGAAAAAACCCCAGGTCGAAAGCAATCCGACCTGGGGTTCCGGTGGAGCCGCTTTCGGGATTCGAACCCGAGACCTACGCATTACGAGTGCGTTGCTCTGGCCATCTGAGCTAAAGCGGCGCGTCGCCCGCACTATGGTGCGATCGGCGACGTCGGTAAGTCTACACAGTTTCCGGGAGTGCTTCGTACCAGCCCCGGCCCGCGCCGGGCGGAGGGCGACCGGGGGCGGGCCCGGGCGGTCAGGGGCGGTGGTCGCCGGTCATGAGCAGCGCTTTCCGTCCTGTGGCGGGGTGCCCCGCAGCAGGTAGGCGTTGATCGCGCGGTCGACGCAGTCGCTGCCGCGGCCGTAGGCGGTGTGGCCGTCGCCGTCGTAGGTGAGGAGGCGGCCGGAGGAGAGCTGGGCGGCGAGGGCCTGGGCCCAGCGGTAGGGGGTGGCGGGGTCGCGGGTGGTGCCGACCACGACGATCGGCCTGGCGCCCTTCGCCTCGATGCGGTGCGGTTCGCCGGTGGGCGCGACGGGCCAGTACGCGCAGTTCAGGGCCGCCCAGGCGAGGCCCTCGCCGAAGGCGGGGGACGCCTTCTCGAACGCGGGCAGCGCCTTGCGGACGTCGTCGGGGCCCTCGAAGGACGGCGGGAGGTCGAGGCAGTTCACGGCGGCGTTGGCGAACATGAGGTTGGAGTAGTCGCCGTTCGCCTCCCGCTCGTAGTAGCTGTCGGAGAGGGCGAGCAGTCCGGCGCCGTCGTTCTGCCTCATCGCCGCGGTCAGCGCCTCGCGCAGCTGCGGCCACGCCGACTCGTCGTACATCGCCGCGATGACCCCGGTGGTCGCCAGCGACTCGCCGAGCCTGCGGCCGTCCGCGTCGCCGGTGGGGACCGGCCGGGCGTCCAGCCGGTCGAAGAACGCCTTGAGGTTCTTGCCGGCCCGCTGCGGCGAGGTGCCGGCGCCGCCGAGCGGGCAGCCGGCCTGCCGTACGCAGTCCTTCGCGAACGCCCGGAACGCGGTCTCGAACCCGGCCGTCTGGTCGAGGTTCAGCCGGCGCGCGGGCAGCGACGGGTCCATCGCGCCGTCCAGCACCAGCCGGCCCACCCGGTCCGGGAACAGCCCGGCGTACGTCGCCCCGAGGAAGGTGCCGTACGACGCGCCCACGTACGTCAGCCGCTCGTCGCCCAGCACCTGCCGCACGATGTCCATGTCCCGCGCCGTCTCGACGGTGGAGACGTGCCGCAGCAGCTCGGGCGCGTGCGCGCCGCACCCCTCGCCGAACTTCCGGTACGCGGTGACCAGCCCGTCCACCTCGCGCTGGTCGTCGGGGGTGACGTCCGACTGCGTGTACGTGTCCATCTCCGGCCCGTCCAGGCACTCGACGGGCTCGCTGCGGGCGACCCCGCGCGGGTCGACGGCCACCATGTCGTACCGTGCGCGGACCTCCGCCGGGTACCCGACGCCCGCGTACGCCTGGAGGTAGCCGATCGCCGAGCCCCCCGGGCCGCCCGGGTTCACCAGCAGCGACCCCAGGCGCCGGCCCGGGCCCGTGGCCTTCTTGCGGGCCACCGCGAGGCGGACGTCGCCCTCGCCGGGGGCGGCGTAGTCCAGCGGCGCGCGCACGGTCGCGCACTCGAAGCCGGGGGCGCCGCACGCGCGCCACTTCGGCTTCTGCGCGTAGTACGGCCGCAGGGCGGAGGGCGTGGCGCGCGGCAGGGCGGTCAGCGCGGCCGTGCCGGCCTGCGCCGCCCGCGCGGCGGGGCTGGCGGAACTCGTCTGGTGTCCGGTCGTGGTGCAGGCGGAGACGACCAGCGCGGCGGCGGCGAGGAGGACGGCTCCGGCACGGGACCTGGACCTGCGGTGGGGGCGCCTTGAGTGCATTCAGCGAGCGTAACGCTGCGCGACGGTCCGGGTGCGGAGTGTGTGGGGCGTGGCACGGATGGGTGAGGGTTGTCCAACGGATGACGGACAAGGGGCGGAGGGCGGAGGGGCCGGGGGCGGCTGGGCCGCCGGTGCCGAGGGGCCCCGGGGCGGGGCGGCTGGGCCGCTGGTGGCGGAAGGGCCGGAGGGGGGCGGCTGTGCCGCCGGCGCCGGAAGGGCCGGGGGGCGGCTGGACCGCCGGCGCCGGAAGAGCCGGGGGGCGGCTGGGCCGCCGGCGCCGGAAGAGCCGGGAGGCGGCTGGGCCGCCGGCGCCGGAAGAGCCGAGGCCGGCTGGGCCGCCCGGTGCCGAGGGAGCGGGGGTCAGCCCGCTCCGGGTCAGCCCGCTCTCAGGGCCATCGTCATCGCCTCCACCGCGAGCAGCGGGGCGACATTGCGGTCCAGGGCGTCCCGGCAGGCGGCGATCGCCTCGATGCGGCGCAGGGTCGACTCGGGTGAGCTCTCGCGGGCGATGCGCTCCAGGGCGTCCTCGGCGTCGGTGTTCGCGAGAGCCACGCGGGTGCCGAGCTGGAGGGCGAGGACGTCGCGGTAGAAGGCGGTGAGGTCGGTCAGGGCGAGGTCGAGGCTGTCGCGCTGGGTGCGGGTGCGGCGGCGCTTCTGCTTGTCCTCCAGGTCCTTCATCACGCCCGCGGTACCGCGCGGGAGGCGGCCGCCCTGGGCGGCGCCGAGGGCGGCCTTCAGCTCCTCGGTCTCCTTGACGTCGACCTCCTCGGCGAGCTGCTTGGCGTCCTCCGCGGCGGCGTCCACCAGCTCCTGGGCGGCCTTGAGCGCGCTGCCCACGTCCGCGACGCGCAGCGGCAGCTTCAGCACGGCGGCGCGGCGCTCGCGCGCGGCCGGGTCGGTGGCCAGGCGCCGGGCCCGGTCGACGTGCCCCTGGGTGGCCCGCGCCGCCGCGTGGGCGACCTCGGGTTCGACGCCCTCGCGGCGGATCAGCATGTCGGCGACGGCGTCCACGGACGGCGTGCTCAGGTTCAGGTGGCGGCAGCGGGAGCGGATCGTCGGCAGTACGTCCTCGATGGACGGCGCGCACAGCAGCCACACCGTGCGGGGGGCGGGCTCCTCCACGGCCTTGAGGACCGCGTTGGCCGACTTCTCGTTCAGCCGCTCGGCGTCCTCGACGAGGATGATCTGCCAGCGGCCGTTCGCGGGCGAGGTGAACGACTTGCGGACGGTGTCCCGCATGTCCTCCGCGAGGATCTGGGTGCCGACGGCGGCCACGGTGGTGACGTCGGCGTGGGTGCCGATCAGGGCCGTGTGGCATCCGTCGCAGAAGCCGCAGCCTGGCGCCCCGCCCAGCGCGCGGTCGGGGCTGACGCACTGCAGTGCCGCGGCGAACGCCCGCGCCGCCCGGGTCCGGCCCGCGCCGGGCGGGCCGGTGAACAGCCAGGCGTGTGTCATCTTCGACGTCTCCGGCAGCGGCTCGTCGGCCGCCGCGGCGGTGACCAGCGCGTCGGCGTCCCGGGCGGCGTCCGCCAGCTGCGCGCTCACCCGCTCCTGACCGACGAGGTCATCCCACACCGTCATGGGCCACCGTGCCCTTCCGTCCCACTGCGCGTACGCCTTCCATTGTGGGGGCGACCACTGACAACGCCGACGACGGCGGCGTCGCCCGGTGGCGCCCCCGGTGGGGCGGGCTCAGCGGCCCGGGGTTCAGCGCCCCCGCCCCCGGCCGCGACCGCCCCGGCGGCCCTCGTCACCGTGCTCGTCGTCCCGCGGCCCCAGCAGCTCGTCCGCCAGCGTCGGCAGATCGTCCAGCGGGGTCTCCTCCGCCCAGTCCGGCCGCGCCCGTCGCTGGGCGGCGCCGTCGGCGTCGACCTGCGGCAGCTCGCGCGTACGGTCGTCCGAGCCGTCGGGCCCGGCGCCGCTACGCCCGCCACGCTCGGCGCGCGCGCCGGCCTCGCCACGCGATCCACCCTCGCCACGCGCGCCACGCTCGGCCGGCTCGTCGCGGAAGAAGCCCGGCGGGACCCGGTCCACCGGGCTCTCGCCCGGCACCGGGGGCAGCACCGCGGTCTCGTCCGCCGCGCCCGGCGTGACCGGAGGCAGCACGGCCGTCTCGTCGGCGGCGCCCGGCACGACCGGCCGCAGCACCGCCGTGTCGTCCGCGGCGCCCGGCACGACCGGCGGCTGCGGCAGCTCGGCCGTCACCTCGGAGTCGGGGTCGCGCCGCGCGGTGTCGCGGCGCCCCGCGTCACGCGGGGCGGCGGCCGGCCTGGCCGTGTCGCCGTCCCGTACCGGCCGCAGCACCGTCGTCGCGTCGTCCACGCCGGCGGGAGCGCCGGGCTTCGCGTCCGGGTTCACCACGGGCGTCGGCACGGTCAGCGCCTCCGACGGGGGCGGGGTGACCTCGGGGCGGACCGGCTTGGGGCCGGCCTGCGCGGCGGCCGCCGCCTGCTCGGCCGCCCGGCGGGCCTCCTCGGCCCGCAGCAGGGCCTCCTCCGCCTTGCGCTGCTTCTCCAGCCGCAGCGCCTCGGCCTCGGCGCGCAGCCGGGCCTCCTCCTCGGCCTGCCGGCGGCGGCGTTCCTCCTCCGCCTTGCGGCGGGCCTCCTCCTCCGCGCGGGCCTTCTCCTCGGCGAGCAGCCGCTGCCTCTCCTCCTCGGCGCGCCGGCGGGCTTCCTCGGCCCGCCGCCGGGCCTCCTCGGCCTGCCGTTCGGCCTCGCGCCGCTGGGCCTCCTCCAGCTCGCGCCGCTTGCGCTCCTCCTCCTCGGCGCGCAGCCGGGCGAGCTGTTCCTGGCGCTCACGCTCCAGGCGCTCCTCCTCGGCCTTGCGGGCGGCCTCTTCCTCGGCCTTGCGCCGGGCCTCCTCCTCGGCCTTGCGGCGCGCTTCCTCGCGGGCCTCGATCTCTGCCTGGGACAGCGGCAGCACCTGGTCGAGCCGGGCGCGGATGACGGTGGTGACGGCCTCGGGCTCCTGCCCGGCGTCGACCACGAGGTAGCGCCCGGGGTCGGACGCGGCGAGGGTCAGGAAGCCGGAGCGCACGCGCGCGTGGAACTCGGCGGGCTCGGACTCCAGCCGGTCCGGCGCCTCGGTGAACCGCTCGCGGGCAATTTCCGGGGCGACGTCCAGCAGCACGGTCAGGTGCGGGACGAGCCCGTTGGTCGCCCAGCGGTTGATCCGGGCGACCTCCGTCGGGGACAGGTCGCGGCCCGCGCCCTGGTAGGCCACCGAGGAGTCGATGTACCGGTCGGAGATGACGACCGCGCCGCGCTCCAGCGCGGGCCGCACCACGGTGTCGACGTGCTCCGCGCGGTCCGCGGCGTACAGCAGCGCCTCCGCGCGGTGCGACAGTCCGGCGCTGGAGACGTCGAGCAGGATGGACCGCAGCCGCTTGCCGACCGGGGTCGCGCCGGGCTCGCGGGTCACCACGACCTCGTGGCCCTTGGCGCGGATCCACTCGGCGAGTGCTTCGGCCTGGGTGGACTTCCCGGCGCCGTCGCCGCCCTCCAGGGCGATGAAGAAACCGGTCGGGGCGGGCGCCTGCACCGGGTCGTCGCCGCCGAGGACCGCGTCGCGCAGGTCGTGCCGCAGCGGTACGCCGGAGCGGTCGTCGAGCTTGGCGAGGACCAGCGCGGCCACCGGCAGCAGCAGCGCGCCGGTCAGCATCAGCGTGAACGCGGCGCCGCCGTGCGCGAAGACGAACTTGCCGCTCTGCA
Source organism: Streptomyces sp. NPDC052687 (assembly GCF_040678395.1). Lineage (NCBI taxonomy): Bacteria > Bacillati > Actinomycetota > Actinomycetes > Kitasatosporales > Streptomycetaceae > Streptomyces > Streptomyces sp. NPDC052687. Next base: position 301,942 of record NZ_JBFATR010000002.1, on the reverse strand, counting down.
GCCGGTGCGGCCCGATCAGCGCCGCCACCAGGGGCGCGATCAGCGCGCCGAGCGCCACGAGGACGCGGACCACGGCGTGCAGGTGCTCGGTGATGCGCGGGCGCCGGTACTCCTCGGTCTCCAGGTCGAGCAGCGCGTGCCCGGTGTGGGCCGCCATGCCCGCCCCGGCACCGGCGAGGGCGACGATCAGCAGCACGGTGGTGACGTCCGGGACCAGCCCGGCGGCCAGCAGCGCGAGGCCGGTGAAGGCGATGGCCAGCGCGAGCATGCGGCGCCGCGACAGCGACACCAGCACCTTCGGCGCCGTACGGACACCGGCGGCGACGCCGCCGGTCAGCGCGAGCACCAGCAGGCCGTAGAGCACCGGACCGCCGCCCAGGTCCTTGGCGTGCAGCACGGACACCGCGACGGCCGCCGCGATCGCGCCCGCGACGGCGGCGCAGGCGAGCACCAGCAGCGGGATCGCTCCGGTGCGGCCCTTGTCGGCGCCGGTGCCGGTCTTCGGGCGGCGCAGGCCCTCCAGCGGCGACCGCGCGCGCGGGGTGCGCACCGCGGGCAGCTGCAGGAACGTCAGCACGGACAGGGACGCGGCGAACAGGCCGGCCGCGACGTACGAGCCGAGGGCCGCCTGGTGGGCGGCGAACCAGTCGGCGCCGGCGCCGAGGAGGTTGCCCAGCAGGGAGGCGGCGACCAGCGCGGCCGCCGCGAGGGGAATCGCGAGGAAGCCCGTGCGCAGCGACAGGCGGCGCAGGGCGTCCATGTGGTCCGGCAGCGGCCGCACCGCGGCGCCCTCCGGCGGCGGGGCGGGCAGCAGGGCGGGCGCGGCGCTCTCCCGGCACACCGTCCAGAACCGCTCGGCGACGCCGGTGACGAAGACGGTGACCAGGAGGACGGCGAGCGCGTCGTCCGGCGTCCAGTCGATCCACAGCGGCGCGATGATCAGCAGCGCGGCCCGCAGGCCGTCCGCGCCGACCATCGTCCAGCGGCGGTCGAGCGGGCCCTCGTGGGCGGTGAGCGAGGTGAGCGGGCCGAGGAGGACCGCGCCGAAGAGCAGGGTGGCCAGGACGCGCACCGCGAAAACGGTCGCCACTGCGAACGCCACGCCCCGGTAGCCGCCGCCGAAGGAGCCGCCCGCGACGGCCGCCTGGAGGACGAGCAGGACCAGCACGAGAAGAGCGAGGACATCGCCGACCCCGCTCACCAGATGCGCGCTCCACAGCCGTTTGAGCTGCGGCTCGCGCAACAACGAGCGGACGGCGCGCTCGCGGGAGTCCGCGACCAGCGCGTCGTCGGGGTCCGGGTGAGGGGCCGTTGGCTGCTCGGCTCGCGTCATGCGTTCAGCCTATCGGGCCGCGCCGACACTCCGGGGCGCACACCCGAACGCCCGCACGCCCCTACGCCCGATCGAGCCCCGATCCCGTTGGTTTCGCGAACGCCGGACGGGGAAGCCCCCCATCCGGCGCGCGTCCATCCGGCGCCCGTCCGGCGCCCGTCCCATCCGGCGCCCCTCCGGCCGGCCCGCTCAGTCCTCGGACGTCGCCTGCGACGACGAGGCCGCCGACGCCGCCGTCGCCTTCTTCGCGGCCGCGGCCGTCTTCTTCGCGGTGGCCGTCTTCTTGGCCGCAGTGGTCTTGGTCGCCGTGGTCTTGGCGGCCGTCGTCTTCTTCGCCGCCGTGGTCTTCTTCGCGGCGGTCTTCTTCGCGGTCGTGGTCTTGGCCGCGGCGGTCTTCTTCGTGGCCGCCTTCTTCGCCGTCTTCTTGGCGGGCGCCTTGGCCCGCTTCTCGGCGAGCAGCTCGAAGCCGCGCTCCGGCGTGATCGTCTCGACGCTGTCGCCGGAGCGCAGGGTCGCGTTGGTCTCGCCGTCGGTGACGTACGGGCCGAAGCGGCCGTCCTTCACCACGACCGGCTTTCCGCTGACCGGGTCCTCGCCCAGCTCCTTCAGCGGCGGCTTGGCGGCCGCGCGGCCACGCTGCTTGGGCTGGGCGTAGATCGCCTGCGCCTCCTCCAGCGTGATCGTGAAGAGCTGGTCCTCGGACTGCAGGGAGCGCGAGTCCGTGCCCTTCTTCAGGTACGGGCCGTAGCGGCCGTTCTGCGCGGTGATCTCCTGGCCGTCGGTGTCGGTGCCGACGACGCGCGGCAGCGACATCAGCCTCAGCGCGTCCTCCAGGGTCACCGTGTCCAGCGTCATCGACTTGAACAGGGACGCGGTGCGCGGCTTGACCGCGTTCTTGCCGGTCTTCGGGGTGCCCTCGGGGAGGATCTCCGTGACGTACGGGCCGTAGCGGCCGTCCTTGGCGACGATCGTGTGGCCGGTGGCCGGGTCGACGCCCAGTTCGAAGTCGCCGCTCGGCTTGGCGAGCAGTTCCTCGGCCAGCTCGACGGTCAGCTCGTCGGGCGCCAGGTCGGCGGGGATGTCCGCGCGCTGGTGGCCGTCGGTGTCCTTCTCGCCGCGCTCGATGTACGGCCCGTAGCGGCCGACCCGCAGCACGATGTCGTTGCCCACCGGGAACGAGGACACCTCGCGGGCGTCGATCGCGCCCAGGTCGGTGACCAGTTCCTTCAGGCCGCCGAGGTGGTCGCCGTCGCCGTTCCCGGCGTCGGCGGCGGCGCCCGCGACGGTGCCCTCGCCGAAGTAGAACCGCTTCAGCCACGGCACGGCCTGCGCCTCGCCGCGCGCGATGCGGTCGAGGTCGTCCTCCATCTTGGCGGTGAAGTCGTAGTCGACGAGCCGCCCGAAGTGCTTCTCCAGCAGGTTGACCACGGCGAAGGACAGGAAGGACGGCACGAGGGCCGTGCCCTTCTTGAAGACGTAGCCGCGGTCGAGGATCGTGCCGATGATCGACGCGTACGTCGACGGACGGCCGATCTCGCGCTCCTCCAGCTCCTTGACCAGGCTGGCCTCGGTGTAGCGGGCCGGGGGCTTGGTGGCGTGGCCGTCGGCGGTGATCTCCTCGGCGGACAGCGGGTCGCCCTCGCTCACCTGCGGCAGCCGGCGCTCGCGGTCGTCCAGCTCGGCGTTCGGGTCGTCGGCACCCTCGACGTAGGCCTTGAGGAAGCCGTGGAAGGTGATCGTCTTGCCGGACGCGCTGAACTCGACGTCCCGGCCGTCGGCGGCGGTGCCGCCGATCTTCACGGTGACGGAGTTCCCGGTCGCGTCCTTCATCTGAGAGGCGACGGTCCGCTTCCAGATCAGCTCGTACAGCTTGAACTGGTCGCCGGTCAGACCGGTCTCGGCGGGCGTGCGGAAACGATCACCCGAGGGGCGGATCGCCTCGTGCGCCTCCTGCGCGTTCTTGACCTTCGCGGCGTACGTGCGCGGCGTGTCCGGCAGGTACTCGGCGCCGTACAGCTGGGTGACCTGGGCGCGCGCGGCGGCGATCGCCGTGTCGCTCAGCGTCGTGGAGTCCGTACGCATGTACGTGATGTAGCCGTTCTCGTACAGCTTCTGCGCGATCTGCATCGTCGCCTTGGCGCCGAAGCCGAGCTTGCGGCTGGCCTCCTGCTGGAGGGTCGTCGTACGGAACGGCGCGTACGGCGAGCGGCGGTACGGCTTGGACTCGACGGACCGGACGGAGAAGCGGGTGCTCTCCAGCGCGGCGGCGAGCGCGCGGGCGTTCGCCTCGTCGAGGTGCAGGGTGTTCGCGCTCTTCAGCTGCCCGAGCGAGTCGAAGTCACGGCCCTGCGCGACACGCCGGCCGTCGACCGTCTGCAGCCGCGCGACCAGCGACGACGGGTCGGACGGGTCCCCCGCGCGGCCGGTGGAGAAGGTGCCGGTGAGGTCCCAGTACTCGGCGGAGCGGAACGCGATGCGCTCGCGCTCCCGCTCGACGACGAGCCGGGTCGCCACCGACTGGACGCGGCCCGCCGACAGCCGCGGCATGACCTTCTTCCACAGCACCGGCGAGACCTCGTAGCCGTACAGGCGGTCGAGGATGCGGCGGGTCTCCTGGGCGTCGACCAGCTTCTGGTTGAGCTGGCGCGGATTGGCGACGGCGGCCTGGATCGCGGCCTTGGTGATCTCGTGGAAGACCATCCGCTTGACCGGGACCTTGGGCTTCAGCACCTCCTGGAGGTGCCAGGCGATGGCCTCGCCCTCGCGGTCCTCATCGGTGGCGAGGTAGAGCTCGTCGGACTCCTTCAGGAGGTCCTTGAGCTTCTTGACCTGGGCCTTCTTGTCGGCGTTGACCACATAGATCGGTTGGAAGTCATGGTCGACGTCCACACCGAGGCGGCGGACCTCACCGGTGTACTTCTCCGGCACCTCCGCGGCGCCGTTCGGAAGGTCGCGGATGTGCCCGACGCTCGCTTCGACTACGTAGCCGGGGCCGAGGTAGCCCTTGATCGTCTTCGCCTTGGCAGGCGACTCGACGATGACGAGTCGGCGGCCGCCCTGTGCGGTCTCGCTGGTCGGGGACAACTTCGCTCTTCTCTCCGGTCGACGCTGGGGCCTCCCCAGGCCTTCTCGTTCCCGGGGTCGGGTGGTGGTGACGCTGCGGAGTGTGACGGTACATCCCGCCCCGTTGTCAAACGGGAAAAGCCCGCAACGGCCACTCGAACGGTAACCCGACTTCCGTCATTCCTGCCGCCCGGAGTGTCCATCGCTGTTTTCCGGCCGAACCGGAGCGAAGACCTCCTCCTCACCGGCTCCTCACCGGCGAAGCGCCCCTTCCATCATGCTCACACCCGGGTCAAGCACCAGGCCCCGACGACGATCGCGATCACCGCCACGGCGCTCGCGGCGGCCGCCGATGCGACCGGACTCACACCGTGGGCGACCGGCTGCCGCTGCCGCGTCCGCACCCCGGTCCACACCAGCAGTACCGCTCCGAACAGGGCGAACACCATCCCCGCGAAGATCGCCGACGCGCTCTCCATCACTCCCCGTCCCCCTCCTTCTCCGACCGCGCGTGCCCCGCCGCCCGGAGGCTGCCACGCGCGGACTGCGGGGAGGCGAACCCGCGGTGAACGCCGGACCGACGGCAGGGCGGCGGCGCCGTGGCGAGAGGGCGGGCGGGGGCGGGGAGGGCTCCGCGCGGTGCCGGAGACGCCGGATGCGGATGTTTTTCCGGCCGACTTTTTCCGCGGGTCCGCTGCGGTGGGTGGCGGGGGCGGCCCTTCTGCAGGGGGGACGTGGGCCGTGTCTGGCCGTGGGCGTCTCGGCTCGCCTGCGGCAGTCGGCGTCTCGGCTCGCCTACGGCCGCCGCCGCTGCTGCCACTTACGCCGCGGCCACGGCGACCGCGGCCTCCGCGGCTTCGCCCCGCCTCACGCCGGCTCCAGGAACCCCTGCTCCACCAGCAGCCGGATCTGTGCGGGCGTACGGTCGCGCAGCGCGACCGGGTCCTCTCCGACGAGCTGGGCGATGGCGTCCAGAATCCGTCCGGCGGTCAGCGTGCCATCGCACACGCCTGCGAATCCCGCGGCCACGGTGTCGACCTTGGTCGCCCGCCGCATCCCGCGGTTCTGCCGCAGCACGACGTGTTCGGGGTCCTCCGCGCCGGGCAGTCCGACCTGCTCCTGGACCACCTCGGCGGCGAGCCGGAAGCGCTCCTCCAGCAGGGCCGCGTCGTCGCGCGACCGCAGGTGGTCGATGCGGGCGAAGTGCGCGCGGACCGTCTCCCCGAGCGGCTGTTCGACCGGATGCGGCCACTCCTCGACGGTGATCACGGGCTCGGCGGAGGCCGTCCGGCGCAGGGTGATCCAGCCGAAGCCCACGCCCCTCACCTTGCGCGCCTCGAACTCGTCCAGCCAGGCGTCGTACCGCGCGGCGTACTCCGCCGGGTCGCCGCGGTGGTCGCCCGCGTCCCGCAGCCACAGCTCGGCGTACTGCGTGACGTCCTGCACCTCGCGCTGCACGATCCAGGCGTCGCACCCGCGCGGCACCCACGAGCGCAGCCGGTCCTGCCAGTCCTCCCCCTCGACGTGCTGCCAGTTCGCGAGGAACTGCGCGAAGCCGCCCTCGTTGAGCCGCTCCCCCGCCTGCCGGACGAGCGTGCGGCACAGGTCGTCCCCGCCCATCCCGCCGTCGCGGTAGGTCAGCCGGGCGCCCGGCGAGATCACGAAGGGCGGGTTGGAGACGATCAGGTCGAACGTCTCCCCCTCCTTCACCGGCTCGAACAGCGAGCCCTCCCGCAGGTCCGCGGCGGGCGCGCCGGACAGCGCGAGGGTGAGCGCGGCGATGTGCAGGGCGCGCGGGTTGACGTCCGTGGCGGTCACGCGCGTGGCGTGCTGCGCGGCGTGCAGCGCCTGGATGCCGGAGCCGGTGCCGAGGTCGAGGGCGGCGGCGACGGGCGTACGCACGGTGATCCCGGCCAGCGTCGTCGAGGCACCGCCGACGCCGAGCACGACGCCCTCGTCGCGGCGGCCGATCCCGCCCGCGCCGCCGACCGCGCAGCCCAGGTCGGAGACGATGAACCAGTCCTCGCCGGCGGGTCCGCCGTAGGGCCGGACGTCCACGGTGGCGGCGACCTCGTCCTGGCCGGCGCGCTGCAGCCAGCCGCTGTCCAGGCAGTCCTCGAGCGGCAGTACGTCCGCCACGCGCGCGTACGGCACGGGCTGCTGCAACAGGAACAGCCGTACGAGCAGTTCCAGCGGCGTGTCCCCGCGGGTGGCCCGGAGCGCGGGCACGGTCTCGCTGCGGGCCAGCGCCGCGTACGCGGAGGCGCCGAGCAGGTCGAGCAGTCCGTCGGCGGTGAAGGAGGCCCCGAGCAGGGCCTCCCGCAGCCGGGCGGCGACCTCCGGGCGGTCGGTGGCGGGCAGAGGGGACGGCGAGGAGAGGCTGGCGTTGCTCACCACCCCATTGTGTCGGCTCCCACCGACAACGCACGCGCGCCGGCACGGCAGTCGGGCCCGCGCGCCCGTGCGACAGTCAGCCCGGCGCGTCCGTGCGGCAGTCGGACCCACGCATCCGTGCGGCAGTCAGCCCCGCGCGCCCGTGCGGCACTCGGACCCACGCGCCCGTACGGCACTCGGCCACGCGCGCGTGCGCCGGAATCCGGCCCGTCCGCCCTGCCGGTCAGCCCTGCGCCGCAGACGGCGTCGCCGACGCGGACGCCGACTTGCAGCTCTGCTGCTTGGCCATCGCCTGGCCGACCTCGCCCTCCTCCAAGGCCTTCAGCGCGTCGCTGCCGGTCTTGCCGAGCTTCTTCATCTCGGCGGCGACGTCCTTCAGACCGGCGGCGAACTTGGCCTGGTCCTTGGTGTTGAGCGCGTCGACCTGCTCCTTCAGGGAGCCGTAGGAGGCCGAGATGGCGTTCAGTTCCTTGACCGCGTCCTGCTGCTTCTTCTTGCCGTCCTCGACGTTGGGCGGACCGGCCTTGGTGATGACGCCCCCGATCGCCTTGTAGGCGTCGGCGATGTCCTGGAAGGCCTTGGAGTCGGCCTGCTGGACCTCGGCCGGAGTGCTGCTGTCCGAGGTCTCCTGCTGGATCGCGGCGTTGGCGGCCTTGATGGTCGTCGCCTGCGCCCGCAGCTCGTCGCAGACCTGCTTGGCCCAGGCGTCCAGCTCCTCGTTCCCGTCGTCGCCGGTGCATCCCGACAGCGCCAGTACCAGTACCGCACCGCCGGACAGTGCGGCCGCGAGCTTGTTGTTCACCGGTTTGGTCCCTTCCATGGCTCTCGGCCCCGGAACATACACGCCACCCGGGTGACACCCACACGGTCAACGCCCTTTATGAGACTGAATGTCAGCATTCGCACCAAGCGAGAGAAGGCTCACGGCGAGGAAGAGAACGCAACGGACCGGGCGGATGGCGCGTCCGCGCGCCACCCGCCCGGTCCGGGGCAGGGGAGGTCCGGCCGGCTACGGAACCGTCGCCGCGTCCGGCGACTTGGAGCCGGAGCCCGCACCGCCCGCGTCACCCTCGTCGCCCGCGTCGCCCATCGTGATCCCGCGCCGCTTGGAGACGTACACCGCCCCGACGATCACCAGGAAGGCGACCACCGCGACCAGCACCCGCACGCCCAGGTTCTCGTCGACGCCGTAGGAGAACTTGATGACCGCCGGCGCGATGAGCAGCGACACCAGGTTCATCACCTTCAGCAGCGGGTTGATCGCCGGGCCCGCGGTGTCCTTGAACGGGTCGCCGACCGTGTCGCCGATCACCGTCGCGGCATGCGCGTCACTGCCCTTGCCGCCGTGGTGGCCGTCCTCGACCAGCTTCTTCGCGTTGTCCCAGGCGCCGCCGGAGTTGGCGAGGAACACCGCCATCAGGGTGCCCGCGCCGATCGCGCCCGCCAGATAGGCGCCCAGCGCGCCGACGCCCAGCGTGAACCCGACGAAGATCGGCGCCATCACCGCGAGCAGGCCCGGCGTGGCCAGCTCCCGCAGCGCGTCCTTCGTGCAGATGTCGACAACCTTCCCGTACTCCGGTTTCTCGCTGTAGTCCATGATCCCCGGGTGTTCGCGGAACTGCCGCCGCACCTCGAACACCACGGAACCCGCCGAGCGCGACACCGCGTTGATGGCCAGTCCGGAGAAGAGGAAGACGACCGCCGCGCCCGCGATCAGGCCGACGAGGTTGTTGGGCTGCGAGATGTCCATCGCCAGGGTCAGCGGCGCGCCCTCGCCGGTCAGTCGCTCGCCGACGTCGCGCGCGCCGGTCGTGATGGCGTCCCGGTACGACCCGAAGAGCGCCGCCGCGGCGAGCACGGCCGTGGCGATGGCGATGCCCTTGGTGATCGCCTTGGTGGTGTTGCCGACGGCGTCCAGGTTGGTGAGCACCTGCGCGCCCGCCCCGTGGACGTCACCGGACATCTCGGCGATGCCCTGCGCGTTGTCGGAGACCGGCCCGAAGGTGTCCATCGCGACGATCACACCGACCGTGGTGAGCAGTCCGGTGCCGGCCAGCGCCACCGCGAACAGCGCCAGCATGATCGACGTACCGCCGAGCAGGAAGGCGCCGTAGACGCCGAGGCCGATCAGCAGGGCGGTGTAGACAGCGGATTCGAGGCCGACCGAGATACCGGCGAGGACGACGGTGGCGGGGCCGGTGAGCGAGCTCTTGCCGATGTCCCGCACCGGGCGGCGGCTGGTCTCGGTGAAGTAGCCGGTGAGCTGCTGGATGACGGCGGCGAGCACGATGCCGATCGCCACCGCGACCAGCGCGAAGATCCGCGGGTCGCCGTCCTTGGCCAGGATCGCCTCGTCCGTCACCCCGTCCAGCTCGGAGTACTTCCCCGGCAGATAGACGTAGACCGCGACCGCGACCAGCGCGAGCGAGATGACGGCGGAGAGGAAGAAGCCGCGGTTGATCGCGCTCATCCCGCTGCGGTCGGCGCGTCGCGGGGCGACCGCGAAGATGCCGATCATCGCGGTGATCACACCGATCGCGGGGACGAGCAGGGGGAACGCCAGCCCGGCGTCACCGAACGCCGCGGTCCCCAGGATCAGCGCGGCCACCAGGGTGACGGCGTACGACTCGAAGAGGTCGGCCGCCATGCCCGCGCAGTCGCCGACGTTGTCGCCCACGTTGTCGGCGATGGTCGCGGCATTGCGCGGATCGTCCTCCGGAATGCCCTGCTCGACCTTGCCGACCAGGTCGGCGCCGACGTCGGCGGCCTTGGTGAAGATGCCGCCGCCGACCCGCATGAACATCGCGATCAGCGCCGCGCCGAGGCCGAAGCCCTCCAGCACCTTCGGCGCGTCCGCCGCGTAGACCAGCACCACACAGGAGGCGCCCAGCAGACCGAGCCCGACCGTGAACATGCCGACGACGCCGCCGGTACGGAAAGCGATCTTCATCGCTTTGTGCGAGACCGCGGTGAGATCCTTTTCCGGCTCGCCCGCCGCGGGGGTCGCCTCACGGGCCGCGGCCGCCACCCGCACATTGCTGCGCACGGCGAGCCACATGCCGATATAACCGGTGGCCGCGGAGAACGCCGCACCGATCAGGAAGAACACCGACCGCCCGGCACGCTGATTCCAGTCGTCCGCGGGCAGCAGCATCAGCAGGAAGAACACGATCACGGCGAATACGCCGAGTGTGCGCAACTGCCGGGCCAGATAGGCGTTGGCGCCCTCCTGGACCGCCGCCGCGATCTTCTTCATGCCGTCGGTGCCCTCGCCGGCCGCGAGCACCTGGCGCAGCAGCGCCCCGGCGACCAGCAGGGCAGCCAGCGCCACCGCGCCGATGACCACCACCATCGCTCGGTTTCCATCGGTGAGCACCGCGGCCGCGAGGGCTGTGGAGTGATCCAGCTGATCGATCTGACCGGGAGAAGAAAGCCCCGCCATTCGTCCTCCTTGACGCTTGGGCTGAGCTCAAGATGTGGACGGATTCTAGAGATCTGTTCCGGATCAAAACAGTACGCGGGAAACGGAATCGGTACACCCCGGCGGACTCCGGGTAATGGCCCGAAAGCATTCCGATCGAACTGCGGGCAGCATTCTGCGCCATTCGGGTGATCGGAAATGGATCGTGAATTCCTTCACGCATTGACGAACTCGTCGCGCGTCCCCGTGGGGCCTGTGGCCGGCCGTCCGGGAAAACAGCGAGGGCCCTGCTGAGCAGGGCCCTCGGGTGTCGTGCGAACCGCGTGCGCGTCAGTGACAGGCGCGCGCAGTGTCAGGGAAGCGCCGCCGCGTGTCCCGCGCGTCAGGGGATCACCGCGCGCCTCAGGGGAGCACCGCGGCTCAGGGGAACACCGCGGTGGGCGGGGGTGTGGTCGGCCAGGTCATACGGATGGAGCCGCCGTCCGCGCTCGTACTGACCTTCACGTCGTCGACGAGGCCGCTGATGACCGCGAGGCCCATCTCGTCCTCCTCGGCCTCCACGTCGGCGTCCACGGCCGTTCCGGACGCCGCGCCGGGGGTTGCGTGCGGTGCCTCGTCGCCGACCTCGATGGAGAACTGCTTCTCCTCCTCGATCAGCAGCACCCGCACCGGCGCGGTGATGCCGCTGTTCAGGTGCAGCCCCACCGCGCGGGAGCAGGCCTCGCCGACGGCGAGCCGCACCTCGTCGAGGACGGCCTCGTCCACTCCGGCCTTACGGGCGACGGAAGCGGCCACCAATCGGGCGGTCCTGACATGTCCGGGGACCGCACTGAAGCGGAGCTCAACGGTGGCCATGCATCCCCCTCGGAGCTTCGGGCGTGCTGTCGGAAGGCCCGGGCCGCCGGAAGCCCGGACCCCCTTCGGTTCCACTCTGGTGGTCCGGGCTCAGCCGCCCGGACCCACGGGTCAGTCGGTGGCCGCCACCGCCTCCTCCACCGAGGTGTGGATCGGGAACACCTTGGTGAGGCCGGTGATACGGAAGATCTTCAGAATGCGCTCCTGGTTGCAGACCAGGCGCAGGGAGCCCTCATGGGCACGCACCCGCTTCAGGCCGCCGACCAGCACGCCGAGCCCGGTGGAGTCGAGGAAGTCCACGCCCTCCATGTCGACGACGAGGTGGAAACTGCCGTCGTTCACCAGCTCGACCAGCTGCTCGCGCAGCTTGGGCGCGGTATATACGTCGATTTCGCCACCGACCCTGACGATCGTGCGATCGCCCACGGTCTCGGTCGACAGGGACAGGTCCACGGATCCTCCAGCACCTTGCTATCGAGCGGTCGTCGTCGGGGCATCTCGGCTTTCGGCCCCCAAGACGCTTCGCCAGCCGCGATGGCATTCAATCACTTACCGGCAGGCGTGCACGACGCCTTGGTCCCATTGTCCGTCACGCCAGTGACACACTCGGAGCCGATGGCCGAGAATCACCGATCCGATCGACCCCCGACGGACCCCGTGTCCCGCCTCGCGCCGGGCACGGTCCTGGACCGGCTGGCCTCGGGGCCGAGCCGGGCTTCGCGCATCACTCATACGGAGCACTTGCCCCCACGTGAGGGTCGCCATGCCGTCTGGCCGGACCGGATCCGTCCGGAGGTCGTCGCCGCGGTGCGGGCGGCGGGCGTGGAGCACCCGTGGGCCCACCAGGCACGCGCCGCCGAGCACGCCCTGGACGGCGACTCGGTCGTCGTCGCCACCGGCACCGCCTCGGGGAAGTCCCTGGCGTATCTGGTCCCGGTGTTCTCCACCCTGCTGGACGGTTCCGAGGCCCCGAACGGCCGCGGCGCCACCGCCCTCTACCTGGCCCCCACCAAGGCGCTCGCGGCAGACCAGTGCCGCTCGGTGAAGGAACTTTCACAACCTCTGGGCCATGCCGTCCGGCCGGCCGTGTACGACGGCGACACGCCGTACGAGGAACGCGAGTGGATCCGCCAGTACGCCACCTACGTCCTCACCAACCCCGACATGCTGCACCGCGGCATACTGCCGTCCCACCCGCGCTGGGCCTCCTTCCTGAAGGCGCTCAAGTACGTCGTGATCGACGAGTGCCACACCTACCGCGGCGTCTTCGGCTCCCACGTCGCCCAGGTGCTGCGCCGGCTGCGCCGCCTGTGCGCCCGCTACGGCGCCGACCCCGTCTTCCTGCTGGCCTCCGCCACCGCCGCCGAGCCCGCGGTCGCCGCCCGCCGGCTGACCGGGGTGCCGGTCGTCGAGGTCGCGGACGACGCCTCCCCGCGCGGGGAGCTCGTCTTCGCCCTGTGGGAGCCCCCGCTCACCGAGATGCAGGGCGAGAAGGGCGCCCCGGTCCGCCGTACCGCAACCGCCGAGACCGCCGACCTGCTCACCGACCTCACCCTCCAGGGGGTGCGCTCGGTCGCCTTCGTCCGCTCCCGGCGCGGCGCCGAGCTGATCTCGGTCATCGCCCAGGAACGGCTCACCGAGATCGACCGCTCGCTGGCCCGGCGTGTCGCGGCCTACCGGGGCGGCTACCTCCCCGAGGAACGCCGCGCCCTGGAACGCGCCCTGCACTCCGGCGAACTCCTCGGCCTCGCCGCCACCACCGCCCTGGAGCTGGGCATCGACGTGTCCGGCCTCGACGCGGTCGTCATCGCCGGCTACCCCGGCACGCGCGCGTCCCTGTGGCAGCAGGCCGGCCGCGCGGGCCGCGCCGGGCAGGGCGCCCTGGCCGTCCTGGTGGCCCGCGACGACCCGCTGGACACCTTCCTGGTCCACCACCCCGAGGCCCTGTTCGACCGGCCCGTGGAGTCCACCGTCCTCGACCCCGACAACCCGTACGTCCTCGCCCCGCACCTGTGCGCCGCCGCCGCGGAGCTGCCGCTGACCGAGGACGACCTGGCGCTGTTCGGACCGGAGGCTGAGGGGCTGCTGCCGCAGCTGGAGGCCGCGAAGCTGCTGCGCCGCCGTACCAGGGCCTGGCACTGGACCCGCCGGGAGCGGGCCGCCGACCTCACCGACATCCGCGGCGGTGGCGGCCGCCCCGTGCAGATCGTCGAGGCCGGCACCGGCCGGCTGCTCGGCACGGTCGACGAGGCCGCCTCGCACGCCGCCGTCCACGAGGGCGCCGTCCACCTCCACCAGGGCCGCACCTATCTCGTCCGCTCGCTCGACCTGGACGACTCGGTCGCCCTGGTCGAGGAGGCCAACCCGCCCTACACCACGGTCGCCCGGGACACGACGACCATCTCCATCCTGGAGACCGACACCGAGATCCCCTGGGGCCAGGGCCGCCTCTGCTACGGCTCCGTCGAAGTCACCAACCAGGTCGTCTCCTTCCTCCGCCGCCGCATCATCACCGGCGAGGTCCTCGGCGAGACCAGACTCGACCTCCCTCCTCGTACGCTGCGCACCCGCGCGGTGTGGTGGACCGTCACCGAGGACCAGCTCGACGAGGCCCGCGTCAACCCGGAGATCCTCGGCGGCGCGCTGCACGCCGCCGAGCACGCGTCGATCGGCATGCTCCCGCTGTTCGCCACCTGCGACCGCTGGGACATCGGCGGCGTGTCGGTCCCGCTGCACCCCGACACCCTGCTGCCGACGGTCTTCGTCTACGACGGCCACCCCGGCGGCGCGGGCTTCGCCGAGCGCGCCTTCCACACCGCCCGCGCCTGGCTGACCGCCACCCGCCAGGCCATCGCCTCCTGCGAGTGCGACGCCGGCTGCCCGTCCTGCATCCAGTCCCCCAAGTGCGGCAACGGCAACGACCCCTTGCACAAGCGGGGCGCGGTACGGCTCCTCACGGTGCTGCTCCGGGGGGCACCGGAGGAGAAGCCGCCGGGCGCGGAGGGGCCGGAGGAACCGGAGGAACCGCCAGCGGGGGCGGGAGGCTCGTAGGGCTTCGTGGCGCGTGCCGTGCGGCCACCCGGCCGAAGAGCCCGGCTCACCCCCGCCCGGCCGGGGCCGCCGGCAAGGTCCCCGCCGGAGCCGGGAGGCCCGGAACCGTCCCCGGCGGGCCCGCCCGGGACCGCACCTCCGCCGTGAAGGGCGCCGGGCCCGCCGCCACCGACACATCGGAGATCTCGCCGACGAGCACGCACCGTACGAGCCGGGTGCCCTGGGCCCGGGCCACCCGGTCCGCGCGGGCGCAGGCTTCGGCGGTGCCGCGTGTCCAGTGGCCGGCCGCCGCCAGGGCGGCGAGATCCGCGCCGCCCGCCGCGCGGTGCCGGGCCACGACGGCCTGCCCGAGGGCGAGCACCACAGCGAACACCACGCACAGCACGGCGATCGCCCCCACGCTCCACACGGTGGCCGACCCCCGGTCGTCCCCGCAGCGGCGGCCCAGGCTCCTCATGACCCTCCTCCCCCCATCGACGGACCCGGCACCGACGGGCCCGGCACCGACGGGCCGGGTGCCGCCGGGCCGGGTGCCGCCGGGCCCGGCTCCCACGGGCCCGGCGTCGACGCTTCCTCCACCGACGCCACGGCTTCCTCCCGTACCTCGAACGGCAGATCGCCCAGCACCGGCGGTGCGACGGCCACCACGACCCTGACCCGGTCCCCCTCCCGGGCGACCGTGACCTTCGCGCCGCGCGGTGCCGCCTCGCGGGCCACCGCGACGACCGCGTCGGCGGAGTCCTGGCGGGCCGCCGCACGGGCGCCGGTGCGGGCCGCGTCCACGCACTGGATCTGCGCGGCCATCACCAGCAGCCCCCACACCAGTGCCATCGCGACCGCCACCAGCACCGGGAGCACCACGGCCGACTCCGCCGTCACGAACCCGTCGTCCCGGTGCGCCCCGCGCCGCTCACATCCGCGCATCGAGGGCCTGCTTCACGATGCTCTGCAGCTCCGCACTGACCTGGCCGCTGGTCACTACCTTGTAGAGCACCACCGCGAAAGCCGCCGCCGCGACGATGCCCACCGCGTACTCGGACGTGACCATCCCGGCGTCCTTCCGGGCACCGCCCCTCCCGCGTACCAACCTCACCAGGGCCCGCATCCGTGCCCGTACCACCTTGCTCATACCGATCTCCTTCAGAGTCTTCCTGCCTGTCCTCGCCGTCGCCGGGCCGTCGCCGCTCATCCACCACCCCCGCCCAGCACCTCGCCCGCCATGCCGATCACCACGGGCAGGACGCCGACCGCGAGGAACGCGGGCAGGAAGCACAGCCCCACCGGTGCCGTGACCAGGACCGCCGCGCGCCGGGCCCGCACCGTCGCGGAGCGCGCCCAGCCCGCGCGGGCGTCGGCCGCGAGCCGGGCGGCCGGCCCGGCGGCGGGCATCCCGGAGACATCGGCCCGCTCCAGCAGCCGTGCGAGGCCCCCGGCGCCGGGCAGCGCGCTCAACGCCCGCCACGCCTCGGCGGGTTCACCACCCAGCCGCACCTCCGCCGCGCCCCTCGCCAGCGCCTGGCCGACCGGCCCGCCCAGGGCCTCCCCCACGGCCTGCGCGGCCGTCACCGGGGCGGCACCGGCGGCGACGCAGGCGGCCACCAGGTCGGCGGCCAGCGGCAGTTGCCGGGCCGCCGCGCGGACGTCGGGCACCCCACGGGCCGCCGCGCCGGCCGCCGTCCGCTGCTCTCGCCGGCGCCACCGCCGCAGCGCCACCGCCGCCAGCAGACCCACCAGGGCCCCCGGTACGCCGCCGACCAGCACCCATCCGGCCGCCGCCACGGCCACGCCGGGCAGCAGGCGCCGTACCGCGCCCGGCACGTCCGCACGCCGTCTCGGCGCCCGGATCTCCGGGGCCGGCAGGCCGGCCAGCCGTCGCCGCACCCGGCGCCGGTGCCGCACCGCGGCCACCCGTCCCACGAGCCACCCGAGCACCAGCGCCGTCCCCAGCAGCACCCCCAGCCTGTGGACGACTTCCGCGCTCACGACGCCTCCTCCGCTCCCCGGACGATCCGCAGCACCCACCACACGCCGACGCCCTCCAGCACCGCGCCGAGCACGAGACACCCCAGTCCGGCCCCGGTGTGCAGCAGCACGTGCAGCGGGTCGGCGCCGAGCGCGGTGCCCAGCAGCAGGCCCAGGACCGGGAGCGCGGCGAGCATCGCCGCGGTGGCGCGGGCGCCGGACAACTGGGCGCGCAGCTCAAGGCGCTGGTCGCGTTCGGCGCGCAGGGCCGCTTCCAGGCGGTCGAGTCCGGCCGCGAGTCCCGCGCCGTGGTCCACGGCGACCCGCCAGCACGCGGCGAGTCCCAGCAGCCCGTCGGCCCCCGGCCGGCGGGCCGCCGCCGCGAGCGCGTCCGGCACCTCGCCGCCGAACCGGGCCGCCGCCAGCACCGCCGCCTGGGCGTCGGCGAGCCCTTCGGTGTCCCGCGCGGCCCGCAGCAGCGCCTCGCCCGGCTGCCGCCCGGCCCGCACTTCCCCGGCGAGCGCCCCGCACAGGGCGATCACCGCGTCCCCCCGGTGTTCCCGGTCCCGTCGCGCCTCCCGGGCCCGTCGCGCCCGGCGCAGCAGCGGCACCCCGGCCGCCCCCGCGACGACCGGCACCACCGAGGCGCCCAGCACCGCGAGCAGCAGTCCGGCGACCACCGCCCACCACTCGGGCCTCAGCCGCCCGCGCACCCGCCGCGGGAGCGCCGCCCACCGCCTCGGCACGGGTGGCGGCCCGGTGCCCACCACGCCGCCGCCGGCGAGCAGCAGCCGCGCCCGCCGGGCCCCCGCGTGGGGCCCGCCCATCACCCAGGCCGCGGCCCCCGCGCACAGCACCGCCGCACTCATCGCCGTCTCTCGCACAGCCGAATCACCCATCTCCCACCAGTCCCTCGGTCGCTACGACCGCCTCACGTACGCCTCTTGCGCGCTCCCCGCGCGCCACCCGCTGATCACCGCTCTCCTCTCTCCACTCGTCCCGCAGCAGCTCCCGCAGCCGCTGCCAGCCGCGCTCGCGGACGAACCCGGAGGCGCTCCAGCGCAGCGCCGGCACCGTGCGCACCAGCCCGGACGGGTCCCGCTCCAGCACGCGCACCTCGGCGATCCGGCGCCGCCCGGTCCGGTCGCGCACCAGGTGCAGGACGACCGACAGCGCCGCCGCCAGCTGGCTGTGCAGCGCGGCCCGGTCGAGCCCGGCGGCGGTGCCCAGCGCCTCCAGCCGGGCCGGCACGTCAGCGGCGGCGTTGGCGTGGACGGTGCCGCAGCCGCCTTCGTGGCCGGTGCTCAAGGCGGCCAGCAGGTGCACCACTTCGGCCCCGCGCACCTCTCCCACGACCAGCCGGTCGGGCCGCATCCGCAGCGCCTGGCGCACCAGGTCCTCGAGGGTGACCAGGCCCGCGCCCTCCTGGTTCGCGGGCCGGGTCTCCAGCCGGACGACGTGGGGGTGGTCCGGCCGCAGCTCGGCGGAGTCCTCGGCGAGCACGATCCGCTCCCCCGGCCCGACCAGCCCCAGCAGGGCACTGAGCAGGGTGGTCTTCCCGCTGCCCGTACCGCCGCTGATCAGGAAGGACAGCCGGGCCCGCAGCAGCGCGCGCAGCACCCGGTCCCCGCCCGGCGGCACGGTGCCCGCCGCGACCAGTTCGTCCAGCGTGAACGCGCGCGGCCGGATCACCCGCAGCGCCAGGCAGGTGCAGCCGACCGCGACCGGCGGCAGCACCGCGTGCAGCCGGGTGCCGTCGGGCAGCCGGGCGTCGACCCAGGGGCGGGCGTCGTCCAGCCGCCGCCCGGCCACGGAGGCCAGGCGCTGCGCGAGCCGCCGTACGGCGCCCGCGTCCGCGAAGGCCACCGACGTCAGCTCCAGACCGCCGCCGCGGTCCACCCACACCCGGTCGGGCGCCGAGACCAGGACGTCGGTCACCGACGGATCGGCGAGCAGCGGCTCCAGCGGTCCGCTGCCGACCAGCTCGGACCGCAACCGCGCGGCCGTGCCCAGGACTTCGGCGTCACCGAGCACCCGCCCCTGCTCACGCAGCGCCTGCGCCACCCGCGCGGGCGTCGGCTCGGCCCCGTGCTCGGCCAGCCACTGCCGCACTCCGTCCAGCAGCGGCACGGACAGGGTCACCGCCCCGCTTGGCCCCGCCCCAGAGGACCCAACGCCGTACGCGCCCCCGTGCCCACGGCCGGCCTCACCGCCGCCATCGCGGTCGTACCCGCCCCCGTATCCGTCGCCGTATCCCCCACTCAAGCCACCCCGGCCACGCACACCCCCGCCACGACCCACACCGTTCACCTCACGCACGCCCCCGCCACGACCCACACCGTCCGCACCACGCACGCCCCCGCCGCTCATGCCGCCTGGGCCACGCACGCCCCCTCCGCTCACATCACCCCGACCGCGCACGCCCCCGCCGCTCACGCCGCCCCCGCCTCGGCCAGCGCCCGCTCCCAGAACTCCTTGCAGAACCGCGCCAGCGGTCCGCGGCCGGCCGCGGCGGGCGGCTCCCTGCCCTCGACCGCGCGGGAGAGCCCGGACTCGACCGGCACTTCCCCGGCGAGGGGCAGTCCGAGCAGGCAGGCCACCTCGCGGTCGTCGAGTCCGGGGGCGTACGGCCCGCGGACGGCGACCCGCAGATCGCGCAGCACCATGCCGACGGCGGAGGCCACCCGGCCGGCCGCCGCCACCGCACGCAGCTCGGCGGGGACGACGAGGAGGCCGATGTCGAGCTGGGCGAGGACTTCGGCGACGCCGTCGTCGATCCGGCGGGGCAGGTCGACCACCACCGTGCCGCCGCGGCGCCGCGCTGCGGCCAGCACCGCCCGCACCGCCTGCGGGGCGATGGCGAGGCAGTCGCCCCGGTCCCAGCTGAGGACCCGCAGCGCGTGCAGCTCCGGCAACGACTCCTCCAGGGCCCCGCTCCCGACCCGGCCGCGCGAGGCGGCGAAGGCGGGCCAGCGCAGCCCTTCGGCGGTCTCGCCGCCGAGGAGGACGTCGAGCCCGCCGCCGAGCGGGTCGGCGTCCACCAGCAGCGTGCGCAAACCCTCCCGCGCGGAGGTGACGGCGAGGGCGCACGCGAGCGTGGAGGCGCCGGCGCCGCCCCGGCCGCCGATGACGCCGACGGTGAGAGCGGGCCGGCCGACGCCCTCGGCGACGTCGGCGATGCGGTCGACCAGCCACTGCTCGCCGTCGGGCAGCATCAGGACGTGGTCGGCGCCGATCTCCACGGCGCGCCGCCACACACCCGGGTCGTCCTGGTCCCGCCCGACCAGCACCACTCCGCCTCTGCGCGGGGCGCCGCGCACCCGCCGC
This sequence comes from Streptomyces sp. NPDC052687, assembly GCF_040678395.1. NCBI lineage: Bacteria > Bacillati > Actinomycetota > Actinomycetes > Kitasatosporales > Streptomycetaceae > Streptomyces > Streptomyces sp. NPDC052687. The sequence goes on along the minus strand of NZ_JBFATR010000002.1, from coordinate 282,536 downwards.
GCGGCGTCGTCGCCGACCAGGACGAGCGGGGCCGCCTCCCAGCCGCCGCCGCGCTCGGGCGGGCCGTGGCGGACCTCCGGTGTGGCTCCGGCCGCCGCGCACAGCCGCAGCAGGTCGTCGAGGAGATCGGTGTCCTCGGTGACGATCAGCGGCCTGCCCGGCCGCCCGCCGGCGGCGGACGGCTTCTCGTGTGTGATGGTTCCGGCCATGGCGGATGTCCCCCTTCGCTGCCCGATGGCGTCGCCGGCGGACCTCGGCGGCCCGCGCAGGCGACGGATGAAGAACCGGTGATCCGGCCGCCCATATGAGCGGAGCGACGGAAACCGGCCATACGCACACCGCAAACGGAACCGGCCTGGAACTCGCCGGAGCGATGCGCATGGGAAACACGATGCGGCGAACACGGAAATGATGTGGATCTTGGTCGAAAACTGTGGACAACCCGATCCCTGTGAATATCGCCATCACCCATACCGGTGAGCCGCGAGCACCCGCGCGTCATCTCCTGTGCGACTTCCACAGAGCAGTCCGACGACTACACGGAGTGATGGATCATGGGCATGCGAAGAGGACGGCCGCAGCCGTCCCAGTGCGGCGCTCAAGGCGCGCCGTGAAGCGAAAAACCCGCCCGGACATGCGACGACCCCCGCCGGGGGGGGAGAGCGGGGGTCGTCCCCACGGCCGACTCGGGGGGGGAGGAGTCGGGCCGGGTTAGCACGGTCGCGAACGATCCGTGACTTCCATGGTGTACCCGAGAGCCCTCTCAGGCAAACCCACGCGCCCCACCTTACGCCGAATGGGCTGCGCATATGCTCAGGGTCGTGGAAAACCACTCCTTGCCCCGCACAGCGGCCTTCTTTGACCTGGACAAGACGGTCATTGCGAAGTCGAGCACGCTCACCTTCAGCAAGTCCTTCTACCAAGGCGGGCTGATCAACCGCAGGGCCGCCTTGCGTACCGCGTACGCCCAGTTCGTGTTCCTCGTGGGCGGTATGGACCACGATCAGATGGAGCGGACGCGCGAGTACCTGTCCCGGCTCGTCCGCGGCTGGAACGTCCAGCAGGTGAAGGAGATCGTCGCGGAGACGCTGCACGATCTCATCGACCCGCTCATCTACGACGAGGCCGCCTCACTCATCGAGGAACACCACACGGCCGGCCGCGACGTGGTGATCGTGTCCACGTCCGGGTCGGAGGTGGTCGAGCCGATCGGCGAGCTGCTGGGCGCGGACCGCGTGGTGGCCACGCGGATGGTCGTGGGCGAGGACGGCTGCTACACCGGCGAGGTCGAGTACTACGCCTACGGCCCGACGAAGGCGGAGGCGATCCGGGAGCTCGCCGCCTCCGAGGGCTACGACCTGTCCCGCTGCTACGCCTACAGCGACTCGGCGACCGACCTGCCGATGCTGGAGTCCGTGGGCCACCCGCACGCCGTCAACCCGGACCGGGCGCTGCGCCGGGAGGCCGTCGCGCGCGGCTGGCCGGTTCTCGACTTCCACCGCCCCGTCCGGCTGAAGCAGCGGCTGCCCGCCTTCTCCGTGCCGCCGCGTCCCGCCCTGGTCGCGGCGGCGGCAATAGGAGCGGCGGCGGCCACCGCCGGACTCGTCTGGTACGCGAGCCGCCGCCGGGCCGATATTTAGTCCTGTTTGAACCTAAAAGTAAAAAGTCGAGCCACTACTTCCGCTTGTTGCCGCGCTGGAGTACAAAGGACTCAACGGCCCGCGAGACCAAGGACATCCGAGAGGATCACCTTAGATACGCAATTGGCCCCACGGACCGAAGCATGAACACCGGGCACCCACGCGACGTCGACCCGTCGATTACGGGCCAGCCGCACCAGGTAAGGGCAAAGACCCCGACCTGATGGGCGACATTCGAGGACGCTTGGTAACTCGGTGATCATGCCTGCGGCGGTACGAGTGCTCGTACCGCCGCAACCCTTTTCGGCGCTCCTTTTTCCGGACTACGCCGCTCCGCGCTGAAGCGCCTCGCACACTGCCGTCGACTCGCGCACGCCCAGTTCGACCGCCTTGCCGCAGTGCGCGATCCAGGCCGCCATGCCCTCCGGGGTGCCGGACAGATAGCCGTCGAACGCCGTCAGATAGGCCTCGCGGCCCAGCTCCGCGTGGCCGACCTCGGCCGGGCACACGGACTTCGGGTCCAGCCCGCTGCCCACCAGCACGATCCGCTCGGCCGCGCGCGCGACCAGGCCGTTGTGGGAGACGAAGGGGCGCAGCGCGAGCAGTTCGCCGTGCACGACGGCGGCCGTGACCAGCGCCGGGGCCGAACCGCCCGCGATGATCACCTCCGCCAGCCCGTCCAGCCGGGCCGACACCTCGGCGGCGCTCGGCAGCGGCTGCCCGATCAGCGGCTCGTCGACCGGCTCGCCCGCCTGGCGCGGCCGGCCCACCTCGTCGGCGTTGTCGGCCGCGGCCACCAGGTGCAGCCGGGCCAGCACCCGCAACGGCGACTGCCGCCAGATGGACAGCAGTTGCCCCGCCTCGGCGGTCAGCCGCAGCGCCGCGCCCATGGTGCGGGACTCGGCGTCACCGCTGAAGTCGGTACGCCGGCGCACCTCCTCCAGGGCCCAGTCGGCGCCGGCCAGCGCCGCCGAGCCCCGGGCGCCGCGCAGGGCCGCCTCGGAGGTGATCTCGTTGCTGCGGCGCCGCATGATCCGGTGCCCGTAGACCCGGTCCACGGCCTTGCGCACGGACTCCACGGACTCGGCGACGCCGGGCAGTGCGCCCAAGGCCGCGAGGGGATCGGCGGTCGCGCCTGTCGTACTCATGAGTACGACATTACGCACCCGGAGCCCTCCACCCCACGAAGGAGTGGTCTTCTTCACGTCGGGCCCACGCGCGCGGTACCCCGTCACTAGGCTTACTGAACATGAAAATTGCTTTCGTCGGGAAGGGCGGCAGCGGCAAGACCACCCTGTCCTCCCTCTTCATCCGCCACCTGGCCACCACCGGCGCGCCGGTGGTCGCGGTCGACGCCGACATCAACCAGCACCTGGGCGTCGCGCTCGGCCTCGACGAGACGGAGTCCGCCGCCCTGCCCGCGATGGGCGACCACCTACCGCTGATCAAGGACTATCTGCGCGGCACCAATCCGCGCATCCCCTCCGCCGCGACGATGATCAAGACCACGCCGCCCGGAGAGGGTTCCCGGCTGCTGCGGGTGCGCGAGGACAATCCGGTCTACGACGCCTGCGCCCGGACGGTGGAACTCGACGGCGGCGCCGTCCGTTTGATGGTCACCGGCCCCTTCACCGAAGCCGACCTGGGGGTCGCCTGCTACCACTCCAAGACCGGAGCGGTGGAGCTGTGCCTGAACCACCTGGTCGACGGCCGCGACGAGTACGTCGTGGTCGACATGACCGCGGGCTCGGACTCCTTCGCCTCCGGCATGTTCACCCGCTTCGACATGACGTTCCTCGTCGCAGAGCCGACCCGGAAGGGGGTCTCCGTCTACCGCCAGTACAAGGAGTACGCCCGCGACTTCGGCGTCGAGCTGAAGGTCGTCGGCAACAAGGTGCAGGGCCAGGACGACCTCGACTACCTGCGGGAACAGGTCGGGGACGACCTGCTCGTCACGGTCGGACACTCCGACTGGGTCCGCGCCATGGAGAAGGGCCGCCCGCCCCGGTTCGACCTCCTGGAGGACGCCAACCGCCACGCCCTGCGCACCCTCCAGTCGGCCGCCGACGCCACGTACGAGCGGCGCGACTGGGAGCGTTACACCCGCCAGATGGTCCACTTCCACCTGAAGAACGCCGAATCCTGGGGCAACGAGCGCACCGGAGCCGACCTGGCCGCCCAGGTCGACCCCGGCTTCTTGCTCCGCGAGACCGAGACGGCGAACGCCTGACACCGGACACCTGACGCCTGACACCCGACGCCTGACGGCTCCGGGTGTCATCCCTTCTCCGCCGGGGCTACTCCTTGTTCGCCGTGGCTACTCCTTGTTCGCCGGGGCTCCGGGTACGCCCTTCGGGGCCGGGGCCGGGCGGGCGGAGAGGAAGGACGGCCAGCCCTGCTTCGGGGCCTGGCCCACCTTCAGGGTGCGCAGCTTCGCGAGGGTCTGCGGGTCCTGGGCGTCCAGCCAGTCCGCCAGTTGGCGGAAGGAGACGCAGCGCACCTCGGGCTTGGTGCACACCCGCTCGATGACCTCCTCGACGGCGCGCATGTACGTGCCGCCGTTCCAGGATTCGAAGTGGTTGCCGATGATCAGCGGCGCGCGGTTGCCGTCGTAGGCCCGCCGGAAGCCGGCGAGCAGGCCGTCCCGCATCTGGTCGCCCCACGCCTCGTACTTGTCGGGGTCGCCCTGGGTGGTCGTGCCGGACTGGTTGACCATGAAGTTGTAGTCCATGGTCAGCTGCTCGTAGGAGTGGCCCGGGAACGGCACGAGCTGCATCGACAGATCCCACAGGCCCTCCTTCTTCCTGGGCCAGACCTGGTCGTTGACGCCGCTGGTGTCGTAGCGGAAGCCCAGCTCGCGGGCGGCGGCCATGAAGTTGTCGCGGCCTTCCAGGCAGGGCGTGCGCGCGCCGATCAGTTCCTTGTCGTAGTCGAAGGGCAGCGGCGCGGCCTTGGTCATGCCGGTGTGGGTCTTCCAGGACTTCACGAAGTGCTTGGCCTGGGTGATCTCGTCCTTCCACTCCTCCACGGACCACTCGCCGACCCCGCCGCCCTTGCCGCAGAAGTGGCCGTTGAAGTGGGTGCCGATCTCGTTGCCCTCCAGCCAGGCCAGCCGCAGTTGCTCGACGGTGTCGGCGATGCCCTGCCGGTCGTTGAAGCCGATGTCGGAGCGGCCCGGTGAGTGCTGCGGCGGCTTGTAGAGGTCGGCCTTGTCCTCGGGCAGCAGGTACACGCCGCTGAGGAAGTACGTCATGGTGGCGTTGTTCGCCCTGGCGACCTTGCGGAAGTGGGAGAACAGCCGCTGGCTGTCCTCGCCGGCCCCGTCCCAGGAGAAGACCACGAACTGCGGCGGCCGCTGGCCGGGCTTCAGCCGCTCCGGCCGGGGCAGGTGCGGCTGGGCCCCGGTGAACGCCGTGGACCCGTCGCCGATCAGCCGGTACGGGCTCTTGGGGGCCTGGGCCACCTCCGGCTTGCGGGGCCCGGAGGTCCCCTCCTTCGCCGCGTCGGAACCGGCCGAGCAGCCGGCGAGCGACACGGCACAGGCCGCGGCGACCACGGCGCCCGCGGCAATCCTCTGGGTGGCGGCCATCATCCGCCCACCTACTTCCTTCTCTCGAGCCGACGCCGCTGGGGCGTTTCGGGCGATGTGCAGCGATATGCCGGAAAAGCCGACAGCGCCGCCAAGGTCGCACGGGACCGAGAAGGAATTAGTACGACAAGCCGATCAAAGGCTCAGTTCACTCTCCGGAGTGATTTGATGACCTATTTGCCGGGATCATCCATGCCTGACCTTTACTCTTGATTACGATTCGTTTACTGAGAGTTGATTCATCCCGCCGCTGCACGCCGTGACTCACGGCCGCGACCGACCCGCCGCCCGGCGGGACCGACCTGTTCCGCGACCGCTGCCCGGAGGAGACGGGAAAACATGTCAGCCTGCGCCCCCACACGCGCCACCGACCCCCACCAGTCGAACCGCGACCACCAGCCGCACAGCCCGCCCACCCGGCGGCTGCGGCGCTTCCGGATCGCCGGAGCCGATGTGTCGGCCTCCATCGCGGTCTTCCTGATCGCCCTGCCCCTGTCGCTCGGCATCGCCCTCGCCACGGGAGCGCCGCTCCAGGCGGGCCTCGTCGCCGCCGCCGTCGGCGGCATCGTCGTCGGCCGGCTCGGCGGCTGCCCGCTCCAGGTGAGCGGCCCCGCCGCGGGGCTCACGGTGGTCACCGCCGACCTCATCCACCTCTACGGATGGCGGACGACCTGCGCCATCACCGTCCTCGCGGGCCTGGCCCAGCTGGGCCTCGGCTGTCTGCGGGTGGCCCGCACCGCCCTCGCGGTCAGCCCCGCCATCGTGCACGGCATGCTGGCCGGCATCGGCGTGACCATCGCCATGGCCCAGCTGCACATCGTCCTGGGCGGCACCCCGCAGAGCGCCGTGCTCGACAACCTGCGGGCGCTGCCCGCCCAGCTGGCGGACCTGCACCCCGCCGCCCTGTCCACGAGCGCGCTCACCCTGGCCCTGCTGTTCCTCTGGCCACGGCTTCCCGGCCGGACCGGAAAGGTGCTGCGCAAGGCGCCGGCGCCGCTGATCGCCGTCGCCGGGGCCACCACGACCGCCTCACTCGTCGGCCTCACGCTGCCCAAGGTGGAGCTGCCGTCGTGGAACAACCACGCGCTGGCGGGACTCCCCGAGGGGCCGGTGCTCGGTCTGATCGCCGCCGTGCTCACCACCACGCTGGTGTGCAGCGTGCAGTCGCTGCTCGGCGCGGTCGCCACCGACAAGCTGGCCGCCGCCCGCCCCGGCCTCACCGGCCGGGTGCCGCGCTCCGACCTCGACCGCGAACTGCTCGGCCAGGGCGCCGCGAACATCGTCTCCGGCAGCCTCGGCGGACTCCCGGTCGCGGGCGTGGCGGTGCGCAGTACGGCGAATGTGAACGCGGGCGCGGTGAGCCGGAACTCCACGATGCTGCACGGCGCTCTCGTGGTGGTCGCCTCGCTGCTGCTCGTCCCGCTGCTGGAGCTCATCCCGCTGGCCTCGCTCGCCGCCCTGGTGATGGCCGTCGGCATCCAGATGGTGTCCCTGAACCACATCCGCACGGTGACCCGTCACCGTGAGGTGCTGGTGTACGCCGCGACCACCACCGGCGTGGTGCTGTTCGGCGTCCTCGAAGGCGTCGCCCTCGGCATCGCCGTGGCCGTCGCCGTCGCCATGCACCGCCTGACCCGCACCCGCATCACCCACACGGAGGAGAACGGCGTCCATCACGTCCAGGTGCGAGGCCAGTTGACGTTCCTCGCGGTGCCCCGCCTGAGCCGGGTCCTGCACCTCGTCCCGCAAGGCACCGACGTGGTCGTGGAGTTGGACGGCTCCTTCATGGACCACGCGGCGTTCGAGACGCTCCAGGACTGGCAGAACACGCACACCGCGCAAGGCGGCACCGTCCAGCTGACCGGCCGCCGCGCCGGCATCCGCATCGCCGAGCCCGGCACTCCGGTGGAGGACGTCGCCGGGGCGGAGACAGCGGACGCGGCCGGTTCGAGCGACTGCCGGTGCCGCCCGTGGACTCCGTGGCGCAACCACCAGTGCGAGTGGGAACGACCCGGGTCCCAGGAGGAGTCGGGTGCCGGTGCGGGCACCGGCCCGGGCCCGGCGGAGTCGGCGTACGGCTCCGAAGGGGCGTACGGCTCCGAAGACCCGGACCGGCCGGAGGAAGAACGGCAGGGCGTGGAGGGCTCGCGGAAGTCGGCGGGCTCGGGCTCACAGGACACCCAGGGCCGGGACGGCCTGGCGGACCAGGACATGCCCCGCGGGAAGGAAGGTGCCGACGGTTCTGAAGAGACCCCCGACACCCACCGTCCCGGCGGCCCCGGCGCCCTCACCGGCCCAGGCGCAGACGCCGACTTCGGTGGCCCCTCCAGCTCGGAAGCCGGCACCGAAGCCCGCACCGAACCGCGCACCCAGGACAGCCCCAGCATCGCCACCACCACCGCGACCGGTGCGAGCACCCGTACCGGCGGTCATCAACTCGCCCGGGGCATCAGCGCGTTCCAGCGGCGTACCGCCCCGCTGGTGCGCGGTGAGCTGGCGCGCCTCGCGCGTGAGGGCCAGCGGCCGGTGCAGCTGTTCCTCACCTGCGCCGACTCCCGGCTCGTCACCTCGATGATCACGTCCAGCGGCCCCGGAGACCTCTTCGTGGTCCGCAACGTGGGCAACCTGGTGCCGCTGCCCGGCGAGGAGAGCGGTGACGACTCGGTGGCGGCGGCCATCGAGTACGCGGTGGACGTGCTGAAGGTGCGGCACATCACCGTGTGCGGGCACTCCGGGTGCGGGGCGATGCAGGCCCTGCTCAGCTCCGAACCCGGCGGCGCGCAGACACCGCTCAAGCGCTGGCTGCGGCACGGGCAGCCGAGTGTGGAGCGGATGGCGGACGAGAGCCGGCCCTGGGCACGGCTCGCCGGGCGGCGGCCGGCCGACGCGGTCGAGCAGCTCTGCCTGACCAATATCGTTCAGCAGCTGGAGCACCTGCGCGCCCACGAGTCGGTCGCCCGCGCCCTGCGCGAGGGCGCGCTGGAGCTGCACGGGATGTACTTCCACGTGGGCGAGGCGCAGGCCTATCTGCTCACCGAGGCGTCCGGCGCGGAGGTCTTCGACCACGTGCCCGAGGCCGAGGATCTGCGCAGCCCGGCCTGACCCGCGCCCGCCCCCGCCTCAACCGCCCCGCGCCCCAGGGCCGCGCGCCTCCCCCGGTCCGCGGCCCTGGGCCCGACGGATCCGCGCCGGCGCCCCCGCCCCGGCCCCGGCCCGCCCGAGTCCCGCTCAGCGGAGGCCGGACGGGTCCGGCTGCGCCGGGCGGGGCTCCGGGGCGACGGGGACGGGATCGCACGGGGCGATCCGACCGTGCACGCCGTAGAAGCCGACGACCCGCTGGACGCTCCCGTCCGGCCGGCGCTGCCCGGTCCTCTCGAAGGCCAGGGAGTCCCCTCGGCGCAGCGTGATCTCCCAGACGGGGCCCTCGCCACCACCGCGGTCGAAGTGGCCCCGGATCGTCTTCCCCCGGGGGCGGGCGCACTCGTAACCGTCCGGCACGTCGTCCACGGCCACGTGGATGCCGTGCTCCGTCAGCCGTTCGGCGAGTTCCCGCTGGAGGGTGCCGCCGAGACCGATGTCGTTCAAGGTGACGGTCACGGTGCCGTCCGGGTGCGCCTCGACCGCGTAGGCCGGGGTCTCCGCCGGGGATCCCGGCATCAGCACCCAGGCACCCGCGACGGCCGCGCAGGCCAGCGCGACGAGGCCGAGCCGCGGCGCGGTGAGGGCCGTACGACGACGGCGGGGTGCCCGGACCGATGCCGACCCCGGTGCCGGAACGGCAACCGCAGGTTCCTGTGTCTCGCGCGTCTCGCGCGTCTCGCTCGCGCGCCGCTCGATCTCGCGGCTCAGCTCCGCGAGCAGCCGGTCCTCGAAGTTCGTGCCCATGGTGTGGCCGGTGGTCATGCCTCTCCCCCGTTCGCTCCGGTGGCGTACGACGTGGTGTGGGTCAGGGACGTGCCGCGTGGCGCGTCGGCGGGCTCGCCCGCCGCCACCCCGCGCACCGCCCGCAGGGTCTTGCGCGCCCGGTGCAGCCGGACGCGTGCCGTCACCTGGTGGATGCCGAGCGCGGCCGCGGCCTCGGCGACGGTGAGCTGGTCGACCGCGATCAGCTCCAGCAGGGCCCGCTCGCCCTCCGGCAGCCGCTCCAGCGCGGCGAGGGCGCGGCGGCCGGCGGACTCGGCGTCGAGCTTGTCCTCCAGGCGGGTGATGTCGTCGGGCTCCAGCAGCCGCCGCCCGGAGATCCGCTGGTCGCGCCGGGTCTCGCGGATCAGGCGCCGGTGCTCGGACGAGACGACGTTGCGGGCGATGCCGTAGAGCCAGGCCCGTTCGCTGCCGAGGCCGGGCCGGTAGGTGTGGGCGGAGTCGAGGACCGCGAGGAACACCTCGGCCGTCAGGTCGGCGACCGAGTGGGCGTCACGGACACGCCGGGCCACGAAGGAGGTCACGGCGTCCACGTGGCGGCGGTAGAACTCCTCGAAGAGCTAGGGATCGCGGACCGCCGCCGCGGGCCCGCCCCGTATGCCGTCCACAGTCTGTTTCCCCTCTCGTCGGGTCGCGCACGGTCAGTGCCTCACCCGTACTTGGCCGCACGTGTGAAAGGCGTTACAGCCGCTGAACTTCGCCCCCGCCGCGTCCGTGGGTACCGATGACCCCCACAGGAACAGACCCCACCGATCACCCCACCCGAACACCCCACCGAACACCCCGCTGATCCCCCACTCGATCACCCCACCAGAACCACCCCACAGGTCTAAACCAATTTCCCGACGACCCTTGTCATCGGCCCCCCGGGTCTGATGAGCTGTGGCCTGGGACACAACGGACACCCTGGGAAAGGGAGATGTCGTGAGCAACGAAAGCCTGGCCAACCTGCTCAAGGAAGAGCGCAGGTTCGCACCCCCCGCCGACCTGGCAGCCAACGCCAACGTCACCGCGGAGGCGTATGAACAGGCCAAGGCTGACAGGCTCGGCTTCTGGGCCGAGCAGGCCCGACGGCTGACCTGGGCCAAGGAACCGACCGAGACGCTGGACTGGTCGAACCCGCCGTTCGCCAAGTGGTTCAAGGACGGCGAGCTGAACGTCGCGTACAACTGCGTCGACCGCCATGTCGAGGCCGGCCACGGCGACCGGGTCGCCATCCACTTCGAGGGCGAGCCCGGCGACAGCCGTTCCCTCACCTACGCCGAGCTGAAGGACGAGGTGTCCCGCGCCGCGAACGCCCTGCTGGAGCTGGGTGTCCGCAAGGGCGACCGGGTCGCCGTCTACATGCCGATGATCCCGGAGACGGCCATCGCCATGCTGGCCTGCGCCCGCATCGGCGCCGCGCACTCGGTGGTCTTCGGCGGCTTCTCCTCCGACGCGCTCGCGACCCGCATCCAGGACGCCGACGCCAAGGTCGTCATCACGGCCGACGGCGGCTACCGGCGCGGCAAGCCGTCCGCGCTGAAGCCCGCCGTGGACGAGGCGCTCGGCAAGGTGGACAACGTCGAGCACGTGCTCGTGGTCCGCCGTACCGGCCAGGAGATCGCCTTCACCGAGGGCCGGGACGTGTGGTGGCACGACCTCGTCGGCCGCCAGAGCGCCGAGCACACCCCCGAGGCCTTCGACGCCGAGCACCCGCTGTTCATCCTCTACACCTCGGGTACGACGGGTAAGCCGAAGGGCATCCTGCACACCTCCGGCGGCTACCTCACGCAGGTGGCGTACACCCACCACGCGGTGTTCGACCTCAAGCCGGAGACGGACGTCTACTGGTGCACCGCCGACGTCGGCTGGGTCACCGGGCACTCGTACATCGTCTACGGCCCGCTCGCCAACGGCGCCACCCAGGTCATGTACGAGGGCACGCCGGACACCCCGCACCAGGGCCGCTTCTGGGAGATCGTGCAGAAGTACAAGGTCACGATCCTCTACACGGCGCCCACGGCGATCCGTACGTTCATGAAGTGGGGCGACGACATCCCCGCGAAGTTCGACCTGTCCAGCCTCCGCGTCCTCGGCTCGGTCGGCGAGCCGATCAACCCCGAGGCGTGGATCTGGTACCGCAAGCACATCGGCGCGGACCGGACCCCGATCGTGGACACCTGGTGGCAGACCGAGACCGGCGCGATGATGATCTCGCCGCTGCCCGGCGTCACCGAGACCAAGCCGGGCTCCGCGCAGCGCCCGCTGCCCGGGATCTCCGCGACCGTCGTCGACGACGAGGCGAACGAGGTGCCCGACGGCGGCGGTGGCTACCTGGTGCTCACCGAGCCGTGGCCGTCGATGCTGCGCACCATCTGGGGCGACGACCAGCGGTTCCTCGACACCTACTGGTCCCGCTTCGAGGGCAAGTACTTCGCGGGCGACGGCGCGAAGAAGGACGACGACGGCGACATCTGGCTGCTCGGCCGCGTCGACGACGTCATGCTCGTCTCCGGCCACAACATCTCCACCACCGAGGTCGAGTCCGCGCTCGTCTCGCACCCGTCGGTCGCCGAGGCGGCCGTGGTCGGCGCGGCGGACGAGACCACCGGCCAGGCGATCGTCGCGTTCGTGATCCTGCGCGGTACGGCGGCGGAGACCGAGGACCTGATCGCCGAGCTGCGGGGCCACGTCGGCGCCACGCTCGGCCCGATCGCCAAGCCCAAGCGGATCCTGCCGGTGGCCGAGCTGCCGAAGACCCGCTCCGGCAAGATCATGCGCCGCCTGCTGCGCGACGTCGCCGAGAACCGCGCCCTGGGTGACGTGACGACCCTGACCGACAGCAGTGTCATGCAGCTCATCCAGGCGAAGCTCCCGGCGGCGCCCAGCGAGGACTGACCGCGCGACCCCGCGAGGACTCACCGCGGCAGCACCAGTGGGGTCCTGAGGGGTGCCCGGCGCCGAGCGTGCCGGGCACCCTTGCCGCGTCTAGGCTGGAGCCAGGTGACCACCGCCACTCTCATTAGATAAGCTAAACAACACGCCACGCGTGAACAGGTGCGCCGGGAAGTCTGGTCGGCAAGCGTTCCATGCTGCCCACCCACCGGAGGTCCCCGTGTCCGCGCCCCGCACCCCCCGCAAGGTCCTCGGCCGGCTCTCCCTCCCCGAGCGGACCTTCGTCGCGAACGCGCTGCGCACCGAGACGGTCGGCGGCGTCCTGCTGCTGGTGGCCGCGGCAGCCGCCCTGGTCTGGGCGAACGTCCCCGCGCTGCGGGAGAGCTACGAGACGGTCAGCCACTTCCACATAGGTCCGAAGTCCCTCGGCCTGGACCTTTCCGTCGCCCACTGGGCGGCCGACGGACTCCTCGCGGTCTTCTTCTTCGTCGCCGGCATCGAGCTGAAACGGGAGCTCGTCGCCGGTGACCTGCGCGACCCCAAGGCCGCCGCCCTCCCGGTCGTCGCCGCGCTGTGCGGCATGGCCGCGCCGGCGCTGGTCTACGTCCTGACCAACACCGCGGGCGGCGGCTCCCTGGCCGGCTGGGCGGTCCCCACGGCCACCGACATCGCCTTCGCGCTCGCCGTGCTCGCGGTGATCGGCACCTCGCTGCCGAGCGCCCTGCGCGCCTTCCTGCTGACCCTCGCCGTCGTCGACGACCTGTTCGCCATCCTGATCATCGCGGTGTTCTTCACCGACACCCTGGACTTCGCCGCCCTCGGCGGCGCCGTCGCCGGCCTCACCGTCTTCTGGCTGCTGCTGCGCAAGGGCGTGCGCGGGTGGTACGCGTACGTGCCGCTGGCGCTGGTGATCTGGGCGCTGATGTACAACAGCGGCGTCCACGCCACCATCGCCGGCGTCGCGATGGGCCTGATGCTGCGCTGCACCACCCGCGAGGGTGAGCGGCACTCCCCCGGCGAGCACATCGAACACCTCGTACGGCCGCTCTCGGCGGGCCTCGCCGTGCCGCTGTTCGCCCTGTTCAGCGCCGGTGTGCCGGTGTCCGGCGGGGCGCTGGCCGACGTCTTCACCCAGCCCGAGACGCTGGGCGTGGTGCTGGGCCTGGTGGTCGGCAAGACCCTCGGCATCTTCGGCGGGACCTGGCTGACGGCACGGTTCACCCGGGCCTCGCTCAGCGACGACCTGGCCTGGCCGGACGTGTTCGCGGTGGCCACCCTGGCCGGCATCGGCTTCACCGTGTCCCTGCTCATCGGCGAGCTGGCCTTCGAGCAGGACCCGGCGCTCACGGGCGAGGTCAAGGCCGCCGTACTGACCGGCTCGCTGCTCGCGGCGACGCTGGCGACGGTGCTGCTGAAGATCCGGAACACCAAGTACCGCCGGATGTGGGAGGCCGAGGAGCGCGACGACGACCGCGACGGCATCCCGGACATCTACGAGCAGGACGACCCGGAGTACCACCTGCGGATGGCCGCCATCCTGGAGCGCAGAGCCGCCGACCACCGCAGGATCGCCCGCGAGAAGGCCGCCGCGCGCCACGCGGTTGCCGAAGTAGCGGGCGGGGCAGGCGAGGAGAACGACGGTCCGGCATGATCTGACGAGACGGTACACAGGACGGGACCGTCCCGTCAGGCAGAAGAGGGAGACCCGCGATGAGCGCACCCGACGGCAGCCCGGTCGGCGCCGAACGCAGCATCGGCCAGCTGTTCGCCACGGCGACGACCGAATTGTCCGCGCTGGTGCACGACGAGATCGCCCTGGCCAAGGCGCAGCTGCGACGGGACGTCAAGCGGGGCGCGACCAGCGGCGGTGCCTTCATGGCGGCCGGTTTGCTCCTGCTGTTCTCGCTGCCGATGCTCAACTTCGCGCTGGCGTACGCCATTCGCACCTGGAGCGGCTGGAACCTCGCCGTCTGCTTCCTGCTCTCGTTCGCGGCCAACGTGCTGATCGCCGGTCTCCTCGCCCTGATCGGCGTCGTCTTCGCGAAGAAGGCGAAGAAGGGGCGCGGCCCGCAGAAGGTCGCCGCGTCCGTGAAGGAGACCGCGGGCGTGCTCCAGAAGGCCAAGCCCCACCCGCGGCCGGAGCTGCCCGCGGACCGCGCGCCCGAGGCCATCGAGCCTGTGGCACGCTCGTCGTCATGACGGAACCCGACACTCCTTCGGCCCAGCCGGCCTCGGTCGTACGGCTCGACCTGCCCGGCGGCCACGAGGTGATCCACCGGGACGTGGCCGCCAACGGCGCGCGCTTCCACATCGCCGAGCTGGGTGACGGGCCGCTGGTGATGCTGGTGCACGGCTTCCCGCAGTTCTGGTGGACCTGGCGGCACCAGCTGGTGGCGCTCGCCGAGGCGGGGTTCCGGGCCGTCGCCATGGACCTGCGCGGCGTCGGCGGCAGCGACCGCACCCCGCGCGGCTACGACCCGGCCAACCTCGCCCTCGACATCACCGGCGTGGTCCGCTCGCTCGGCGAGCCGGACGCCGCGCTGGTCGGGCACGACCTGGGCGGCTATCTGGCGTGGACGGCCGCCGTGATGCGGCCCAAGCTCGTACGGCGTCTCGCGGTGACCTCGATGCCGCACCCGCGGCGCTGGCGCTCGGCGATGCTCTCCGACCCCAAGCAGACCGCCGCCGGCTCCTACATCTGGGGTTTCCAGCGCCCCTGGATCCCCGAACGGCAGCTCGTCGCGGACGACGCGGCCCTGGTCGGGCGGCTCATCCGGGACTGGTCCGGGCCGCGGCTGCCCGACGACGAGGCGGTGCGCGTCTACCGGCGCGCGATGTGCATCCCGTCCACCGCGCACTGCTCCATCGAGCCGTACCGCTGGATGGTCCGCTCCCTGGCCCGGCCCGACGGCTTCCAGTTCAACCGGCGGATGAAGCGGCCCGTGCGAGTGCCGACGCTCCATCTGCACGGGTCCCTCGACCCGGTGATGCGCACCCGCAGCGCGGCCGGCTCCGGCGAGTACGTCGAAGCCCCGTACCGCTGGCGGCTGTTCGACGGGCTCGGCCACTTCCCGCACGAGGAGGACCCGGTGGCGTTCTCCCACGAGCTGATCAGCTGGCTGAAGGACCCCGAGCCGGACCGGTGACGCCGTCCGGCGACGCCCGTGCGTGAGGGTGCCGACGCGGTGGGTGTCCGGACGGGAACGTCTGTACGGGGATCGGCCACATGCCCCGCGCATAGGCCAATTGGCCGCCTCCGGGGCGGTTATCGACCTTCGGGCGGGGGCACACGTCGGGGTATGGGCTGGACGCACGACTACAGTGACGCAGCAGCACGCAACCGCCGCTCGGGCAGCGCCCTGAGCTCCCACCAGCGGGGCACGCCGCAACTCGCGGCGACCGACCCGCGGGTGGGCATCCCGCGCATCCTGCGGCGCCGGGCCCGCTGGGTCTCGGTGCGGCTGCGTCACCCCCGCGGGTGACCCGGCGCGCGCCTCACAGCGCGCAGCTGTCCGTACCCACCTGCTGATTGGCCGTGCGCCCCGCGGTGATGTCCTCCCGGATCTCGTCCACGGTCAGCGCGTATCCCGTCTCGGCGTCGTCCAGCGACTTCGCGAACACCACGCCGTAGACCTCGCCCCGCGGGGTGAGCAGCGGGCCGCCGGAGTTGCCCTGGCGGACGGTGGCGTACAGCGAGTACACATCACGGCGGACCGTGCCCCGGTGGTAGATGTCCGGGCCGTTGGCGGTGATCCGGCCGCGCACCCGCGCCGCGCGCACGTCGTACGCCCCGTTCTCCGGGAAGCCGGCGACGATCGCGTTGTCGCCGCTGGACGCGTCGTCGTCGGTGAACTTCAGGACGGGCGCGTCGAGGTCGGGCACGTCGAGCACGGCGATGTCGCGCTCCCAGTCGTACAGCACGACCGTGGCGTCGTACCGCTTGCCCTCGCCGCCTATCTGCACGGTGGGTTCGTCGACGCCGCCGACGACGTGCGCGTTGGTCATCACACGGCGCTCGGCGAAGACGAAGCCGGTGCCCTCCAGGACCTTGCCGCAGCTCTGTGCGGTGCCCACGACCTTGACGATGGAGCGCTGGGCGCGGGCGGCGACCGGGCTGCCGGCGAGCGCCGGGTCGGGCGGCCGTACGTCGGTGATGGGCTCGTTGGCGAACGGGCTGAAGACCTGCGGGAAGCCGTTCTGCGCGAGCACCGAGGAGAAGTCGGCGAACCAGGTGTCGGCCTGCGCGGGCAGCGCGCGGGAGACGCCGAGGAGCACCTTGGAGTTACGGACCTCCTTGCCGAGCGTCGGCAGCGTGGTGCCCGCGAGGGCCGAGCCGATCAGCCAGGCGACCAGCAGCATCGCCGCGACGTTGACCAGGGCGCCGCCGGTGGCGTCCAGGGCCCGGGCCGGGGACCAGGTGATGTACCGGCGCAGCTTGTTGCCGAGGTGGGTGGTCAGGGCCTGGCCCACGGAGGCGCAGACGATGACGACGACCACCGCGACGACGGCGGCGGTCGTGCTCACCTCCGCGTTGTCGGTGAGCGCGTCCCAGATCACGGGCAGCGCGTAGACGGCGACGAGACCGCCGCCCAGGAAGCCGATCACCGACAGGATGCCGACGACGAAACCCTGGCGATAGCCGACGATCGCGAACCACACGGCAGCGACCAGCAACAGGATGTCCAGCACGTTCACCGATTCAGGCCTCGCCTCGTCATTCTCCGGTCCCACCACTGCGGCCGGGGGTCCGGGGGTCGTCCCCCGGAACACCACGGCGCCTGGGCCACCCTGTCATGCGCGCCAGTCGAGCGGGACCTGCCGCTCGCGGTCCCAGGGGCGCTCCCAGCCGGCGTAGTGCAGCAGCCGGTCGATGATTCCGGCGGTGAAACCCCACACGAGGGCCGATTCGACCAGGAATGCCGGGCCCCGGTGTCCGCTGGGGTGGACGGCGGTCGCGCGGTTGCCGGGATCCGTGAGATCCGCCACGGGGACGGTGAACACCCGCGCGGTCTCCGCCGGGTCCACGACGCCGACGGCGCTGGGCTCGCGCCACCAGCCCAGCACGGGGGTCACGACGAAGCCGCTCACCGGGATGTACAGCTTCGGGAGCACACCGAAGACCTGGACCCCGGCCGGGTCGAGGCCGGTCTCCTCCTGGGCCTCGCGCAGCGCCGCCCGCAGGGGTCCGTCGCCGTGCGGGTCGCCGTCCTGCGGGTCGAGGGCGCCGCCCGGGAAGGACGGCTGGCCCGCGTGCGAGCGCAGGGTGCCGGCGCGCTCCATCAGCAGCAGCTCCGGGCCCCGGTCGCCCTCGCCGAACAGCACCAGGACGGCGGACTGGCGGCCCGCCCCGTCCTCCGGCGGCAGGAAGCGGCTCAGCTGCAGCGGCTCCACGGTGTCGACCGCGCGGACCACCGGGTCCAGCCAGCCCGGCAGCCCTTTCCTGCTGACCACCACGGCTCCGCTCCGCGTCTCACTCGCCCGGCTCATCCCCACCCCCGTCGTCCTGCCGTGTCCAACGCCCGGGGTGCCCGGGATCGTTCCGCCGCGTCTCCCCTCACCCGGCCGCCCCCAGCGGCGGGGCCGGTTTGCCGCCCGCGTCCAGGTAGGCCTGCGGGGGGTTGAGGCGCTGTCCGGGGAAGCCGCCCTTCTCGTACTTCAGCAGCTTCCTCGCCTTCTCCGGGTCCGTCTCGCCCTCGCCGTACGCCGGGCAGAGCGGGGCGATGGGGCAGGCGCCGCAGGCGGGCTTGCGGGCGTGGCAGATGCGGCGGCCGTGCCAGATGACGTGGTGCGAGAGGTCCGTCCAGTCGCTCTTCGGGAACAGCGCGGCGACGGCGGCCTCGATCTTGTCGGGGTCGGTCTCGTCGGTCCACCGCCAGCGCCGGACGAGCCGCTGGAAGTGCGTGTCGACGGTGATGCCCGGGTGGCCGAAGGCGTTGCCGAGGACGACGAAGGCGGTCTTGCGGCCGACGCCGGGCAGCTTGACCAAGTCCTCCAGGCGGCCGGGGACCTCGCCGCCGAACTCCTCCGTCAGCGCCTTGGACAGCCCTATCACCGACCTGGTCTTGGCCCGGAAGAACCCGCAGGGCCGCAGGATCTCCTCGACCTCCTGCGGGTCGGCCGCGGCCAGGTCCTCTGGGGTGGGGTACTTGGCGAACAGCGCGGGAGTGGTCTGGTTGACGCGCAGGTCGGTGGTCTGGGCGGAGAGCACCGTGGCGACCAGCAGCTGGAAGGGGTTCTCGAAGTCCAGCTCCGGGTGGGCGTACGGGAAGACCTCGGCGAGTTCCCGGTTGATCCGGCGGGCGCGGCGCACCAGGGCGGTACGGGACTCGCCGCTCGGCGGGTGCGGGGTGATCGTCTTCGCGGGCGGCGCCTTGCGCACGGCCGCGGTGGCCTTCTTGGGTGCGATGCCGGCCTTCTTCACCGCGGCTCTGCGCACGGGACCGCCGGCCGCGGGGGCTTTGTCGGCGGGGGCCTTCCGGGCGGTAGCCGCCTTCTTCGCCGCAGCCTTCTTGGTGGTGGCCGCCTTCTTCGCCGAAACCTTCTTCGTGGTGGCCGCCTTCTTCGCCGGAGCCGCCTTCTTCGCCGCGCCCTCGTTCCCGGCCGCACCCTCGTTCCCGGCGGCGGTCGCCTTACCGGCGGAAGCCGTCTTCTTCGCCGGGGCCGACTTCTTCACATCCGCCTTCTTTGTCGGCTTTGCCGTCTTTGCCGTTTTTCCTTCACCGCCGGAGGCCTGTTCGCCCACAGCGGAATCGCCACGTACCACCACCCGCGCAGCCCCCTCGGCCTGTGCTCTCACCGGCGATTTGGACACCCGGCCAGCCTAAGGCCCGGCACTGACATCCGCCCGGGCCCCGGAAGATCGGCGCCCAATTGGACCCCTGACGCTTACCCCGGGACACCAGTGCGGCATCCTTGTGACAGATCACACTGTTTGGACCGTCCGGCAAAATGGGCACCACGGTCCCCTGGTACAAGGGGGAACAAGATCCCCTGAGCAGGTCGACAAGGAGAGAACTCGTGGACGACGTTCTGCGGCGCAATCCGCTCTTCGCGGCGCTCGACGACGAGCAGGCCGCGGAGCTGCGTGCCTCCATGAGTGAGGTGACCCTCGCGCGGGGTGACTCCCTGTTCCACGAGGGCGACCCGGGCGACCGGCTCTACGTCGTCACCGAGGGCAAGGTCAAGCTCCACCGCACCTCGCCCGACGGCCGCGAGAACATGCTCGCGGTGGTCGGCCCCGGCGAGCTGATCGGCGAGCTGTCGCTGTTCGACCCGGGCCCGCGCACCGCGACCGCCACCGCGCTCACCGAGGTGAAGCTGCTCGGCCTCGGCCACGGCGACCTCCAGCCCTGGCTGAACGCCCGCCCGGAGGTGGCCGCCGCCCTGCTGCGCGCCGTCGCCCGCCGGCTGCGCAAGACCAACGACGCCATGTCCGACCTGGTCTTCTCGGACGTCCCGGGCCGTGTGGCACGCGCCCTGCTGGACCTCTCCCGCCGCTTCGGCGTGCAGTCAGAGGAGGGCATCCACGTCGTCCACGACCTCACCCAGGAGGAGCTGGCCCAGCTCGTCGGCGCCTCCCGCGAGACGGTCAACAAGGCGCTCGCGGACTTCGCCCAGCGCGGCTGGCTCCGCCTGGAGGCCCGCGCGGTGATCCTCCTGGACGTCGAGCGCCTGGCGAAGCGCTCGCGCTGACGCCGGTCACGTACCTCTACGGCGACGGGGTCCCGCCTCGGGAACGAAGCGGGACCCCGTCGCCGTACGCGCACACAACCGCGCGGAGCCCGGCTGAGGTGCCCCAGGGGGCGAGACACCCCTAGATGAGCCCGTGCTCCTCCAGGTACTCCAGCTGCGCCCGCACCGACAGCTCCGCCGCCGGCCACAGGGAGCGGTCCACGTCGGCGTAGACGTGGGCCACGACCTCCGCGGCCGTGCGGTAGCCGTCCTCGACGGCCGTCTCCACCTGGGCGAGGCGGTGGGCGCGGTGGGCGAGGTAGAACTCGACGGCGCCCTGGGCGTCGTCGAGGACCGGGCCGTGGCCCGGCAGGACGGTGTGGACGCCGTCGTCGACCGTGAGGGACCGCAGGCGGCGCAGGGAGTCCAGATAGTCGCCGAGACGGCCGTCGGGGTGGGCCACGAGCGTCGTACCGCGGCCGAGGACGGTGTCGCCCGTCAGGACCGCCCGGTCGGCCGGGAGGTGGAAGCTCAGCGAATCCGAGGTGTGGCCGGGCGTCGGCACGACCCGCAGTTCCAGGCCGCCGACGCTGATCACGTCCCCGGCGCTCAGCCCCTCGTCGCCGAGCCGCAGCGCCGGATCGAGGGCACGCACGCGCGTGCCGGTCAGTTCGGCGAAGCGGGCGGCGCCCTCGGCGTGGTCGGGGTGGCCGTGGGTCAGCAGGGTCAGCGCGACGCGCTTGCCGGCCTGCTCGGCGGTGTCGACGACGCGCTGGAGGTGCCCCTCGTCCAGCGGCCCGGGGTCGACCACGACGGCGAGGCCGGAGCCGGGCTCCGACAGGATCCAGGTGTTGGTGCCGTCCAGGGTCATCGCGGACGGGTTGGGCGCGAGGACGTTGACCGCCCGCGCGGTGGCCGGACCGGAGAGGGCCCCTCCGCGCGGCCGGCCGGGAAGCATGCTCGGGTCGGTCATGCCGGTCCTCCCCCGGTCGGGATGTGCTTGGTGAACTCGTCGTGCCCCGGCCAGGACAGCACGATCTCGCCGCCCTCCAGACGGGCCTCGGCGAGGACGGGAGCGAGGTCCCGGGCCGGTGCGGCGGCCAGCACCTCGGCGGCCGTGCCGTACGGCGTCAGCTGGCGCAGGGTGGCGATGGTGGGCGGCATCATCAGCAGCTCGCCCTTGTCGTAGGCCGCCGCCGCGTCCGCGGGCCGGATCCACACCGCGCGGTCGGCCTCCGAGGAGGCGTTGCGGGTGCGCTGGCCCTCGGGGAGGGCGGCGACGAAGAACCAGGTGTCGTAGCGGCGCGGCTCGAACTCGGGGGTGATCCAGCGGGTCCACGCGCCCAGCAGGTCGGAGCGCAGCACCAGCCCGCGGCGGTCCAGGAAGTCGGCGAACGACAGGTCGCGGGCGACGAGCGCCGCGCGGTCCGCCTCCCAGTCGTCGCCGGTGGTGTCGCCGACGACGGTGTCCGCGGTGGGCCCGGCGAGCAGGACGCCCGCCTCCTCGAAGGTCTCCCGGACGGCGGCGCAGACGATCGCCTGGGCGCCCGTCTCGTCGACCCCGAGCCGGTCCGCCCACCACGCGCGCGTGGGGCCCGCCCAGCGGACGGCGCGGTCTCCCCCGTGCTCCGGGCTCCGCTCGGGCAGGGCGGTGTCCCCGTCCCGCGGGTCGACGCCGCCGCCCGGATAGGCGTACGC
The DNA here is from genome assembly GCF_040678395.1 of Streptomyces sp. NPDC052687. Classification (NCBI taxonomy): domain Bacteria; kingdom Bacillati; phylum Actinomycetota; class Actinomycetes; order Kitasatosporales; family Streptomycetaceae; genus Streptomyces; species Streptomyces sp. NPDC052687. The sequence goes on along the minus strand of NZ_JBFATR010000002.1, from coordinate 261,140 downwards.
GCCTCCGGCGAAGGCCATGGAGGCGCGTCTGCGCAGCATGTGCACGGCGGGGCCGCCGTCGGTGTCCTTCAGGAGCATCACCGTCGCCGCCCGCTTCGGCCGCACCGGGGTGAGGGTGCCGGCCGTCAGCGCGCGGATGAGCTCCGGCCACTCAGGGGGGTACCACTGACCGTTCGCCATGGCCGGAGGCTATCCCGTAACGCGCGCGTGTTCGAGAGCCGGACGATCACGGCTGCCGGGGGAAGGCTACGGCTGGGTCAGCTCGACCTGGATCTCGACCTCCACCGGCGCGTCCAGCGGCAGCACCGCCACGCCGACCGCGCTGCGCGCGTGGACGCCCTTGTCGCCCAGCACCTCGCCGAGCAGCTCGCTGGCACCGTTGAGGACACCCGGCTGGCCGGTGAAGTCCGCGGCCGAGGCCACGAAGCCGACGACCTTCACGACGCGCGCGATGCGGTCCAGGTCGCCCGCGACCGACTTCACGGCGGCCAGGGCGTTGAGGGCGCAGGTGCGGGCCAGCTCCTTGGCCTCCTCCGGCGTGACCTCGGCGCCGACCTTGCCGGTGACGGGCAGCTTGCCGTCCACCATCGGCAGCTGGCCGGCGGTGTACACGTACGGCCCGGACTGCACGGCCGGCTGGTACGCGGCCAGCGGCGGGACGACGTCCGGCAGCGACAGCCCCAGCTCCGCGAGCTTCGCCTCGACCGCGCTCACGCCTGCGTCCCCGGCTTCGGCCGCTTCAGGTAGGCCACCAGCTGCTCGGGGTTGTTCGGCCCGGGCACGACCTGGACGAGCTCCCAGCCGTCCTCGCCCCAGGTGTCCAGAATCTGCTTCGTGGCATGGACGAGCAGCGGCACGGTTGCGTATTCCCACTTGGTCATGGGGCGACTGTAGCCGCTGTCGCGGAAGGGGCCGGCGGGCGGCCGCGGAGGGCGTTGTCCACAGCCTCCCGTTCGGGCCGGGCGCGGACTGGTTACGCTCGAAGGCGTGAGCAGGCTCCAGGTCGTCAGCGGCAAGGGCGGGACCGGAAAGACGACGGTCGCCGCAGCCCTCGCGCTGGCCCTGGCCACGGAGGGGAAGCGGACGCTCCTCATCGAGGTCGAGGGTCGCCAGGGAATCGCACAGCTATTCGAGACGGAGGCGCTGCCCTATGAGGAGCGGAAGATCGCCGTCGCGCCCGGGGGCGGGGAGGTGTTCGCCCTCGCCATCGATCCAGAACTGGCCCTTCTGGACTACCTCCAGATGTTCTACAAACTCGGGAGCGCCGGACGGGCCCTGAAGAAACTCGGCGCCATCGACTTCGCCACCACCATCGCGCCCGGCCTGCGGGACGTCCTCCTCACCGGCAAGGCCTGCGAGGCGGTCCGGCGCAAGGACAAGTCGGGCCGGTTCGTGTACGACCACGTCGTCATGGACGCGCCGCCCACCGGCCGCGTCACCCGCTTCCTCAACGTCAACGACGAGGTGGCCGGGCTCGCCCGGATCGGCCCCATACACAATCAGGCGCAGGCCGTGATGCGGGTGCTGAAGTCCGCCGAGACCGCGGTGCACCTGGTGACGCTCCTGGAGGAGATGCCGGTCCAGGAGACCGCCGACGGCATCGCCGAACTGCGCGCGGCCGGGCTGCCGGTGGGCCGCGTCGTCGTCAACATGGTCCGCCCGCACCTGCTCGACGCGGCCGACCTGGAGCGCGTACGCACCGTCGCGCACCCCGAGGTCGCCCGCGCGCTGTCGGCCGCCGGGCTCGGCGGCGACCGCCGCGGCGGGCACGCCGAGCGGCTGGTCGACCCGCTGCTCGCCCAGGCCGACGAGTACGCCGAGCGGTACACCCTGGAGCGCGAGCAGCGCGCCGTCCTCACCGAGCTGGGCCTGCCGCTGCACGAACTGCCGCTGCTCGCCGAGGGCATGGACCTGGCGGGCCTGTACGAACTCGCCACCGAGCTGCGGAAGCAGGGGATGACATGAGCCCGGAGCCCACCCCGCCCCACGCGCGCCTCGCCCCCGCGCGCGTGCTCGAGGTCGACCCGCTGCTCGACGACCCGAAGACCCGGATCGTGGTCTGCTGCGGCTCCGGCGGCGTCGGCAAGACGACCACGGCGGCGGCGCTGGGCCTGCGCGCGGCCGAGCGCGGCCGGAAGGTGGTCGTGCTCACCATCGACCCGGCGCGCCGGCTCGCCCAGTCCATGGGCATCGACTCCCTCGACAACACCCCGCGCCGGGTCAAGGGCGTCGAGGGCGACGGCGAGCTGCACGCGATGATGCTCGACATGAAGCGCACCTTCGACGAGATCGTCGAGGCGCACGCGGACCCCGAGCGGGCCGCCGCGATCCTGGCCAACCCCTTCTACCAGTCGCTCTCGGCGGGCTTCGCGGGCACGCAGGAGTACATGGCGATGGAGAAGCTGGGGCAGCTGCGCTCGCGGGACGAGTGGGACCTGATCGTCGTCGACACGCCGCCCTCGCGCTCCGCGCTGGACTTCCTCGACGCGCCCAAGCGGCTCGGCTCCTTCCTGGACGGCAGGCTGATCCGCGTCCTGCTGGCGCCGGCGAAGATGGGCGGCCGCGCGGGGATGAAGTTCCTGAACGTCGGCATGTCGATGATGACGGGCGCGCTGGGCAAGGTGCTCGGCGGGCAGCTGCTGAAGGACGTCCAGACGTTCGTCGCCGCCATGGACACCACGTTCGGCGGTTTCCGCACCCGCGCGGACGCCACCTACCGGCTGCTCCAGGCACCCGGGACGGCGTTCCTGGTGGTCGCGGCGCCGGAGCGGGACGCGCTGCGCGAGGCCGCGTACTTCGTGGAGCGGCTGGCCGCGGAGGACATGCCGCTCGCCGGGCTGGTGCTCAACCGGGTGCACGGCAGCGGCGCCGGCCGGCTGTCGGCCGAGCGGGCGCTCGCCGCCGCGGAAAATCTTGAGGACTCCCGCATTGTGGATCAGGGGGGAGGGAAGGCTGGACTTCGTAACTCTCCTGACACATATGGCAGTTCGGCTCCCGACGACGGCTCCCCCACCGCCCTGGACTTCGAAGACCCCGAACGTGCCCCCGAGGAAGGCGGCGACGAGCGGCAGTCCGTCGACCGCCTCACCGCACGTCTGCTGCGGCTGCACGCCGAGCGCATGCACCTGATCGCCCGCGAGCAGCGCACCCGTGACCGCTTCGTCGCGCGCCACCCCGAGGTGGCGGTGGCCGAAGTGGCCGCGCTGCCCGGCGACGTACACGATCTCGCGGGACTGCGAGCCATCGGCGACCGGCTGGCCACCTACCGGCCACCGGAGCCGGCGGAGGACACACCGGAGGGCGCGTGAGACCGAGCACGTGAAACCCAGCAGTGAGACCGAGCACGTGAGTCCGGGCACGTGAGACGGGAGCCGTACGAGTGGACTCGCTGCGGCTTCGACGGCACACCGCGCCGACGGCACACCCCTCACGACCCACCACTCACGACCCACCGCTCACCGCTCAGAGCAGGTGAACGACGAGCCGTACGCCACGGCACCGGCCGAAGCTCCCAACGGAGGCCCGCACGGCCGGCAACGGCACACGAACCCCGCCGACCGAAGCCCCGCAGGGTCCCGCCCCGCTCAGCTCACCGCGGCGTAGTTCTCGTACACCTGGTCGTCGTCTAGAGGCACCAGCCCGGCGCCCCGCTCGTACTCCGTACGAGCCGTCTCCAGCAGCCGGCGCCAGGAGGTCACGGTGGGCCGCCTGCGCAGCAGTGCGCGGCGCTCCCGTTCCGTCATCCCTCCCCACACGCCGAACTCGACGCGGTTGTCGAGCGCGTCGGCCAGGCACTCGGTCCGCACCGGACATCCGGTGCACACCGCCTTGGCCCTGTTCTGCGCTGCTCCCTGAACGAACAGTTCATCCGGATCGGTAGTGCGGCAGGCCGCCTGCGCACTCCAGTCGGTTACCCAGCCCATACCGGCGCCGTCCTCTCCCGAATCGAGGCTCCCCCACGGCGGCAGCGGCATATTCACCGCCGCCAGTTGAGGACGTTACGGAAGGTGGGCACAGCGCAACACCCCCTTCGGGCCCAATCTTGAATGGCCCGAACGGACTATGCGCAAGCGGCAGATCACCCGGGGGAGTGAGCCTGCGACATGCGCGGCAATCCCGGCAATCCCGGATGTTTCAGGTGCGCCACAACGGGCGCCGGGTGACACACAAGGCGGATTCGGACACGCCCTCAACACCCCGTCGGGCAGCACTCCGAGAAGTCGCCGGACCGGTCCGGGAACGTTTCGCCGTCGCCGGACGTATGGATACGTGGCCCCACCGCTGTGACAGTCGAGAGCAGCTTAGGCCAAGGCATATACGCGTGTCCGGCGAATGAGAACGTAGGCTGCCCTCATGGCAAAGAAGCGCTCGGGCGGGGGTCTGTCGCCAACGCAGCAGGCCGCCAAGTTCCTCGGTGTCAGTGTGCTCGCGGGAGCCGTCATGGCCGGCATCGCGCTGCCCGCCATCGGCGCGCTGGGGCTCGCGGCGAAGGGCACGGTCGAGGGATTCGACGAGATCCCCGCCAACATGAAGACGCCGCCGCTCAGCCAGCGCACCACGATCCTCGACGCCCAGGGCGACACCCTCGCCACGGTGTACTCGCGCGACCGCACGGTGGTCGAGCTCCAGGACATCTCGCCGTACATGCAGAAGGCGATCATCGCGATCGAGGACGCCCGCTTCTACCAGCACGGCGCGATCGACCTGAAGGGCGTCCTGCGCGCCCTCAACAAGAACGCGCAGAGCGGCGGGGTCGCGGAGGGCGCCTCGACGCTGACCCAGCAGTATGTGAAGAACGTCTTCGTGGAGGAGGCCGGCGACGACCCGACGAAGGTCGCGCAGGCCACCCAGCAGACCCTCGGCCGCAAGATCAAGGAGCTGAAGTACGCGATCCAGGTCGAGGAGGAGCTGGGCAAGAAGAAGATCCTCGAGAACTACCTGAACATCACGTTCTTCGGCCAGCAGGCCTACGGCGTCGAGGCCGCCTCCCAGCGGTACTTCTCCAAGCACGCCAAGGACCTGAAGCTGGAGGAGGCCGCCCTCCTCGCCGGCATCGTCCAGTCGCCGAGCCGGTACGACCCGGTGAACGACGAGGCTGAGGCCACCAAGCGCCGTAACGTCGTGCTGCAGCGCATGGCCGACGTCGGCGACATCTCCCAGGCCGACGCCGACCGGGCCAAGAAGAAGCCGCTCGGCCTGGACGTCAGCCGCCCGAAGAACGGCTGCATCACCGCGGTCAAGGGCGCCAGCTTCTTCTGCAAGTACGTCGAGAAGGTCTTCCTCAACGACCCGGTCTTCGGCGAGACGAAGGAGGAGCGGGCCAAGCTCTGGTTCCAGGGCGGCCTGACCATCCGCACCACCCTCGACCCGCAGGCGCAGGAGTCGGTGCAGGACTCGCTCGCGGACCACGTGAACCAGTCGGACTCCGTCGCCGCGGCCGTCACCCTGGTCGAGCCCGGCACCGGCAAGATCCTCGGCATGGGCCAGTCGAAGCCGTTCGGCTACGGCGACAACGAGACCGAGATCAACTACTCGGTCGGCAGCGACATGGGCGGCTCGAACTACGGCTTCCCGACCGGTTCGACGTTCAAGCCGTTCGTCGCGGCGGCGGCGCTGGAGGAGGGCCGCCCGCCGACGCAGGAGTACTCGTCGCCGTACGACATGGAGTACCCGAGCCCCGTCCAGACCTGCGACGGCAAGCCCTGGGTCAACACCGAGCGCGCGCGCGTGGAGAACGAGGACGAGTCCGAGGTCGGCCCGTACCGACTGAAGGAGGCGATGGCGAAGTCGGTCAACACCTACTTCGTCCAGATGATCTCCGACATCGGCATGTGCCCGGTCATGAAGACGCTCGACGCGCTGGACGTGGTGCAGGGCAACGGCGAGAAGCTGCCGGAGGTCCCCGCGATCTCGCTCGGCTCCAAGGGCATCTCCCCGCTGACGATGGCCACCGCGTACGCCGCGTTCGCCGCCCGCGGCATGTACTGCACGCCGATCGCGATCGAGTCGATCACGAAGAAGATCGGCGACCAGCAGAAGTCCCTGCAGGTTCCGAAGTCGACCTGCTCGCGGGCCATGTCCGAGAAGACCGCGGACACCGTCAACACCCTGCTGCGCGGCGTGGTCGACTCCGGTACGGGCCAGCAGGCCGGCCTGACCAGCCGCGAGAGCGCGGGCAAGACGGGTACGACGGACGAGCGCCGCAACGCCTGGTTCGTCGGCTACACCCCGAACCTGGCCGGCGCGGTCTGGGTCGGCAGCGCCACCCAGCAGGTCAAGATGGTCGACATCACCATCGGCGGCCGGTGGCACCCCAAGGTCTACGGCGGTGAGGTGCCGGGCCCGATCTGGCGCGACGCCATGACCGGCGCGCTGGCGAACAGGGAGGCTCCGTCCTTCAGCCTGGTCGACATCCCCGACGGCGACCGCGACCGCGGCCGGGAGCGGGACCGCGATCGCGACAGCGGTGACGACGACAACGGCAACGGGGACGGCCGGGGCAACGGGAACGGCCCCGGCGGCGGCCTGATCGCCGGCCTCACCACCGGCGGCGGCCTCACCACGGGCGGCACCACCACCGGCGGTACGACCGGGGGCGCCGAGCCGCAGCCGTCCTTCTCCATCCCCGAGGGCTGGTTCGAGGGCAACGGCAACGGCGGGAACAACGGCAACGGGAACGGGGGCACCTGGCCGTAGAGCAGGTGTGCACGTGCGGTCGTGCGTTTCCTGCGGTGCGTGCGGTACGTGCGGTACGTGCGGTACGACGACGGGGGCGCCCTCCTCGCTGGAGGGCGCCCCCGTCGTCGTAAGCCTCGTCGTTGCCTCGGCGGTTCAGCCCGCGAGGGCCTTCTTCACGGCGGCGGCGACCCGCCCGCCCTCGGCCTGGCCGGCCACCTTCGGGTTGACGATCTTCATGACCGCGCCCATGGCCCGCGGCCCCTCGGCCCCGGCGGCCTTCGCCTCCTCCACGGCCTGGGCGACGATCTGGTGCAGCTCCTCGTCGCTGAGCTGCTTGGGCAGGTAGGCGGCGAGCACCTCGCCCTCCGCCTTCTCCCGCTCGGCCTGCTCGGCCCGACCACCCTGCGCGAACGCGTCGGCCGCCTCCCGCCGCTTCTTGGCCTCGCGGGTGATCACCTTCAGCACCTCGTCGTCGGAGAGGTCGCGCTTCTCCTTGCCCGCGACCTCCTCCTTGGTGATCGCGGCGAGCGTCAGCCGGAGCGTCGAGGAGCGCAGCTCGTCGCGCTCCTTGATCGCGGCGTTGAGGTCTTCCTGCAGCTTCGACTTGAGCGTGGTCATGGGCTTGATTGTCGCAGGTCCCGGCACCGGGACGCCCGCACATTTCCGGCGGCCCGTCCCCTCGCCCGTACCCGCCCCCCGCCCTCGCCTCCTCCCCGCGCCGGTCCCCGCGACCGTCCCCGCGCACGGACGGCCCATCAGGTCTGACACGATGGGCGTATGCGCGCGCGATACGGAGTTCCCCTGGGAATCGCGGCGGTTGGCGCCGCCGGACTGCTCTACTCGGCGGGTTTCGAAGCCCGCTCCTTCCGTCTGCGACGGGTCACGGTCCCCGTCCTCCCTGCCGGGATGCGCCCCCTGCGCGTGCTCCAGGTCTCCGACATCCACATGGTGAGCGGGCAGCGCAAGAAGCAGCGCTGGCTGCGCTCGCTGGCGGGCCTGCGCCCCGACTTCGTGATCAACACGGGCGACAACCTGTCCGACCCGGAAGGCGTCCCCGAGGTCCTGGACGCGCTCGGCCCCCTGATGGAGTTCCCGGGGGCGTACGTCTTCGGCTCCAACGACTACTACGGCCCCAAGCTGCGCAACCCCGCCCGCTACCTGATCGAGAAGGTCCAGGGCCGTCACGGTCTGAACGGCAACCCGCCCGCCACGGGTGTGGTCCACAACCCGTGGGAGAACCTGCGCGACGGCTTCGACGCCGCGGGCTGGCTCAACCTGACCAATACCCGGGGCACGCTGAAGATCGACGGGGTCTCGGTGGAGCTGACGGGCCTGGACGACCCGCACATCAAGCGCGACCGCTACGCGCAGGTCGCGGGCGGCCCCTCCGGCACGGCCGACTTCGCGATGGGCGTGGTGCACGCCCCGTACCTGCGCACCCTGGACGCCTTCACCGCCGACGACTACCCCCTGATCCTGGCCGGCCACACCCACGGCGGCCAGCTCTGCATCCCCTTCTACGGCGCGCTGGTCACCAACTGCGACCTGGACACCGACCGCGTGAAGGGCCTCTCCACGCACACCGCGGAGGGCCGTACGGCGTATCTGCACGTCTCGGCGGGCTGCGGCACGAACCGCTACACGCCGGTACGGTTCGCGTGCCCGCCGGAGGCGACACTGCTGACGCTGGTGGGGCGGGAGTAGCGGAAGCAGCGGGCGCGGCGGGGAGGGCTGAGCGGACAGAGGGCCCGGCGGCAGATGGCTCGGCGGGACACGAACGGGGCCAGGCCGCCCTCAGCCCACTCACCCACCCAGCCCACCCGAATCGCCCGTTTCGCCCGATTTCCTTACCGTGAGGGGCATGACCGCCCCGATACCCAGGGACATCCCGGATCTCCCCGCGATCCCGGGCATGCCCGCGCTGCTGCCCTCCCCCGTCCCGGCCACGGCGGTGGTGGAGCCCGTACGCCGCCCCCTGATCGCCGTCTTCCGGCTCCTGACCGCCCTGGCGGCGATCACGGGCGTGACGATCTACCTGCTGCTCGGCAGTCCGCTGCGCGTGCTCGGCTACTTCACCATCCAGAGCAGCATCCTGCTGGCGCCGGTCATGCTCCTCTCGGCCCGCAAGGCCTGGACGGCCCGCCGCCCGCTGCCGCCGGCGCTGACCGGCTCGGTGCTCCTCTACACGCTCATCGCGGCGCTCGTGTACCACCTGCTCCTGGTGCACACGACGACCCCGTTCACGATGACGGACGCCCCGGCGGCCACCACCCTCTGGCACTCGGTGGCCAACCACCTCCTGCACACCGCCGTACCGGCCGCGGCGGTGATCGACTGGCTCCTGATGACCACCCCCGGCACCCTGCGCCTGCGCCAGGCCCCCAGCTGGCTCCTCTACCCCCTGGCCTACCTGGCCTTCTCCTTCCTCCGCGGCGAGCTGCTCCTCCCCGGCACCCCGGCCCGCTACCTCTACCCGTTCCTCGACGTCGAGGCCCACGGCTACAAGGGCGTCCTCGGCAACGCCCTCCTCCTCGGCCTGTCCTTCTACGGCCTCGCCGTCCTCCTCGTGGCCCTCGACCACGCCCGCCCCAACCCGCTCCGCCACCGTTCGAAAACCGGATTTCGTCTCCAGCCGCCAGTGGGCTAAAGTAAACGACGTCGCCGCGACAAGCAGCGACATCGGGGTGTAGCGCAGCTTGGCAGCGCGCTTCGTTCGGGACGAAGAGGTCGTGGGTTCAAATCCCGCCACCCCGACAGGCAAGTACCAGGTCAGGGGCCTGATCCGCATCGCGGGTCGGGCCCCTGAGTGGTTCCCGGGAGTGTTTTGGAGCTGGCTTCGGAATCCGGCTCGCAAGAAGCGCTGGTGGCACGTCCCAGGAGTCCGACGCCTCGGAGCCCAGTCGACGCAGGTTCAAGCGGTCGGCTCCTGTACCGGACCGACTTCTTCCGGCGGGTCGAGGAGCCTGACGTCGCGGTCACCTGGGCGGTGCCCCAAGCGCTGGACCATCGCGCCGAGAAGTGCGACCCGGGGCCGCCAACCAGCCCCGCGTCCGTATCGACGTAGAAGATGCCGTTCTCATCAAGTTCCCGACCACCTCACTCGGCACCGGCGGCCAGTGCGAGGCAGATCAACGGGCAGATCGCCGCGGAGGGACACCGGCGGATGAGCCATCCCCTCACTGTGGTAGCCAGCGGCGACAGCAGCGCCCAGTCCATCGAGCAGGGGATACACCTCCTCGGGGAGGTACTCCGCCACGCCCTTGACGTAATCGGCGGTTAACTTTTTCAGTCCGCCCCAGCTCTTTCGGCCCACCGGCCGAGCGGACTCGCTCGCCTTCGCCGATCCGGAGCACGGTGTCGCTTTCGCCTCCGCGATGAACCGCTTCACGTATGAACGGAGACGAAACGCACGGGCTCGGCAAGTACTGCTGTAGCGGCAGACAGGTCCGCCAGTCGGGCCGACAGCGTCGCCTCCGCCAGGCGTGGCGGCAACGCATCCCCGAACTTCAGCCCTCGTACCGCCCGTTCGTCGACTGCGGGAAGGCATAGCCGGTCCGGAGCCTCGTTCAGGGCTTCCTTCCACACGGGTGGCGTGAGGTCTTCCCGCAGACGGACCCAGTGATCGTTGATGCGCTGAGCCGGTACGGCGATTCCCTCCAGCGTGGCCGCCAGCGTCGCGTTCGCGCGGTGACCTGCCCAGGTCCACCAGCGAAGCTGACCCGATTCATCATGCACGATCAACGTGCCGCCCGGGTGGACCTTCTCCAGGAAGACCTCACGCGCCTCCTTGAGCGTGGTGGTGGCGCGTTGGGTCAGGGTGACGGGCGGGTCCGTGCCGAGCAACACCTCGCGCACGGCGCGGGTGACCTCGAAGGAGGTGCCCTGACTGAAGCCGGAGCCGCTCCACTTGGCCTTCCCGCCGCCGTCGACCGGCTCGACGAAACAGCGTTTGCGGTGCCAGTCGATGTAGGTGACCTGCCAGCTGCGGCCGGCGAGGAGGAGTCTGCGGGGGCCGGCGACCCGCTCGGTGAGCAGGGCGGGGTCGGTGCGGCCGATCTCGGTGCGGCCCTGCAGGACAGTGAACTGCGGGGGCGCGGTGAAGACGGCGGTGAGGTTTATGAAGTGGCGGTGGCCGAAGCGTCGTTCGGCCTCAGGGCCGATGAACAGCATGCCGCCGTCCTGGTCCAGGTATCCCTCCTCGACCAGATGGCGGACGATCGGCTCGGCCGACCCTCCGAACGGTCCCAAGCCGTTCCACCACTCCTGCCAGAGTTGGTCTCCGACGCGGTGTTCCTGAAGGCAGAGGGCGAGCAGTTGCTGGGCGACGATGTGCCGGGGCTCGGGCGGCGCCGTCACTGGTTCCACCCAGCCTCGCGACCACTGGAGGAGCAACCCCGCAGCGGCCAGGAGACCGCCTTGGTCGAGGGTGAGGAAGAGGCAGTTGCGGGTCGTTCTAGGGCGACGCCCCGTACGGCCCAGGCGCTGCAGGAAGGAGGCGACCGAGGTGGGCGCGTCGATCTGGATGACCCGGTCCAGGTCGCCGACGTCGATGCCCAGTTCCAGGGTGCTCGTGGCGATGATGACGCAGTCGCGCGCCTCCGCGAACGCGGTTTCCGCGCGTCTGCGTTCGTCGAGGGAGAGGGAGGCGTGCGAGAGGAACGTGGTCACACCTTTAGCCCGCAGCTTGGCGCCCAGTTCCTCGACCAAGCGCCGCGACTCGCAGAAGACGAGCCTCTTCTCCCCCCTGTGAAGAGCGCTGATGACGGTGGCCGCATTGTCGAGCGAGCCGACGTAATCAAGCTGGATGTCACCCGGCGGTACGGAAGCCGGCGCCGGCTGTGCCTCGGCCAGGTGGGGCGCGACCACATGACCTGGGCGCCGCCCTGCTCCCGATCCCTGGAGCCAGGTCAGCAGAGCATCGGGGTTGCCGACGGTCGCGGAGAGACCGACGCGCTGAAGGGAACGGCCCACCACTTTCTGCAGGCGCTCCAGCACGGCGAGCAGGTGCCATCCGCGGTCGTCTCCGGCGAAGGCGTGGACCTCGTCGACGACCACGGCCCGCAGCCCGGAAAAGAAGGACGCGTGATCGACGTTGACGCTGACCAGCATGGCTTCCAGTGACTCGGGGGTAGTCAGCAGCACGTCGGGCCGGGCCGCGAGGATGCGGCGCCGGGCGCCGGCCGGTGTGTCGCCGTGCCACAGGGCCGCGGTCCGGCCGAGCCAGGCGGTGTAGGTCTCCACGCGCGGAAGCAGGTTGTTCAGCAGTGCTTTGAGGGGACATACGTACAGCACCGACGTGCCGGACCAGTCCTGGACGTGCATCCGGGACAGGAGGGGGAAGCAGGCGGCTTCGGTCTTGCCGCCGGCCGTCGGGGCCAGCAGCAGGGCGTCGTCTCCTGTCGTCAACGGGGCGACGGCGGCCTTTTGAAGCGGGCGCAGGTCCTTCCAGCCCAGGGTGTTGACGATGTGGTGGACCAGCGCCGGCTCCAGGCCGTCGGCGGCGGTCACGGCAGTTCCAGCTCGATGTCGTCCGCCCGATCGGCCGCGGCGTTGCGCTCGGTGTCCGTCAGCTCACCTGCGGAGAGGGTGAGCTGGTAGTGCTTGCGCGGGTCGAAGTCCTCGAACTCGTCGACGCGGTCGAGGACGTCGGCGACGAGCTTGCGCAGGAAGACGCGGGGGGCGATGCCGACGTTGCCGCCCAGACCTCCGGTTACGGCGGTGGCGAGTTCGCCGACGTAGGCGTCGTCGACCCGCGCGGTGACCCGCTCGGGGTGGCGGGCCGCTCCCCGGTAGAGGTCCCGCACCTTGCGGCCGAGTTCTCCCAGGCTCGGGAGGTCGAAGCCGGGCAGGCGGAGCTGGACGGCGCGGGGCGAGTCGAAGCGGGCGTCCGTGGTGAAGTCGGTGGCGAGCCGCTGGGCCAGGGGCGGGAGCCGCTGGACGCCCTGCTGTCCGTCGTAGAACGCGGGGGTTCCGGTGATGACGAGGAAGAGACCGGGGAAGCGGCCGGCGTCGATCTCGTCGAGGAGCTGGCGCAGTGCGTTGAGACCCTTCTCCCGGACGTCGCCGCGGACGCGTTGCAGGGTCTCCGTCTCGTCGAGTACGAGGAGCAGCCCCGGGTGGCCGCAGTCGCGCAGAACGGTCAGCAGTCCCTGGAGGAAGCCGAGGGCGGCGAAGTGGTCCAGGTCTCCGCGCACTCCCGCGGTCCGGCGGGCGGACGCGGCCACGGACTTCTGGCCGCCGAGCCAGGCGATCAGAGCTTCCGCCGTCGCGCCGTCCCCGGTGGTGACGGCGCGGCGGTAGCCGCGCAGGGCGGCGGCGAACGCGGGTGTGGTGCGGGCGACGTCCGCGAGCCGGCGTTCCATCAGCGTGTCCACGGACGCGGTGAGGGCTGCTTCGTCGTCCTCGTCGATCTCCGAGCCGTCGAGGACTTCTTCCTCCAGGGTGTAGAACCATGAGTCGACGACCGCGCGCAGTGCGCTGGGCTGGTGGGTGGCGGTGGCCAGACGCTCGGTGAGCCGGCGGTAGACGGTCTCCAGCCGGTGCAGCGGTGTCTCGGTCTCGGAGATCTGCACCTCCGCGGTGGCGAGTCCTGCGCGTTTGGCCCGTTCGGCCAGCCAGCGGGCGAAGAAGGTCTTGCCGGAGCCGTAGTCGCCGCGGACGGCGTGGAAGGCGGCACCACCGCGGGCGACGGTGGCCAGGTCGTCGTCGAGGGCTGCTTCGAACCGGTCCAGTCCGACCGCGAACAGGTCGAGGCCGGACTGCGGCACCGTGCCGCGCCGCAGGGCGTCGATGACCTCGCGGCGCCGGACGGCGCTGACGGGGGCGGGGTCGGTCACGCCTGCTCCTCCTTGTGACTCGCTGCCTCCTCCGCTTCGCCTTCCTCCGGTTCGGGCAGGAACTGCCCGCGCAGCAGCGGCACGTCGAGCTTGACCGCGTGTCCGCCGTCGATGAATCCGAGGACGGGATACCCCTCGACGTTCAGCAGTCGCTGCACCGTGGCGACGAAGCCCTCGATGTTGCGGCGGACCCGCCCGGTCGCGGAGATCGCCGCGGCGAGGGCGGCCGGGGACATCGTCCCGCCCGCGGTGACGAGCGCGTCGACGACCGCGGCCACCACCTTCGCCTCGGGCGCTTTGCGGACATACTCCTTCTGAGCCGCGTACACCTCGCTGCTCACCACCCTGCTTCCCAGCGACTCCTCCGCCGGCGGTGCGGCTTCCGTCCGGGCGGACGGCCGTGCCCCGGTGGCCGGCGCACCCTCGGAGGGTGCGGGCCGCGCGGGCGTGGACTGCTCCGGCGTTGCGAGCCGGGCAGCCGTCACGGCGGCGGGCTCCGGGCCGTCACCGGCGGCCCGCGTCCGCCACCAGCCCGGCGTGGACAGCTCGCGCGGGAGCGGCACCCAGTCCTTCGGGGTTTCCTCCCCGGCCGGAAGCAGGACGAGCACCGGGACGGTGACTTCGGCCAGGGAGGCTCCACCGTGGTACCCGGCGCGCCGCCCGGTGTAGCGGATGTCCTCGCGCCACGGCAGGATCACCGCTCCCCCGCCCTCTCGGACCCTCGGGCCGCGGACGGCGATCTCCCCTTCCCCCGCCACATCACCGGTACGCCAACGGGCGGACTCCGCGCCGTCGGCGGCCGTCGGGGCGTCGGCGCGGCTGCCGCGCTCCAGGACGTGTCCGTGGTCGGCGACGATGACGACCGGGCGGCCGTAGCTGCGGGCACCTGCGAGCAGTTCGCGCAGGTGCGTGACGTCGGCCAGGGACCAGGTGGTGCCGCGGCCGTGCCGGCCGTTGTCCAGTGCCTCGTCGATAGTGTTGAGGACCACGCCCACCACCTCGTCCGAGGCGAGGGCGGTCATCAGCTCGTGGGACAGCGCGTGGCCCGCCTCGCCGCCGATGGCGGCCTTGTGGAAGAGGGCCGCGGCCTTGCGCCGCCGTTTCCAGAAGGCGGTGAAGCCGCTCGTCTCGGCCGACTGGCCGCCGTCGGCCGCCTCGCCCGCCAGCAGGGAGGCGCGGCTGACGCGGGTGACGGACGGCAGCATCGAGACGGCGGCGAGCCGTGCGGGGGACTGACCGGGCTCCGGACGCGGCACGATCTCGCGCCAGCCGTCGCGTTCCGCCTCCTCGCCGAGCTGGGCGGCGACCGCGCTGCTCATGCCGTCGAGGACGAGGAGGAGCGGAGCGGCCTGCCCGGTCAGCGGGCGGACGACGGTGTCCAGCACGTTCTCGACGACGAGGCAGCCGTCGGGGTACTGGGCGGTGGCGTGCGCGGCCCAGGAGACGAGCCTCCGGGCGAACTCCTGATCGAGGCGCTGTCTGCGCTCACGTGCCTGTTCGTAGAGGGCGCGCAGGTCCCGGCCGGTCTCCAGGTCGCCGTCGGGGTCGCCCGCCCACAGCACGGTGAGCGCCCGGTCCACCCAGCCCCAGTCGGAGACATGGGCCCGTACGGCGGTGGCCACGCCGGTGACGGCGGGCTCGGGGCCGCTGAGCCAGCGCGCCACCCGTACGGCCGTCTCGGCGGCCTGGACGTGGTCCGGGCGGAGGCCGGCCAGGGCGTGGCCGAGCAGGTCGGCCAGCGCAGCCTCGCCGGCGGCCGGGGAACGGCGGGCTTCCGCGACGGTCCGGCGCAGTTGCGCGGTAAAGCTGGAGGGGAGGAAGCGGCTCGCGGTGAGTCCCGGGGTGAGGGCCGCCTTGTCGGCCAGCTCGTCGGCCCGGTGCAGTACGGCGACGACGCGCAGGCGGGCGTCATGGCTGGTCCGGGCGTCGGCGATCCAGCGGGTGAGGGTTCCCTCCACGGCGTCGGTGAACACGGCGAGTTCCGACCGCCGGGGCATGACCTGCCCGAACAGTCCGCCGAGGGCGAGCACGGTGTCGGGCTGGGCGGCGGGGTCCCGCAGTGCCGCGCCGAGCAGTCCGAGCGGCAGGGCGTCGTGGCCGAGTCCGGCCTCGGCGAGGGACAGCAGGACGGGGACGGCCGGTCCGGCTACTTCCGCGAGCCACTTCTTCAGTTCCGCGCGTTCGGTGGCGCCCAGTTCGGCGAACCGCCGGGGTCCGGCGGGTGTGCGCGACCAGGCGAGCAGCGTGTCGGCGTCGAGGGTGACCTGCCCGTCCTGGCCGGAGGAGGCGTGCACCGCGCGCAGGCCGAGTCGTTCGGCGGTCAGGGCGCGCAGGGCCGCGTCGCGGGTCAGCACTCCGCCGACGCGCGGCCAGCCGTCTTCGGCGGGCTCCGCTTCGACGAGGGCTTCCAGGAGCCACCGCTCGCGGTACATCCGCGGGTCGAGGGCGGTGGCGCCGAAGCGCTGGAGGACGACCTCGGCGTTCTCGACGGTGAGGGTCTTGCGTCGTACGGCCCTGCCGCGCACGTCCCAGCCGAGCTGCTCGTCGTCGACGCCCGTGGTCACCACGAGCACGTCGGAGGATGTGGCTGTGCTCCGGTGCTCGTGCAGGGCGGCGACGACGCCGAGGACGGAGGTTTCGTCCCGTACCCGGACCCGCCGCGCCTCGCCGTCCAGGGTGACGGTGAACCGGGGCGGGGCGCCGGGCGCGTACCGGCCGTGGACGAGCACGAGGCTGCGCTCGCCCAGGTCCTTGGCGTTCGCGGCGAGCAGGGCCTCGACGGTGCGGCGGCCCACCCGGGGCAGGGCCGGGGCCATCAGCCGGCGGTCCCTTCGCCCGGTTCCGCCGTGGTCCCGGCGGAACCGTCGGACCCGGCCCCGGTGTCGGTGACCGGCTGCCAGGTGACCTGGATGCGGGTGCCGGGGTGGGCGGCGAGGTAGGCGCGGATCTCCGCGTCGATCTCGGCGACCGTGGTGGCCAGCGACGCCTCGAGCCGGGTGGGCTCGATGAGGTGGACGGCGGGCCGGCGACCGGTCTGTGCCGGAACGACGGCCGCTGTACCGCCCCTGCCGCGGGGGGCGTCGTCCGGCGTGGAGGACTGGTCCGGCGTGGGTGTCGAGGGGACGGAGGGCTTGCCGTGGTCGGTGAGGCTGACGTCCTCGGCGGTCGGCTCCGGCGTGACCGGCGCCACGGGCGGAGTGACCGGCTGCGCCGGCTGCGCGAGGCGGGTGGCCTCGCGCATCAGGGTCATGACGGTGTCCGGGAGCCGGTCCAGGACGGGCACGAGCGAGACGGTCTGCTCGTGCTCGCGGGCGGCGCGGCGCACCTCGTCCAGGAACCGGGTGGCCCGCTCGCCGAGGCTGTCCTGGCGGACGGCGATGTCGCGGCGCACGTCCTCCAGCAGGGACCACGTGGTACCGCGCAGCGCGGCGGCGACCTCCGGGGCGTGCCGCAGGGCGCCCGCGATCTCCTCGTCGGTCACGTCGTACGCGGCGGCGGCCAGCTCCCGCACGCACGCGGCCGGTCCGGTGGTGCGCAGCAGCCGGGCGACGAGGTCGGCGGCGGCCTTGGTGGACTTCAGGCGGGGCGCGTCGGCGCCGGTCAGTCCGAGGTGGTGGGCGTTCTCGGTCAGCAGGGTGCGCACCTCGCCGAGGGCCACGCGGTGTTCCTCCGCGACCGCGCGCACGCCTTCGGCGAGCCGGGCGACGTTGCGGGCGAACAGGACCCGCGAGACGGTCTTGCCGAAGATCGTCCCGGCGCGGCCGAGCGCGGTGTGGAACTCGTCCTCGGTGGGCAGTTCCACGGCCCTCAGCCCGTATCCGGGGCCGATCCGCTCCAGCTCCGGTGCCTTGGGCAGCGGCGAGGTCTGGTAGACCCAGGTGCGGTCGTCGAGCAGGGCGTACGTGGCGATGATCAGGTTGCCGACGTGGCGGTCGAGGCCGGTGTAGCCGAGCTCCTCGATCCAGTCGCGGATGTCCTCCACGGACAGGTCCGGGCCGGCGTCGGGGGTCTCGGCGGCCTTCTTGTTGATGCGCAGGCGCCAGTCGGTGGTGACGTTCAGCGGCCCCTCGTGGACCTCGCCGAGCTGGAGGGCGTGCGCGATCCGGCGGACGACGGGCAGGTGCCGGCTGTCGACCACGACGCGCCGGGAGCCGTCCTCCATCGCCCTCGTGATCCATTCGAGGGTGGTCTTCAGCTCGCCGGTGGTAATGGCCTTGCGGGTGAGCCGCGGGTCGAAGTCGGGGTGCTTGGGGTGGCGGGCGCCGAGGAGCCCGTCGGCGAGCAGGAAGAGGTTCTCCTCGAAGCCGACGGCCGGTTCGGGCCGGGTGCGGGTGAAGCCGGGCTGGAGCGAGATCAGGTGGTGGCCCTCGGGGACCTCGGCGCCCGCGGTGCCCGGCTCGGCCTTGTTGATGCCGTACAGCTGCAGCAGGGCGTCGGTGAGCTGGGTGGTGAGGCTGTCGCGGGACGCCTTGAGCTGGTTGCGGATCTGGATGCGTTCCTCGGCGGGGCGGGTCGCCGTGTGGTCGTCGAGCCGGTCGCGCTCCAGCAGGTAGTTGATCTTCAAAAGGCGTCCGAGGCTGCGGGCCTTCTGCTCGGACAGGAAGTGCGGCAGCCAGACGATCGTCGGCGCCGTCTTCCCGGCGCGCTTCAGCCGTTCCACCCGCTGCACGTCGTCCATCGGCGAGCGGCCGTGGTCGTCGAAGGGGTAGTCGAAGACGAAGCGGATGTTGCCCTGGGTCTGCGGCGCGAACTCGGCGTCGGGCAGGTGCGGGTCGCGGACGTTGCCGAAGACGAACTCGACGGTGCGCTTGGTGCCGCGCCAGACGACGGTCCGCTCGCAGACGAACGCCTGGGTGTCGGGGATGCCCAGGGCCGCCCACAGCTGGTCCTTGATCCACTGGCGGCGGTAGCCGTCCTGGTCGGCGACGCCCTGCACCTCCTCCAGCAGCGGCTCGACGTCCAGGTCGGACAGGTGCAGGTGGAAGACGGGGTCGGCGGGGTCGCCCTCGCTGCGCAGCTCGCCGTCGAAGCCCTCGGCCTGGAGCTCCTGGAGGCGCTTGACGGCGACGGCGCCCGCGTCGCCCACCCGGGTCCTGATGGTTCCGTGGTTCAGCGCGGCGAGCCGGCCGCCGGTGAGCCGGGTCAGGGCGGGCACGTTGGGCGCGAGGGAGGCCAGCAGCAGCGTCTTGACCAGCCGCTCGTCGGTCTGGAAGCGCTTGTCGTCCGCCGAGCCGTACTTGGTCAGCAGGTGCTCGCGGACGCGGGCGTGGAAGCGGTGCGCGATCTCCGACTCCTTGCGGAGCTTGGCGGTGAACGCCTCACCGGTCCGTTCGGCGATCACGTCCCACAGGTCGCCGATCGGGATGAGCTGGCCGAGCCGCAGGTCGTCGCGGTGGCGCCGCAGCAGCTCCTGCACCAGTTTGAGACCGGTCCGCTCGCGCTGGAGCGCACCGGACAGGTCGACCAGCACGTTGAGCAGGGCCGGGGACAGCGGGTACAGGGTGCGGAAGTCGTCCCAGCTCGCCTCGGTGCGCCCCTGCGCGTCGAGCAGGACCTGCCGCACCTCGTCCTGCGACGACTCGACGATCTTGAACGCGTCGTCGCGCACCTGCTCCATGCCCGGACGCGGGGCGAGCACCCGGTGCTTGATGATCTCGACGAGGTTGCTGTCCTCCAGCTCCACGACGTCGATCCGGCCTGCGAGGTAGTCGACCTGCTGTTCCAGGTTCTGCACGTCGGCACCCGCCACGTCGGAGCCGATCAGCTGGGACAGGTCGCGCTGGCGGGAGATGAAGGAGACGATCGGCACGGGCCGGCCGCTGTCGGCGGACTCGATCAGCTTGACCAGCCGCTGCACCTGGTCGCGGACGAAGTCCTGGTCGCCCATGTGCGCCTGGAGCCACAGGATCAGCTCGTCGAGGAAGAGGACGACGCCGTCGTAGCCGAGCGACTGGGCGTGGCGGGAGATGACCTTCAGGCCGTTCTCCAGCGGGATGAAGGACTGCGCGTCGCCGCGGGCGGCCTGCGTGTACGCGGCCATGGGCCCGGTCAGCAGCGCCGACACCAGCCGCTCCCGCTCCTGGCTGCCGGGCGGCGCGGCGAAGGCCCGGTCCAGCTCGGCGGTGCTCCAGCCGCCCGTGCCGGGCAGGTCGGCTCCTCCGTCGATGCCCGGCAGGTCGTCCTCGTCGTCCGCACCGGACGCCCCGCCCCCGCCGGGGGCGGTGGCCGCCGCCCCGGCGCCGAGCCACTGCCGGAACTTGTCGTCGTCGCCGAGGAACCTGCGCTGCCGGTCCGCGTCGGCGAGCAGCGCGTCCGACCGGTAGACGGCGGGGGTCGCCGCCTCCGGGTGCAGCTCCCGCACGGTGTGGACGTACCCGCCGAGCAGCGCCGAGTCGAGGTCGGTCGATCCGACCAGGTGGTACGGGATCATCAGGAACCGGCTGCCGCCCAGCCAGTCCCGGTGCTCGGCGACGACCTCCTTCAGCCCCGGCTTGTCCAGAGCGCCCTCGTGGCCGTTGAGCACGGCGTGCAGCACGGTGAGGAAGTGGCTCTTACCGGCACCGAACGAGCCGTGCAGGTACGCGGCGTGCGAGTCGCCCGTGCGCACCGCCTTCGCGACGATGCCGAGCGCCTTGCGGAACGCCTTCTGCAGCTGCTCGGTGACGACGTACTCCGCCACCCGCTCGTCGGCCTCGTGGAAGCCCTGGGAGAGGTCGACCTTGAAATCGCCCGCGTGGACGTCCTCCTTGATGTCGATGACATCCCGGAGGAAGAGCTCGGTGGTCGACATCAGGCGATCATTCCCTCACTGTGCTGGCGGCCTGCCCGGACAGCGCCCCCCTCAGGCGTTGGCGCGACGTCCATCTTGCCAGGTGGGTCCGACAGCAGGAGGGGAGATCGTCACACCTACGGGGTGAGGTGTCACAACGGGTGACCGACTGGGGACGGGTGGCCGGATGCGCTCACGCGGTGTGTCCGGCGGGGGTCCCTGCCGTGAGGTCCACCTCCGCCCACACCGTCTTCCCCGGCCCGGTGCGCTCCGTCACACCCCAGCGGGAGGCCAGGGCGCCGACCAGGAGCAGGCCCCGGCCCCCGTCGGCGTCGGCGGCCGGGGCCAGGCACACGGGCAGGGCGGGATGCGTGTCGGACACCTCGACGCGTACGAGCGCGGCGGCCGGTCCGTGGACGAGCCGCAGCGCGAAGTCACGCCCCGGTACGCGCCCGTGCAGCACGGCGTTGGCGCTCAGCTCCGCGACGATCAGCACGACGGCGTCCGACGCCGACGTGCCGTGCGGTACGCCCCACACGTCCAGTTGGTGCGCGGCGAGTCTGCGGGCGAGCCGCGCCCCGCGGCGGGTCGCGGGGAAACGCTGGGCGAACGTACGTACGGTGACGGTGGCTTGGGTCTGCGGCGTCGGCATGCGGACCAAGGTCCCGCCGCCACGCCCCCGCCACCAGGACCGACGCCGATACAGATGCACCTGTACTGGTTCACTCGCTGGACTGGGTGGGACACGTTCCGTAACCATGGGGTGAGTTCGGTGTGCGACGGTGCACAGGGAGGCGGCTGCATGGCTACGGACAACGGCGGCGGGGTCGGCAGCGGGTGCGGGGGTGCCGGGGCGGGCGGGGGCGGCGGCTCGAACGGGGAGCACGACCTGTCCGACAGCCTCAAGACCTTCGGCGCGGTGCTGAAGGCACTGCGGGAGGAGGCCCGGCTCACCCAGGAGGAGTTCGCCCAGCGGGTGCAGTACTCCGCGGCCTACGTCGCCAAGATCGAGCAGGGGAAGAGGTTCCCGCCGAGCGACCTGCCGTCGCGCGCGGAACCGGCGCTCGGGGCTGCTGCGGCCAAGGTGCTGGGCGCTGCGGCGCGGAGTCTCACGCGGAGGGCGGGGCTGGCGTCCTGGTTCCGGCAGTGGGCGGGGATCGAGGAGGAGGCGGTGTCGTTGTATGCGTACGAGTGCCGTGCGATTCCTGGGCTGTTGCAGCCTGAGCCGTACATTCGGGCCATCTTTGAGCGGCGGTTGCCGCCGCTGACCCAGGAAGAGATCGAGGCCCAGGTGACTGCTCGGCTGGAGCGACAGCGATTGTTGACGGAAAGGCCGAACACAGCCTTCGCATTCGTCATCGAACAGGCTCTACTGGTAAGGCGAGTGGGAGGACGCGAGGTGACTGAGGCGGTCGTCGACCACCTCCTCGCAACCGGCGCTCGCCGTAACGTCGAGATCCAGATCATGCCGTTGTGCCAGGAAGACCACACTGGTGTGGACGGGCAGATGTACTTGGCCGAGACTCCGAACCACCAGTGGGTCGGCTACACAGAGGGGCAGCGGTCCAGCAGTCTGATAACAGCTCCGAAAGACGTAAGTGTTCTCCTCCAGCGCTATGGCAGGCTGCGTTCGCAGGCCCTCGACTGCGGGGCCTCCGTGAGCTTGCTGAAAGAGATGCGAGGAGCGCTATGAGCACCACTGGGCTGAGCTGGTTCAAGAGCAGTTACAGCGGCAGCGATGGGGACAACTGCGTCGAGGTCGCCATAGCGCCCGGGGCTGTACACGTACGCGACTCTAAGGACACCCGCATTCAGCCCCTGCGCGTGTCCCCCACTGCCTGGTCGGCGTTCACCGAACACGCCTCCGGCACCGCCCGCTGAGTCGCCGGGGAGAGCACTCCGGCTCTCCCCCTCGCCTCGCTCTACGCATCGTCCAGACCCGGCTGTCCAGTCGTCTCCCGACGCGGTACGGCCTTCCGTCCGCGTGTCTTCCGTACCGGACGCCAGTCCTTCATCTGCGCCTCGCTCACACCGTGTGTGCGCAGCAGTTTCCGGTACTCCGCTTCCAGGTCCTCGGCCGGCGAGCTCTCCCACTCGTCGTCGTACGCGCTGTGCCACTGGTGCACCCACGGCATGACCTCATGCAGTCCGGCGAGCAAGGGAACGAGCCGGTCGGCGCCCCAAGCGTCATTCCTGACACGCCTGTCGATCAGATGCGTGAGGGCCAGCGCCTGGTCCTTGTGGTCCCAGCCGGCCCAGCCGAGCAGCAGCGTGGAATCGCTGTCCGGGCCCGCCTCCGGGTAGGAGATGAACCGTTCCTTGGGGACGTCGAGCTTGCCGCGGTGGGTCCAGTAGGACTGCTTGAGGAAGTCGGAGGACTTGTACTTGGTCGGCGGGTCGATATCGAGCCGTGTGCCGGTACGGTCCTCCTCGCGCTGCTTCTCCCAGACCTTCTCCCACTCGCGGCGGATGCGCAGGCCGGAGTCCTTGTAGCGCATCGCGGCGAGGTAGGGCACGTGCTCGTCGGCGATGATTTCGGTGAGGATCTGTGCGAGGGGGAGGTCCGGCTTCTTGAGGTAGTCGGCGGCGTAGAGCGCGGCCACGGAGGTGAAGTCGGGGTCGGAACCGAGCCGGTCGGCGAGGTTGTTGATGGTCAGCGTCCGGGGGTGGCGCATCCCCTCACGCACCTCGAACCACAGGTCCTCGTCCTCGCAGCGGTCCAGCAGCCAGGTGCGGAGCGCGGCGCGTTCCTTCTTCTCCCACGGCTCGGTCGCCCAGCGCCGCTTGCACTCAGGGCGCTCGATGAGGGCAATGTCCTTGCGGCTGGTGATCAGGTCGATACGGGCCTGAACGATCTCGCGGTACCAGTCCGGCCAGTGGGCGGGGATCTCGGTGACGGGGGTCGAGCCGTGGCGCGTGAACCAGGCGGTCTCCACCTCCCCGGCCTCGACCTTCCGCGCGAGAACGATTTCGAAGGCGCGCTCGCCGAGCTTGACCTCGGGGATGGTCTCGGGGTCGGGTGACGGGGTCACGGTCCGGGCGACCTCGCGGTCGGTGAGCAACCCGTAGAGACCGTAGACCTGCCAGTCCAGCTCCTCTTGGAGGGCGATCATGCGGCGGCGGACCTTGGCGTGCGCGGCTTCCGCGTCATCCAACACCTCTCGCGTGGGCACGACAGTCGCGGCCACGGCCGACGGCTCCAACTCGGCAAGTTTCCGCGCCTGGACGTCGATAACGCGGCCGAGGTGGAGCGGGAGCTTGGCAGGCAGAGGGAACTCTTGCAGCTTGGTGCCGGTGAACTCGTAGAAGCGTTCCCATTCCTGGGACTTGAAGCCTTCGTTGACACCCTGGCTGCCTTTGTCGTGGCTGACCTGCTTCAGCCAGAAACAAGCCGCCGAAGAGTTGAGCACCCCGAGCAATTCCAGGTGCTCGTCCTCGCCCGCCCCCTTGGGTAGCTGAACAATTGGCGCGTGCCTGTTGAAGACCTGGCCGCCTCGCCCAAGAACGAAATGGTTGTGCGTCGCTACGCAAGCGAAGGCAAGCGTCATCCCACCGTAGCGGTGGCTGAAGAACATGGAGTACTCAAACCACTGGAGTCCCCGCTCAAGCTGTGTCTTCCCGTAAGCAACTCGGTCGCGAAGGAGGACACGATTGGGCCACGTGAGGCGCAGCACCGCTGGATCGGCCACCGACCGTTCCGGGTGCTTCTCGTCGTAGGGCCACAGCACCTCGGTCGGGTCTACGATCCGCCAGTCTCTGGACGACTCCCCGTCCACCATAGGGCGTCGCAGCTTCCTGGAAATGTGCGCGCGTCGCAAGGCCCCCTTGCCCAGCAAGTAGACGTCATCGGCCCTAGTCACCGCACCGAATCCGATTGCGGACGCGGCAGACCCAAGCGTGCGTACTGCATGCGTTTCAATGAACTGCTGGACTGCGCCTGCCCCACCGCCACTCAGCGACCACGGATGCCCAGAGAACACGGCCGCCGCCGCATCCTCCACCGAAACCCACTCCGACTCGCTCCCCGGCTTGCTCACCTGCTCGACGATCGCCCGCCACACGGCCCCCTGCGACGCGTCCTCTGGCTGCGCAGGCTCCCCCCGCACACCCAGCACCGCCCGCACCGTCCGCTCCGGACTCGGAACCCGGTTCCGCCCGACCAGAATCACCGTCGGCGTACCGTGCCCCGGAATGAAAGCCCCCGAGGTGTCGATGACGTGCGACAACTCGACCCGGTTCCGGAAGACGACCTCGATCAGCTTCTTGCCGAACTCCCGCTTCATGAACGAGTTCGCGGTGATCTGCCCCACGAACCCACCGCCACCCAGTCGCCCGCCGGGCCCCTTCACCGCAAGCTCGAACATGCGCTGTGCGAACGGCACCGACAGCGCGTACGTGCCCGCGCACGCGTCGTACGCCGCCCGGTAGTTCTCGTTCTCCTGCTTGTCCTTCACCGTGATGTACGGCGGATTCCCCACCACCACGTGATACGAGCCCCGCCCCAGGAGGTCGGCCCTCTTCGCGTACTCCCACACGTCCTCCGTGGCGTACGCGTACGTCTCCCCCTCCTCGCGCCCCACGACCGTCTCCGCGAACAGCGTGTCCAGGTCGGTCTGGATGCCCGCCGCGTCCCGGCCGTGCAGCAGTGAGTCACCCACGGCCACGTTGATGGGGAACCGCGGCGCGTCCGCGAGCCTCCGCGTGCCCGCCGCGCGCATCGCGGCGACCAGGAGGCGAAAACGGGCGATGCTCGCGGCGAAGGGATTCTTGTCGCAGCCGTGGACGGACTCCAGCACCCGGCGCACCAGCGTCCAGTCGTCCGTGCCGGGTTCCGCCTGGCGCCACTTGTCCAGCAGGCGGTGGAAGATGCCGAGCAGGAAGTGGCCGGAGCCGCACGCCGGGTCGATGGTGCGCAGGCCGCGGCGTTCCCGGCCGTCGGGGCCGGTCCACACGGGGTTGAGGCCGAAGCCCTGCCCGTCGTCGGCGACCGCCGGTTCCAGGGTCAGATCGAGGATGAACTCCTCGACGAACTCAGGGGTCTGAAGCAGCGCGTACGTCTTGCGGGCGTGCTCGCTCAGATCCTGGTAGAGGTCGCCGAGAAAGCGGGTGTCCCACTCGGGGTCGGTGAAGTCGTAGCGGATCTCGCCGTCCGCACCCCAGCGGCGCCAGAACATCAGCAGTTCCGTCGCCGTCTCGTAGCCGGGGGTCAGTCCCCACAGCGGGTTGTGCCGCTCGTCGAAGAGGCCGGCGGCCGTCTCGTTGGTGCTCGCCAGGTGGCGGAACGCCTCGATGATCCAGTCGCGGTTGTTGTGGTGCGGGTACGTGCGGAAGTGCGCCTCGTGCCGGGCCTCCGCCTCGGCGAGGCGTTCGCCGGGGCCGGCGAGGTACGGCTCGTCGATCAGGCCGTTGTCCTCGCAGAAGCGGACGAAGACACAGCCCAGCACCCACGCCACCGCGGCCTGCGTGACACGCTCGTCACGCCAGGCGGGGTAGGACAGGGCGGTACGCCGGGCCTCCTTGGCCTCGCGCCACTCGCGGTCCAGCCGGGTGCGGAACTCCTCCTCGGACTCGCTGCGGGCCCGCAGGTCGTCCTCCAGGTCGACGACCAGCTTCTTCAGGTCCTTGAGCAGGGCCGCCTTGTCCGTGCCCGTAGTCGTCACCGTCACTCTTCGCTTCCTTCTTCCTGCACCGCGTCAGCGCCCCACCGCGTCATCCGCGGACCGGACCTCCCATCCTGCCGCACCCGCGCCCCCGTACAGCGGCCCAGGGTGGTCGCGATGTGGGAAAAGCCCCCGCGGCCCTCTTGATCGGCTCGTTAAAGTGATCGTCGTGACGGCCTCGACACCCTCCGCAACACAGCCGCCCGCGTTCGCGGTGGCGAGCAGGAACCACTACCGCGCGGCCACCCTGGCCGCGGAGAAGGACTTACGGATATCCGCCGACCACCTGGCCGGGCTGGCGGCGGAATGCGGCATCAAGGCCATCCTGGCCGACTTCCTGGGTTCCCAGCTCAACACGCGGAACCGACTGGTGAACGACGAAGTCGCCACCTGGGGAAAGAAGAAGGGCGCCCCAGGCGTTCGGGAGTGGAAACCACAGGAACACGGACACCTCCCCGAGCTGTGGGAACACCTCACCGCCGTCGCCCACCGCCGCCGGGGAGGCGGATCGGGCGCACTGTTCACCCAGCTCATCTGGAAGAACCCGTTCGCCGGCTGGGACGTCGGTGACCGGTACTGCGACGGCACCACGATCACCGACGCCGCTCTCGACCGTCATCTGAAGGCCGCGTACGCCCTCATCGCCGCCCATGAGCAGGCCGGCATCCTGGGAACGAGGACCCGCGCATGAGCCGTTCCCGCGCGCGGTTCGACACCGCCTGGCAGGCTGCCCTCGACCATGCCCGGCAGGCCGCCGCACAGTTCAGCATGGACGTCGTCGTCACCCGGGACGTGCTCGGCAGGGCCTGCCTGCTCATCGATGACCGAGGACGCCCCCTCGCGCACGACGACGCGAACGTCGTGGCCCTCCGTGACTCGTTCGAGACCGCCACCCGGCCCTTCACCGGGCTCGAACCCCTGCTCTTCGGCGACAAACTCTTCGCCCCCCAGTTGTACTTCGACGCCGACGACCGCGTGGAGGTCAGCCCCCGGCAGGCCCCCGGCGCCGGGCCCGGCAGTGTCCACGCCCTGGAGCGGACCGTCATCGGCACCGACTGGGCCCGGAGCACCTCCGCTCCTTCGCCCGGAGCCTTGCGGCGCCGGGACCGGCGGGTGGCGCTGTACGGCTTCAAGGGCGGAGTGGGCCGCACCACCGCCACCACCGTCCTCGCCCGGTACCTGGCCGGAACGGGCCGCTGCGTGCTCGTGGTGGACCTCGACCTGGAATCCCCGGGTGTGTCCAACCTGCTGGAGGACCTCGCCGGCATCCCCCGCCACGGCATCGTCGACCACCTCATAGAGGGCGGTGTCGGTAACGCCGACGGACTGGAGCTGGTGGCGCGCAGCTCCGCGCTGCCGTTCAAGGGCAACGGGGAGGTGTGGCTGGCGCCCGCGGGCGGCTCGCCGCTGGAAGGTGAGCCGTACGACTACCTCGCCAAGCTGAACCGCATCTACAGCGACCTCGCCGGGCTGAACCCCGGTGACGGCGACCGGCCGTTCGCCGCGCGGCTGGAAGAGGCGATCGCCGCCTGCGAGGACCAGGTGACGGAGCTGTCGCGGCCACCGGACGTCGTCCTGCTGGACAGCAGGGCCGGCATGCACGACATCGCGGCGGTCACCCTGACCCATCTCAGCGGGCTCGCCCTGCTGTTCGCGGTGGACAACCCCTCCACCTGGGAGGGCTACAAGATGCTGTTCACGCAGTGGCAGCGGCGTCCGGCCCTGGCCCGGGAGCTGAGGGAGCGGCTGCGGATCGTGGCGGCCATGTTCCACTCCGCCGGGGACGCGAAGCGGCTGCCCGCCCTGCGCGACCGCGCCCAGGCGCTGTTCGCCTCGACGCTCTACGACCAGCTCGACACGGACGCGGACGGCACGGACGACGAGAGCGACGAGCTGTACCACCCTCCTCTGGAGGACGACGACGCGCCGCACGCCCCCATCCCCATCCTCTTCGGCAACGACCTGGTGGGGCTGGATCCTCTGCGCAGCCGCGACTGGCCCGAGCTGCCGTTCGTCGATGCCGCGTACCGGACGTTTACTACTACGGTGGAGCGCCTGCTGCCGCCACTGCACCCCGCCCCGGAGCCTTCATGACCGCCGCACCGACCACCGACGAGTACCGCACCCTGATCACCAGGGCCCTCGGTGTCGCGCTCGACGCGGACACGGACAGCCCGGACCTGCGACGGCTGTTCACGCCGTCCAGCCACCGCCTCGCCCTCGATCCGGACGTGACCGTGGTCAGGGGAGCGCGAGGCACCGGCAAGACCTACTGGGCGAAGGCGCTGACCGACCCCGAGCTGCGGGAGGTGGCGGCGCGGTCGTACATGATGCCGCGGCTGCGGCGGGTCAGGGTGACCACCGGGTTCACCACAGGGGGCGGCAGCGACACTCCATACCCGAGCAAGCGCAGGATCGCCAGACTGCTGCGCGAGGTGACCAGTCCTGAGGTCTACGAGTTCTTCTGGTACGCGGTCGTGATGATGGCGCTCGGTGTACCGGAGATCGCAAGCATCCCCGACTGGGCCGACCGCATCCGGTGGGCCGAGGGTAACGAGGACGCCTACGAGGACGCCCTGCGCAAGGCCGACCGCGAGGCCCGCGACAGCGGGGAGACGCGCGTGCTGCTCTTCGACGCCTTGGACCATCTCCACGCGGACCGGGCGACGGCCGATCGGCTGGTGTCGGCGCTGTTCCAGGTGGCACTGGAGCTGCGGCTGACCACGGGGGCGCTGCGCGCCAAGATCTTCGTACGCCCGGACATGTACGACAGCGCGCCCAAGAGGTTTCCGGACGCTTCCAAGCTCGGGGCGAACGCGGCCGATCTGGAATGGAGCCGGGAGAACCTCTACGGGCTTCTCTTCCACCGGCTGGGCAACGATCCGAGCGCCGAGGCGGAGAAGTTCCGCGCGCAGTACGGCGAATGGCGGGTGGAGGGCGAGGGGCGGTACATCGCGCCGGTCGACGTGATCGCCGACGAGAAGTGCCAGGAAAAGGTCTTCGTCTCGCTGGCCGGGCCGTACATGGGCACCGACCGGCGCAAGGGCCACACCTTCACCTGGGTTCCGAACCACCTGCAGGACGGCAAAGGACGGGTGAGCCCGAGGACCTGGCTGCTCGCCCTGCGCTCGGCCGCGGCCCTGACGACGGAACGGTATGCCGGACACCCGTACCCGCTGCACTATGAGGCGATCCGGGAGAGCCTGCACGAGGCGTCACGGGTCCGAGTGGAGGAGCTGACGGAGGACATCGGCTGGGCCGCTACCGCCATCGAGCAACTCGAGGGCGGACAGGTGCCGATGGAGCCGTCACACGTCCGTCAGTGCTGGGAGCGAGGCGGCCTCGCCGGAGTCCTGCGTCGGATGCGGGAGAACGACGGCGAGAGCAGCGGTCCCCGTGACGCCGACGACCCACTCGCACTGATAGAGGAACTGGTGAATCTCGGCGTCCTCACCGTACGCACCAGCGGCGCCCTCGACCTCCCCGACGTGTACCGGCTGGCGTTCAACATCGGCCGCAAGGGCGGCGTGCCCCGCAAGTCCTGAGCCGTCGCCCCGGTGCCGGTCGGCCGCGCTCAGCCCGTGCCGGCCGGCACCCGCAGCGAGTCAAGGAACTCCTTGTCCAGGTGCTCCCGTTCGCCGTCGCCGCCGATCACCTCCACCGTCCGGCCGTCCAGTTTCGGCTCCTGGGCACGCGTGTCGACCGTGCACAGCAGCCACAGGCCGTGCGGCGCGTCGGCGGGGCGGCGGGCCGCGTTCTGGAGCCGGACCAGGAAGGCGTGACCGCCTTCGTCCCAGTACCGGGCGACCAGGCCGGCGTCGTGCAGGAACAGCACGGTGCGCGGCGCGTCGGCGCGGGTCAGTACCGCCTCCTCCACACGCTGCCAGACCACCCGGACGAAGGACGCCAGCCCCGGCTTGATGTTGCCCGGGGTGGAGAGGCTGTCGGCGCGCAGGACCTTCTGCCAGTCCTGTCCCTTCTCCGCGGCCAGGGCGCGGAAGGCGGTGAGGAACACGTCCGACACGTCGACGGCCTCGATCGGGAAGGCGGCTGCCACGGTCTCCGCCGCTCCCGCGAACGCGTTCGCCTTCACCGTGAGGGCGAGGAAGCCGCCCCGTTCCGCCACGGCGGCAAGCCGCTCCCGCAGCGGGCCGTGCGGGTCCTCCCGGTCGGCCCGGGTGACGGGGGTGGGCGGCTGGTAGCTGGTGAGGGCGCCGGTGGAGCCCCAGGTGCCCGTCGGCTCCGGCGCCCGGGGGAAGAACTTCTCCGCCTCGTCGTCGTACACGAGGTCGAAACGCGCCCCTTCCAGGGCGTCCAGCAATTCCACATGGGTGGGTTCCCGGGAGCCCGACACCAGGTCCAGGCCCGGGAAACGGGCGCGCAGCCGCGCCACCAGCTCGGCGACGGAGATCCCCCGGTCGCGGCGGACGCCCGCGCCCGCCTGGGAGATGCGCAGCGCCCGCTCCAGGCTCAGGTCACGCGGGTACAGCTCCAGCCGGGGCGTGGCCGCGACACCGGGGGCCGTCGCGGCGGCCAGGGACACCAGGCGGGTGTCGGCGAGCGGGGCGAGACCGTCGGGTGCGGCCACGGAGCGCAGGACGCGCAGGACCTCGCCGCGGCCGGGCAGCGGGTCCTGCCGTGCCAGTCGTTCGGCGGCCTGGCCGAGGAGCGCCGCGTAGTCCGCCAGCTCCCGCGGGCTGGGGTCGTCCGCGCCCGGCAGGGATTCGGCGGCGAGCAGAACCGTGTCACCGCGCCGGTGCACGGCGAACCGGGGCTCGTGCTGCCCGGCGGGGTCCTCGTCCGGACGTTCGGTGGTTTCCGCGTCGGCGGCGGCCCGGACGACGGCCAGGGCCCTGGCGAGCGTCCGCTCGGGCGTGTCCGCTCCCGCGCCGTGACGGGCCCGGAGTTCGGCCGCGGCCTCATCGGCGGTCATCACCCGGCCCACGGACTGGATGATCTCGGTCAGCTCGGTGCGGACCGGGTCCAGCCAGTCCGCCTCCGCCCACTTCCTGATCTCGCCCCGGTGGTGCCGGGAGACGGAGGTCTGCTTGATGCCCAGGTGGTCGGCGACGCGTGCCTGCACGGGCCAGGCGCCGAGCGGCGAGAGCCCGCCGTCGTCCGGGGGCAGGCCCAGGGTGAGGCGTACGACGTCGGCACGGTGGGAGCCCTTGCGGCCCGGCTCGGGGGCGAGGAGCGCGGCCATGTCGTCTATCGACAGGATGCGGGCCTCGTCGGCGCCGGGGGCGGACTGCTTCAGGGCGGGATCGTCCGACGCCTGCCGACGGGGCGCGTACGGCGCCGCCGGGCGCAGCGCGGTGACCCACTGCTTGCGGCGCCGGTTGAGTTCCTTGCGGACGAGGGCGCCGGCGCCGCGTGCCTTGGAGATGGCGTACGGCTGGATGTCCAGCAGCTGCCCGACCGTCGTCGCGCCCAGTCCGCCCGCCACCGACACGGCTCGCGGGGACAGGCCGGCCGCGTCCAGCGGTGTCGTCAGGTCGGCCGCCGCGGCGGCGCGGTCGCGGGCCTCCTCCGGGTCGTCGGAGGGGTTGCCCACGGTGGAGGGGGTGGTAGCGGGCGCGGTCGCGTCGGCCGCGCGGAACACCGCCCGCCACGCGTCCCACATCTGCCGCAGCGTGTCGAAGCGCTGCTCGGTGTCGCGGTGCAGCGCACGCTGGAAGAAGGCGGTGAGCCCCTCGCGCAGCGCGGGCTCGAACAGCTCGGTGGCGACGTGCAGTTCGGCCGACTCGTTGGTCAGCGGGTCGAGCTGCCCCTCACCCCACAGCGGACGCTCCCCGCTCGCCATCTCGTGAAGGGTGACGGCAGCGGCGTACCGTTCCGCGTGGTCGTCGTAGTGGGCGCGGCGCATCGAGCCGAGGAACGGGTCGAGGTAGCCGCGCGTGCCGGCCTTCACGTCCCGGTCGGAGGCGTCCGTCAGGGAGAAGTCGAACAGCTTGAGCTGCCAGGTGCGGTCCTTGCGGCGCTGGATGCCGAAGTTGTCCGGTTTGATGTCGCGGTGGCGGACGCCCTGCGCGGCGAGCTGGTCCAGCGCGTGGAACAGGTCGTCGGCGAAGCGCTCCAGCTCGTGATAGGTGAGTCGGCCCTTGCCGCGCAGCCGCTCGCCGAGCGACTGCTCACCGGCGTACTCCAGCTCCAGGACGGTCCGCCCACCGAGCTCCCGCAGCCCTTCGCCGCGCAGCTGGACGACGGAGCCGCCGCCGACCTTGCGGAGCGCCCGCTCCTCGGCGCGCAGCCGCCCCGCCTTCTCCTCGTCGAGGGCGACCTTGAAGACGTGCTCGTCGATCTGGGTACGGCCGTCCTCGTCCTCGGTGGCCCGCTCCACGAGCAGGGCGCGGGCGGTGGCGCCGGTGCCGAGAACCCGGCGTACCGTCCACTCGGCGTCGAGCGCCTGCCCGGGCACCGCTTCGAGCGGGTCGACGCAGGCCGCCGCCGGAGAGTCCGGGAGGATGCTGGCGCGTTCTGCCGCGTCCAGCAGGTCCAGGAACGCCTCGGTCGAGCCCAGGCGCTCGTTGACGTCGGCGCGGGTCGCCCGGAAGACCAGGTCGTCGAGAGCGTCGGGCAGGCCGTCGGCCACCGCGAAGAGGCGCAGCCCGCCGTCGCTGCGGAGTCGTTCGGCCAGGTCGCTGCGCTGGGTGGCCGGCGGGCGGCCGGTGAGAATCAGGTAGGCGAGTGCGCCGAGACCGAAGATGTCCAGGTCGGCGGGGTCCGCGTACGGCTGGTCCGACTCGGGGGCGAGATAGACGCGGGCCGCGTCCTCGATCAGGGCGGCGTCGAGGGCGGAGCCGCCGATGGAGCGGAAGAACGTGGCGTTGCTGTCGAAGTCCCGCGCCGCCGTCTGCCAGTCGGTGATCCGCAGCTCGGGGTTGGCGCCGTCGGCCCGGAACGACACGTACACGGAGCGGGCCGCGAGCGCCCGGTGGTAGAGGGAGCGGTTGTGCGCGTAACGGACCGCCTCGGCGAGCTGCCGGACCAGGTCCAGGCGGATCTCGGGGGTGAGCCTGCCGCCGTAGGTGTCCAGGTACTGGTCGAGGCGGAGATCGCCGTGGCGGTGGCGGAAGAGGATCGCCGGTCCGCCTTGGTGCTCGCGGTAGTCGAGCGCGTCGACGATGCCGCGGTGGGTGATGCCCTGGAGCACCTGGTATTCGCGGCGCGCGGCGCGTTCGGTGGCTCTGCGGGCCGCCTCCGTCGCCATCTGGCTCACCAGATAGATGCGGACCCGGCCCTCCTCCTGCACGAGGCCGTCGTCCCGGGTGGCCAGGCGGTCCTCCCAGGACGGTCCGGCGTCGAGCGGGTGCGGCTCCATCTTCCAGGCGTCGCCGAAGCGGAGGTGGGCCGTGGACTGGCGGATTCCGATCGCCTTGAGCAGCTGCGGCAGGGTGTGCCGGGAGAACTCCGGCGTGATGCGCCGGTCGGGACGGTCCGGGGGCAGACCGAGGAAGTCCTGCCAGATCCGCTTCAGGCCGCTGCCGCCGTCGTCGCGGCCGTAGACCTTGATCTGCTGGACCTCGTCCAGATGGCTTTCCAGGTCGGGCGACGACAGGAACACGGCGGGCTCGACGCGGGGGACCACCCGCTCGGACAGGCCCAGTTTGCGGGCCGCCCACTGGAGCTGGCTCTTCAGCTCCTTCGACTTCAGGTCGGTCAGGTGCAGCGGGTTGTTGATGGTCCGCATGCGGTCGGATCCCTGGAAGTTCCAGGTCGACCCGGTGTTGCGGAGCTGCCCCGGATGCCCCTTGATCTCGATGAGGAAGAGGCCGCCGGGAACGGCGACCAGCAGATCGCACTCGTTGACGCGGCCGGACATCGCGGTGAAGGAGAACGTGGCCCAGGCGCGGAACGGCTCGGCCTGCGGCATGAGGGCACGCACATGGTCCAGCGCGTCCTGCTCCCACGGGTACGGCGAGGGACGCTCCTGGAACCACTGCCGGGCGGGGCGCGGCGGGCCCGGCTTGGGTACGCCGGGCCTCGGTGCCGACGTGCCTGACCGCTCTGTCACCGTCCGGCCTCCCCAGGCTTTCCTCACGGACCACATGCAAAGTGCCTGGTCGAGCCTATCGCGCGCCGAACCGGCCGACACCGGTTTGTGGAAGGAGATGAAGCCGTCGCCCTGGCACGAGTCCGGATCATTTCCAGCAACGCACCGATGGCGATCGAATGCGCAGCGTAACCTCGCAGATATGAAGGGACCCGCACCCGGCGCAACGCCGACCACCGGCGACGACGAGGCGCGGAAGCGGCTGGACGCGTACACCTACCTCAGCGCGCCCGAGCGGCTGGAGTACCTGGCGATCATGCGGGTGTTCTGCGGGACCCTGCTGGCGGACTTGGCTGCACCGGATGTCCTGGCGAAGCTGCGCCAGGCCGGCGGCCCCGCCGCCGGGCTCGATGCCGACACCCTCACCGACCGACTGGAACGGCTGGTGAAATGGGGCAACCTGCTGCGCAGCAGCCACACGGTGAAGGCGTCCAGCATCAGCGAGTACCAGCGGTCCCGCGCGCGCTACCAATTGTCGAAGCTGGGCGAACGCATCCAGCGGGACGCCGACGGTGTCCTGGCCGAGGCGGACGCCGCCCGGGAGGTGAGCAACGAGCTGCTCGCCCTGGTCGAGCGCGGGCTCAGGGAGCTGGCCGAGCTCGTGACCGCGCCCGGTGGCATCGAACCGCAGGACGGGCTGGAGCGGGTCAGCACGCTGTTCGTGCAGTTCACCGAGTTCGCGGATTCCATCCGGGACTTCTACGCCTACCTCGGCCAGGTTCTGGCCCGGTACGACCTGGACAGCACCGAGTACCAGGGCTTCAAGGAGCTGCTCCTCGACTACGTCGAGGCGATCACTGACGACGTGGCGTTCCGCGCGCCCCGGATCTCGGCGGCACTGGAAAGGCTGTGGCCGCACATCCCGGATCTGCTCGCCCGGCTGGACGCCCACGCACAGGGGTTCACCGGCCTGTCACCGCAGAGCGACGGCCGCCTGGAGACACGGGTGCAGCGCAGCCGTGGGCGCGAGTTCGCGGACTGGGAGGGCCTGCGCGGCTGGTTCAGCGACACCGACGGGCAGGGCAGCCAGGTCGATCAACTTCGGGATGCCACCCTGCGCGCGTTGCAGTCGCTGCTCGCCAACGCCAAGCGGATGCTGCGGTCGGCCACCGGGGAGATGTCCCGGCGCAAGGACCTGCTGCGGCTGGCCCGGTGGTTCGAGGAAGCGGCGCCGCAGGACGCGCATGACATCGCCGTCGCCGCCTTCGGGCTGTACGGCGCCCGTCATCTGGGCATACCCCCGGCCACCGACGAGGTGGTGCCCGCCTCCACGAGCTGGTGGACCGGGCCGGTGGTCGAAGTGCCGGTGGCCCTGCGGCAAAGGGGCAGCCGCGCCCAGCGGGGCCGGACGTCCGCGGTGGAGGACCACTCCGCACAGAAGCGGCGGCTGCGGGAGGCAGCCCGTGAGCGATCCGGGGCCAGGGCAGCGGCGGCGGACGAACTGCGCAGCGTCTCGGACCGGTTCGCCGAGGTGCGCCTCACCTCTGCAGCGCTCGGTCTGCTTCTGGAGCTGCTGGCCACCGCACTCGGGAACGCGCAGCTGAGGCGTCGCGCCGGCACGGACGGGGCGGGCGCCACGCAATTCGACCTCGACCAGGCACACAGCGAGGACGCCGAGCTGGGCATCCGGCTCACCGTGCGACGCACGGCAGGCGCCCGGTGCGTCTTGCACTCGGTCGACGGCGACCTGCTGCTGGACGACCTGGAGCTGGACGTCGGCCGCACCTCCTCCGACGCGGCTGACGGCGATGCGGAGGTGAGCGTGTTATGACCCTCCCCTCGGCACACGACGTGGCCCTGGCCGCCGAACGCCGCAGCGCCGCCCGGCTGCTGCTCGGACATCCGCTGGTCACCTCGGACGGCCCGCACGCCGACCTCTTCCCGCTGATCCGCAGGCACGCCGACTGGCTGGGCAGACGGTTCCAGCAGGTGCTCGGCTACCGCCTGCTGGTCGACAGCTCCTATGCCCGGCTCTTCAAGGCGGGGCTGGGAGCAGGCGCGGGCCGCCGGCTGGAGCGCTCCACCGGCACCCCCTTCACTCCGCACACCTACGCCTGTCTCGCGCTGGCCCTGTCCGTGCTGGTGACCGCCCCCGAACAACTGCTGCTGTCACAGCTGGTCGCCGACATCAGGGCCGCCGCGGCCGACGCGGAGATCGAGCTGGAGGAGGCAGGTAGGGCGGCCGGAAAACGGACCTTGGTAGCGGCTCTGCGCCTGCTGGTCGGGTGGGGCGTCCTCATCGAGACCGAGGGCCATGTGGCCGCTCTCGCACAGGATGCGGGCGGAGAGGCTCTGATCACAGTGGACCGCGAGCTGGCCCGTGTCGTCGTCGCCGGCCCACTCGCCCAGGCCCGTGACGGCGCCGACCTGGTCCGGCGGGCAGCGGACCCGGGGTTCGGCGGACCTCGCACCTATGTGCGCCGGATGCTCGTCGAGACACCCGTCGTCTACCTGGACGAGCTGACCGACGCCGAACGCGACTGGTTGCGCACCCGGCAGCGCCGTGAAGCGCAGGCGTTCTCCGAACTGCTTGGCCTAGAGATGGAGATCCGCGCCGAGGGAGTGGCGCTGGTGGACCCCGAGCACGAGCTGACGGATCTGCACCTGCCCGGCACCGGGACGGTCGCACAGGCCGCACTGCTGCTGGTGGAACGGCTCGTGGAGCGCCTTCGAACGCAGGAACCCGGGCATCCGGCGACCGGAGGGACGCTCGTCATCGGCGTGGCTGTCCCCGACGGCCTCGTGGACGAGTTGCTGGCCGGACTGGTCGCCGAGTACGGACAGCGCGGCTACTGGCAGCGTGACTACCTGGAAGACATCCGCGCCCTGCGGGAGGCCGTACTGGACCTGCTGGCCCGCATGCGGCTGATGGCCGGGACCGGCCGACTGCGTGCCGAGGGCTATGGCCTGCCGGAGGGGTACGCCGACGAGGCACCGGAGGGGCGCACCGTGACCGATGTCCGCGGGGTACGTCCCGGCGGTGACGGCTGGGTGCTGCTGG
This sequence comes from Streptomyces sp. NPDC052687, assembly GCF_040678395.1. Lineage (NCBI taxonomy): Bacteria > Bacillati > Actinomycetota > Actinomycetes > Kitasatosporales > Streptomycetaceae > Streptomyces > Streptomyces sp. NPDC052687. The sequence continues at coordinate 224,143 of NZ_JBFATR010000002.1, read as the reverse complement.
CCGCGGCGGCGCGCTACGCCACCCACGTGACCGTGCGCCCGGCCACCGCAGCCGGCAAGGGCACTGATGTTCAAGAGGAGTTGCCGTTGTGACCACCGATGCGCGTGGCCTCGTCCCGCTGCCGCGTTCCGGCCCCACGACCACCGCCGGCACCCGCTTCCGGCTGCACCGGGCGGGCATCCAGAACGTGTGGCAGTACGACGAGCAGGTGTTCGCCTTCGGTGACGGACGGCTGCTCCTGCGTGGCAAGAACGGCGCGGGCAAGTCCAAGGCCCTGGAAATGCTGCTTCCGTACCTGCTGGACGGCGACTCACGGGCGCTGGACGCGACGGGCACCGGCCGGACCACTCTCGCCTGGCTGATGCTGGACGGGTTCGAGCAGACCAACCGTCTCGGCTACCTGTGGGTGGAGTTCCGGGGCATGGCCGAGGGCGGCCACCATCACCACCTCACCCTCGGCGCCGCCATCCGCGCCTCGAAGTCGACCCAGAAGGCGCTGCCGACGTTCTTCGTCACGCCGCTGCGCGTCGGTGAGGACCTGCACCTGGTCGAGAGCGGCAGGCCCCTACCGGTCGACCGGCTCAAGGAGATCGTCGGCTCCGACAACGTCACCGACCGCGCGGTCGTCCACCGCTTGCGGGTGGCCCGGGAACTGTTCGGCATCACCGACGCGACCCGCTACCGCAACCTCACCCAGCTCCTCCACCGGCTGCGGCGGCCCACCGTCGGGGACCGCATCGAGCACGGAGGACTCGCCTCCCTGCTGAGCGAGACCCTGCCGGGACTCGACGAGGACGTGGTCGAGAAGGTCGCGCGCAACCTCCACGACCTCGACGCCGTACGCGACGAACTCGGCCGCCTGGAGCGTACCGATACGGCGCTGCGTACCTTCCTCATCAGTTACCGCGGATACCTGTCCGGAGTCCTGCGCACCTGCGCGCAGGCGGTGAGCGGGGAGCTGGAGGTCCTCGCGCAGCGACGCCGGGCGGCCGGAGACGCCGCACAGCGGACCAGCGAGCTGAGGACGCAGGAGGAGGAGGCGGAAGCCCGGCTGGAGACCCTGCGCGACGAGGAAGAAGCCGCCCGGACCGACCTCGCCGCCCTGCACGCCAGCCACGCCTACCGCAGCCTGCGCGAACTGTCGGAACGCCGCACCACGGTCGAGGCGCTGCACACCGCCGCAGTGGCCGCCTTCACCGCCCTCAGCAACGCACACAGCGCAGAGGACGGCGCGGCTGAGCGGCTGGCCGACGGTGCCGAACACCTCGGCGGCCGACTCGCCGAACTGAGCACCGAACGCAAGGAACTGCTGACGCAGGCGGAGAAGGCCGGGCTTCCCACCGGCCATCTCGGCGAGGCAGTCGCCCTGCCCCGCACGGTCTGCTCCCAGGCCGGCGAGACGGAGCTGACCGCTCCGGACGGGGAGACGCACATGGTGCAGCACCGGTCGGTCGTCCGTGTGGACACGGCGGCGGTGCAGGACGGACTGCTGTCGTGGCAGAGGCAGTTGGAGAACGCCGAGACGGTCGTGAAGAACCGGACCCGGATGGTCCAGGAGGTGACGCGCCTCACAGCGCAGGCCGAGAAGGCCCGGAGCCGGGCGGAGCAGGCCGACACCGAGCGGGAACGGCTGGAGAGCGAGGCGGAAGAGGCCGCCGGCCGTCTCGACGCCGGCCGCGAGAAGGTCGCCGAGGAGAGCAATGCCTATGCCCGCCGGGTCGCCGAGTGGGTCACCCGCACGCGGGCCGCCGTCGGGTCCGGCTGCCCGCCGCTGGACGCCGTCCACGCAGTGGTCACCTGCGAGAGCTCCGCCGATGCCCCGTTCGCGGACCGGACGCTCCCGCCCGACATCGACGGCCAGGCGTGGCAGGCCGCCCATGCGGCACTGGAGCCGTACGGCGAGGAACTCACCGGACGCCGCGACGCCCTCGCCCTCACTGTCGGCCGGCTCGACGAGGAACTCGGTCGTCTGGCGAGTCAGAAGCGTGACTGGGAGCGACGTACTGATCCCGAGCCGCCGGTCCCCTACCACCGCGTTGCCGAAAGGACACCGGGCACCGGGGCGCCCTTCTACCGGCTGGTGGACTTCGTGGATGGGCTGAGCCCGGCGTACCGGGCCGGTCTGGAAGCAGCGCTGGAAGCCGGCGGAATCCTGGACGCGTGGGTCGGCTCGGACGGCGCCCTTGTCAAGCCCGGCACCCGTGACACTCTGCTGCGTCCCGGTTCCGCGGCGCCGGACGGGCCGACCCTCGCCTCGGCCCTGCGCCCGGCACCACAACCGGGGTGGGGGGTCACGTCCGAGCAGGTGGAGCACCTGCTGACCGCCATCGCGCTCGCACCGGCCGGGGAAACGACCGCACATGACGCGGTGCACTATGACGGAACCTGGCGTCTGGGCATCCTCAGCGGCCGGCACCACAAGAGCGACGCCGAGTACGTGGGAGCCGCCGTACGCGCCGAGACCCGGCGGCGCATCCTGGCTGAGCTGGAGGAGCAGTTCACGCAGACGGAGCAGCGGCTGACCCACGCCCGTCACGAACTCACCGAGGCCGACGCCCGGCGCCGGGCTATCAGGTTCGCGGAACAGGACTTCCCCCGGGCACGCGGTCTCGCCGACGCCTGGAGCAGAGCCGAGTCGGACGAGAGGACGCTGCGTGACCTGACCGCCAAGGCCACCAGCGCGGCGCGGCTGGCCGAGGAGGCCCGCGCCCTCGCCGTAGCCGTACGCACAGAGGCGGACGCCACCGCCACCGCTTATGACCTGCGCAGCGACCCCGCCGAGCTGGAACGCGTACGCACCGCGCTGGCCGCCCTCCTCACCGGCATCGGGCATCTTCGCCGAGCGATCGGCGGCACGGGCGAGCGGCTCGGCGCCCATCACGCCGATGCCGAGCGGTACGAACGCGCCCGTGCAGAGCGCCTGGCCGCGGAGGAGAACTACCGGCTCCGCCTCACCGGGCTGCGTACCGCACAACAGGACCTGCGCACCCGTGAGGAGGCCATCGGGGCGACCGAAGAAGAGATCCTCGCCCGCGAGCAGGAAACCAGACAGCGCATCACGCACGCCGCCCAGGCCGTCCCGGCAGCACAACGTATCCGGAACGACCTGCACGACCGGCGCGTGCGCGCCGAAGTGGAGGAGAAACGCCTGCGCGAGGACCTGACCGCCCAGGAGACGGCGGTCATCGCAACCGGCGGCACCCTTCGCGGCGCCCTCGGCCGGCCGGAGGTGGTGCACGGCGCCGGGCTGGACCGGTCCGCACTGCCCGAGGACACAGCGGATGATCCCGGCTCGAACGTCCGCAGCAGGCTGCGCGCGCTGCAGACACTGGCCGACGCGGTACAGCAGGCCCTCGGCCGCCCGAAGGCCGAGGTGTCGGACAACACCCTGCTCAACCGGCACACCGACCTGCGCGACCAGCTGGCCGGCGGTTACGACGCGCAACTGGACGAACGCGACGGAATCAAGGTATGCCGCCTGATCGACGACCACGGTTCCCACGATGTCGCGTCCGTGGGCGAGCGGATCGCCGTCCAGGCGGCAGAGGCCCGGGGACGGCTCACCGAGCGCGAACGCGAGGTGTTCCAGCGGTTCCTGACCGGCGAGCTGGGCGACCATCTCTCGGCCCAGGTCATCACCGCGGCGAACCTGGTCGCGGCACTCAACGACACCCTGCGCACCGTACGCACCTCCCACGGTCTCGGCGTGGAACTGCTGTGGAAGCTGGACGAGGACGTCGACGCGGACGTGCGGGCGGCCGTGGAGCTGCTGCGCAGTCCGTCGAGCCTGCGCACGCGTGAACAGACCGAGCAGCTCCGCGAGGTGCTGCAACGCCGGATCGAGGATGCCCGACGGGCCGATCCCTCGGCTGGTTACGCCGCTCACCTGCGGACCGCTCTCGACTACCGCGACTGGTTCCGCTTCCACACCTTCGTGGTCGAGGACGCCGCTCCGGGACGGCGGCGGAAACTGACCGGCCGCACCGGGCTCAGCCAGGGCGAGCAGCGAGTGCTCTCCTACCTCGTGCTCTTCGCCGCAGCCGCCGCCCACTTCACCAGCCTCGCCGAGTCGGCACCCCACTCCCCGCGGCTGATCCTCCTGGACGACGCCTTCGCCAAGGTCGACGAACCCACCCATGGGAGGCTGGGACGCATCCTCGTCGATCTCGATCTCGACTTCGTCCTCACCAGCGAACGGCTCATGGGCAACTGGCCGGAGGTGCCGTCCCTCCACATCTACGAGTGCCTCCGCGATCCCCATGTGCGCGGGGTGGCCACCCTGCACTACACCTGGAACGGCCGGCACCGGCGTCTGGTGTCCGTATGAGCAAGCTGCCCGCGGCGACACGGGACTGGCTGGCCGGTCCCGGGCTGACCAGGCTCTGGGAAGCGGTACGCAAGCGCCTGGAAAGCAACGGCGTGCAGGCCACCGGTTCCCTCCGGCTGACCTCGGTGAGCGCCCAGGAACGCAACGACCTGTCGCTCCTGCTGGGCAAACCCGTCACAGGTGCTGCCGTAACTGTGCGCCTCGACGCCCTAGAAACACGGCTACGCGCCTCGGCGGCCGGACTCGGTCTCAGAGAGGTGCTGGAGGAACTGGGCCCTCCGCTCACCGATCGCCGTGCCGTCCGCGCGGGTATCGCGGCACGGCGCGAGCACGTCTGGTCGTCGCTCGCCTCGGCGCTGGACGCCTCTCCGCTCGCCGGACAGGACTGGACCGGGCAGTGGTACGACCTGCTGCGCCGCACTAGCGTACCGAGAGGAGTGACATCCGAAACGGCGGTACGCACGCTTCAGCAAGCAGTGCAGGTCCTCACCGTACTGCTCGGCCCGGAACGGGGTGGCACCCGAGGCCGAGGAGAACTCGCCGCCCTGGCGACCGGGTCCGCACACGGCCTGGACGACGGCACCTGGCTCGCACGTCTCGTCCAACGCGGCATCGCCCTCGCCCACGGCACCGAGTTCCCCGGCGACGCGGCCGGCCGACGCGCACTGTGGCGTCTGGTTTCCGTCACACCGGACGAGATCTCCAGCACCGTGCTGACGTACGGGCTGCGCCCTGTCGGCGGAGGCTGGCGGGAGCAGGCCCTGAGGCAGCGAGCCGACCATCACGCCGAAGCCCACCTCACCTCACGGGACCTGCACGACCTGCAGCTGCAACTACCTGCCGGAACAGTGATCTACATCTGTGAGAACCCGCGCGTGGTGGAGGCTGCGGCAGACGCTGCCTGCGTCCATGCCCTGGTGTGCACCTCCGGCAGCGCCGCCACGGTGGTCCTCACCCTCCTCGACGCCCTCGCCGCCACCGGCTGCCGCTTCGCGTACCACGGCGATTTCGACTGGCCGGGCATCGCCCTGGCGAACCGGATCATCCGCCGTTATGGAGCCCAGCCATGGCGCATGGGCGCCGAGGACTACGAGCAGCTGGCCGCTCGCAGCCAGGCCGGGGGAATCCCTCAGCTGCCGCTCGACGGCCGGCCCGTCAGCGCGGTCTGGGATCCGGGTCTCGCCCCAGCCATGACCGCCCTCGGGGTCGCGCTCCATGAGGAGGTCACCCTCGACCTTCTGGTGGACGACCTGTCGGGTCAAGCGTAGGAACGCCTCGGAACACCCGGCAGGTGCTCAGGGGGAGCCCCGATGCTGGGAGCCATCGGGGAGCCGACTCGCTCCCCGAGCCCCTTCCAGGCCCCGCGACACCAACCGAGCCCACCCATCTGACCTGCGGAAACGCCATCGAAGCCGGCAGGCGCACCAACCGGACCTCATTCGGGACGAAGAGGTCGTGGGTTCAAATCCCGCCACCCCGACGCTGGTCAGAGGGTCTGGTGTGCAAGTGACGCCAGGCCCTTTGTCGTGCTCGGGGGTCAAAGGCTCCTGACCGGCCCTCCAGGCCGAGCTGATGAGCGCTCGGATTGCTCACGCGGGTGTCGAGGGCGAGGTCATGCCTCTCGGTGCTGGGCGAACACCTGTTGCTGCTCGTCACGCCAGGTCAAGTCGGCCGGCCGGGAGAAGGGCAGGCTTCGAGCGAGGGTGGAGAACTGCTCGGACGGTTCCCGGCTCGCCTTGTTCACCACGATCGCCGAGAGCATCGGTGCTCGTCCGTCCTCGTTGCGGTAGAGGCAGACGTCCTTGAGCAGATAGGTCATGACTCCCCGGTGAGGCGGGATGGAGTCGAAGCCCCGTTCCGCCAACTCGGCGCTCAGCTCGCCGTACGTCATGGTCTGTCCCTGTCGGGCCCGCTCCCGCAGGATTTCCACGGCCGCTTCGACCGCTGCCGGGTACTCCGGATCCTTGGTCCTCATGGCCCCTCCCCCACCGCGTGGACACTGCCCAGCCTGGCCATCGTAGCGGCCTGGTACCGGCCCGGTGCTGCTGCGAGTGGTGCGGCTCACCGGCCTGGGTGGAGCTGCGTGCGGGTGGGCTGTGTGGATCGCCACAGCGGGGGTGGGGGGTCTGGGCGCATACTGAGGCATGACAAAGCCTGCGGCGCCCAAGCGTCACTTGCCCACCAGCCCGTTCAAGGCCCCGGCCGTACCGACTCCCAAGCAGTTCGCCCTGGGCGACCAGGTCACGCATGACGTGTACGGCCTCGGCCGGGTGGTCGGCATGGAGGACGGGATCGCGGCGCTCGTGGATTTCGGCTCGGCGCGGATGCGGATCCTGAGCCCGTACACGAAGATGATCAAGCTGTAGGACCGTCGTGTCCGGTCATGGCACGCCAGGTCTCCTTCGGGGACCTGTAACGAAAGGCAGATTTCTCATCGACTCGATGTCTTTGTTCTCCGCTCCGGAGGGGCAGCCCCGCCGCTCCGCGGTGGTGTCGCCTCCTCCGGCGACCAACCCGTTCCAGGCTCCGGACTTCGGAGAGGACGAGATCTTCCCGTCCGAGGACGAGCGCGTGCCCGCTCCGGGTGCGAGTGCGGTGCGGCCCGACGCCGCCTGAGGGGTGGAAACGGCGTGTGGGAGGGGCCGGCCCGGGAGCTGGCCGCCGTGCTGTTCGCCTCCTTCCCGCGGCGCGACCAGCGGCAGAAGGGCGAGCGGTATCTGCGGGGGCTGCTGAGCACCGAGGGGCGTAAGTCCATTCGGAACATCGCCGCGCACGTGGGCGGGCCGGCCGCCGAGCAGAGTCTGCACCACTTCATCAGCAGTTCCACGTGGGACTGGATGCCCGTCCGGCAGGCTCTGGCCGCGTATCTGGAGCAGGCCGTGGCGCCTCGGGCGTGGGTGGTGCGGACGATGCCGATCCTCAAGGCCGGGCAGCACTCCGTCGGAGTCGACCAGGTGTTTGATCCTTGCCTGGGGCAGGCCTTCCGCGGTCAGCACGCCTTCGGCGTCTGGCATGCGTCCGAGCACTTCAGTGCCCCGCTGCACTGGCGGCTGCATCTGCCGCACACCTGGGTGCAGGACGACAACCGGCGCCGTCGGGCCGAGGTGCCCGACGGGATCGGGGAGGAGACGGAGGAGGAGTGCGCCTCCGCCGCCGTCCTGGAGGCCATGACCTCCTGGCGGGTTCCCGTGCGGCCCGTGGTGCTCAACGTTCATTCCGTCCGGCCCACCGTCACCGTCCGGCGGTTCAGTGAGGCGGGCGTGCCCGTCATCCTGCGGGTCGGGGGAAGCGCACGGCTGACCGTCCGTGATCCCGCTCTGCCCGGTCATGGTGCGGGGGCGCTGGGCGCCGAGCGGATTCTGACCGCCGTGCGGGGGCTGGGGCGGGCCGTCGAGTGGGTTGATCCGGAGGGGATGGCGAAGGCCGGCGGGACCGAGGGGGCTGACGGGGCGGAGGGGGCTTCGTGGTCGCGGCGGGTCTCGGTGGCCGCGAGCGTGCGGGTCGGTGCGGTCGGTGCGGTCGGGTCGGTCGCGCGGATGAGTGCGGTCGCGCCGGTCGGTGCCGGTTCCGGTGAGCTGGTGCTGCTCGGTGAGTGGGAGGCCGGGGGGCGCGTGCCGTCCGCCATGTGGCTCACCAACATGGCCTCCGTACCGGCGAGCGCCCTGCTGCGGATGACCAAGCTGGCCCTGCGGGCCCGCCGCGACCTCGCCGAGATCGGCGAGCGCGTCGGGCTCAAGGACTTCGAGGGGCGGTCCTTCCGTGGCTGGCACCGCCATGTCACCTTGGCCTCCGCCGCCCACGCCGTCCTCGCCCTCGCCGGCATCCAGGGCGACGGTCACGACCGGACCCGGGCTCGTGTCCTGCCCGCGTGAGTTCGCCGGATCTTCGGGCAGGGCAGGCCGCCGGCCCTTTGCCGCGCCGGGCGACCTGACATAGTTCCCCGCCGTCCGTGGCAGGCCCCGCGCCCCGTGCGCAGACTCGGGCCCTGTGACGCCCGCAGCGGCGTTCCCCCGGAGGGCGAAGCGGCAACTGCGCCTACGCCGCGATCAGTTGGGCTCTCCCCTCTTCCTCCCCCTCTCCCTCCCGCAGCCCTTGAGCGGAAAGGAAAGCCGTGACACAGGCACACAGCACGCGGCACGGTCGTGCCCCGTCCAGCGCGGTCGTCGCGTGGTCGGCGTTCGCGACCATGTTCGTCATCGGAACCGACACCTTCCTCGTCGCTCCCCTGCTGCCCACGCTGGCCGAGGAGTTCGACGTGCCGGCCGGTGTCTCCGGGTGGATGGTGAGCGCCTACGCCCTGGGCTTCGCGGTGTTCGCGCTGGTGGCCGGGCCGTTGTCGGACGGACGGGACCGGCGGGGCGTGCTGCTCCTCGGGTTCGCCGGGTTCACGGTGGCCACGGCGCTCTGTGCCGCGGCGCAGGGGCTGTGGTCGATGATCCTGTTCCGGTTCCTGGCGGGCGTGTGCGCCGCGCTCGTCACCCCGCAGATCTGGGCGTCCATCCCGGTCCTGGTGGCGCCGGACTCGATCGTGCGGACGATGGGCATCGCCGGTGCGGGCATGTCGATCTCGCAGGTCGTCGGCGTCCCGGTCGGCGGCTGGCTGGCGGCGGTCTCCTGGCACGTGCCGTTCCTCGTGGTGGCGGGGCTGTCCGGGATCGCCTGGCTGCTGCTGTTCCGGGTCTTCCCGTCGGTGCCGTCCGCCCGGGCGGCGGGCGAGAACACCGGGATCCTCGGGACGTACGCCAAGCTGTTCCGGTCGGCGACCTTCACCTGGTACCTGCTGGGCTACCTCGTCTACCAGACCGGTGTGTTCGAGACGTTCTCCTTCATCGGCTCCTGGCTGCACCGGGACTTCGGCCTGGGCGTCGGCGCGGTCGGCGCCTCGATGACGGCCCTGGGCGCGGGCATGGCGACCACGTCGCTCTTCGGCAGCCGGCTGATCCGCCGGATCGGTGAACACCGCACGCTGCGGCTGGTGTTCGTGGTGCTGGTGGTGGTGTACGCCGGGGTGCCGTTCGCGCCGGGTCTGGGTCTCGCGCTCGCCGGGCTGGCCCTCGGGTCCGCGATGCTCGGGCTCGCCTACCCGGTCTTCATGAACATGCTGCTGTCGCAGACGACTGCCTCGCGCGGCACGGTGTCGTCGCTGTCGACGACCGCGCTGTACGCGGGTACGACGATCGGCGGCTTGGTCGGCGGTGTGCTGCTGACCGAGTTCGACGGCTTCAAGGGGGTCGCGGGGTTCACCGTCCTGGCGCTCCTCGTCGCCGCGGCGATCTTCGCGGCGGCCGGGGCCTTCCGGGCGCCCGAGCCGGTGGTGGCGGCCGGCCGGGAGTCCTCGGCCGAGGCGGATACGACGGCGGTCTGAGCCTGCCGCCGTCGTCCGCCGTCGTCCGCCGTCGTCCGCCGTCCGTACCCCCTACTCACCGGTCGGGTCCGTGACCGTCGTGGTCCCTGCGGGCCGCGTGGCTTTCCGGCGAACGGAAGGATCCGCCCCGCGTCGCCGCGTCCATGGCAGAGTCTGCCCCGTCGCCTGCGGGAGCGGGGCTCAACCCGTCGGCCAGTAGGGCGAGTTGTCGCTCCCGGGCTGCTCGCGATGGACCGGAACGTCCGCCGCCCCCTCCTCCGCCCAAGCCGCCCCCAGCCCCGCGTCCGCCCCCGCCCCCGCCCCCGCCCGCCAAGGAGTGCCATGTCGCGTCGCCTGTTCACCTCGGCGTCCGTGACCGAGGGTCACCCCGACAAGATCGCCGACCGGATCAGCGACACGATCCTCGACGCGTTGCTGCGCGAGGACCCGGCCTCCCGGGTCGCCGTCGAGACGCTGATCACCACCGGTCAGGTCCACGTGGCCGGTGAGGTCACGACCAAGGCGTACGCCCCGATCGCCCAGCTGGTCCGGGACACCGTGCTGGAGATCGGCTACGACTCCTCGAAGAAGGGCTTCGACGGCGCCTCCTGCGGGGTGTCCGTGTCGATCGGCTCGCAGTCCCCGGACATCGCGCAGGGCGTCGACACGGCGTACGAGACCCGCGTCGAGGGCGACGAGGACGAGCTGGACCGGCAGGGCGCCGGCGACCAGGGCCTGATGTTCGGCTACGCGACGGACGAGACGCCGACGCTCATGCCGCTCCCGGTCTTCCTGGCCCACCGGCTGTCGAAGCGGCTGACGGACGTGCGCAGGAACGGCACGATCCCCTACCTGCGCCCGGACGGGAAGACCCAGGTCACCATCGAGTACGACGGCGACAAGGCCGTCCGCCTCGACACAGTCGTCGTCTCGTCCCAGCACGCGTCCGACATCGATCTCGACTCGCTGCTGGCGCCCGACATCCGGGAGTTCGTGGTCGAGCCGGAGCTGAAGGCGCTGCTGGACGAGGGCATCAAGCTCGACACCGAGAACCACCGTCTGCTGGTGAATCCGACCGGCCGCTTCGAGATCGGCGGTCCGATGGGCGACGCGGGGCTGACCGGCCGCAAGATCATCGTGGACACCTACGGCGGCATGGCCCGTCACGGTGGCGGCGCGTTCTCCGGCAAGGACCCGTCCAAGGTGGACCGCTCGGCGGCGTACGCGATGCGCTGGGTCGCCAAGAACGTGGTCGCCGCGGGTCTCGCCGCCCGCTGCGAGGTGCAGGTGGCGTACGCGATCGGCAAGGCGGAGCCCGTCGGGCTGTTCGTCGAGACCTTCGGCACCGCCCTCCACCCCGAGGAGGCGATCCAGCGGGCCGTCACCGAGGTCTTCGACCTGCGCCCGGCCGCCATCATCCGCGACCTCGACCTGCTGCGCCCGATCTACGCCCAGACCGCCGCCTACGGTCACTTCGGGCGGGAGCTGCCCGACTTCACCTGGGAGCGCACCGACCGCGTCGACGCGCTGCGGCGTCACGTGAGCGGATGACGGGCCCGCCCCTTCGCCCGTCGCCCGCCCCTTCGCCCGCCCTCTCGCCGTACGTGCCTCCCCTTCGCTCCACGCGGACGCCCCGCATCCGGACCCGCTACGGTGTGGGGCGTGAACGGGGGAGCGATACGAACGGTGCCGTGCTCGTGGTGCGGCACGCCGGTGCCGCAGCGACGGCGGTGGCGCACCCGGCGGTATTGCAGCACCGCGCATCGGCGCAGGAACCGGATCGTCGAGGCCATCGGGAACTTCCTCGACTCCATCAGTCCCTGAGTCCCGGGTCGCGGGGCGTGCCATCCTGGTGCCGTGACGCTCTCGGATCTGGTGCTGCTGCGGCGGGCTCGTGACCGGATGGACCGTGACTACGCGCAGCCGCTGGACGTGCCGGCGCTGGCGCGGGAGGCGCACATGTCGGCCGGGCACTTCTCGCGCAGCTTCCGCGCCGCGTTCGGGGAGACGCCGTACAGCTATCTGATGACCCGTCGGATCGAGCGGGCCAAGGCGCTGCTGCGGCGCGGGGACCTGTCGGTGACCGAGGTGTGCTTCGCGGTGGGGTGTACGTCGCTGGGGTCGTTCAGTTCCCGCTTCACGGAGCTGGTGGGGATGAGTCCGAGCGCCTACCGGGCCCTGGATCACCGGGAGGGCGCGAACGTCCCGGCGTGCGTCGCCAAGGTGCTGACCAGACCGGTCAGGAACGGAGAAGCGAAGGGCGCGGCCCGGTCGTAGCGTGTCCGGCATGGACATCACGCTGTCGCAGTGCTTCATCGCCGTGGACGACCACGACAAGGCGCTCGCCTTCTACCGGGACACGCTCGGGCTGGAGGTCCGGCGCGACGTCTCCTTCGAGGGGATGCGGTGGGTGACCGTCGGCTCGCCCGCGCAGCCCGGTGTGGAGATCGTGCTAGAGCCGCCGGTCGCCGACCCGAACGCCTCCGAGGCGGACCGGCGGGCCATGGCGGAGCTGCTCGCCAAGGGCCTGCTGCGCGGGGTGATCTTCTCGACCGACGACTGCGACGCCCTCTTCGAGCGGGTCCGGGCCTCGGGCGCCGAGGTGTTGCAGGAGCCGGTCGACCAGCCGTGGGGGGTGCGCGACTGCGCCTTCCGTGACCCCGCGGGCAACATGCTGCGCTTCGCCCAGCGCCGGAACGGCTGACTCCGCCCGAGGCCGGGTTACGGTCCTGCGGAGCCGGCCGAGCCCGCTCCCGCTGCCGCCCCCAGGGCACCGCCCGCACCGCCGGCCCCGCCCATGCCGGCACCCGCACCGCCCGCACCGCCGTACGGCACGAATCATGGAGGCCACGATGACCAGAGCCACCGGCACGGACGCGCGCCCGTCCGCCCCGCACGTCGCCGACAGCCACGATCTGATCCGCGTGGTCGGCGCCCGCGAGAACAACTTGAAGGACGTCAGCGTCGAGATACCCAAGCGCCGGCTGACGGTGTTCACCGGGGTGTCCGGCTCGGGCAAGAGCTCGCTGGTGTTCGACACCATCGCCGCGGAGTCGCAGCGGCTGATCAACGAGACGTACAGCGCCTTCGTGCAGGGCTTCATGCCGACGACGGCGCGGCCCGAGGTGGACGTGCTGGACGGGCTGACCACCGTGATCAGCGTGGACCAGCAGCGGATGGGCGCCGACCCGCGCTCCACGGTCGGCACCGCCACCGACGCCAACGCGATGCTGCGGATCCTGTTCAGCCGGCTCGGCGACCCGCACATCGGGCCGCCCAGCGCGTACTCGTTCAACACGGCCTCGGTGCGGGCGAGCGGCGCGATCACCGTGCAGCGCGGGGCGAAGACGAAGGCGGAGAAGGCGACGTTCGAGCGCACCGGCGGAATGTGCCAGCGCTGCGAGGGGCGCGGCTCGGTCACCGACTTCGACCTCACCCAGCTGTACGACGACAGCAAGTCGCTGAACGAGGGCGCGCTGACGATCCCCGGCTACACCGTCGACGGCTGGTACGGGCGGATCTTCAGCGGCTGCGGCTTCTTCGACCCGGACAAGCCGATCCGGAAGTTCACCGAGCGGGAACTGCACGACCTGCTCCACAAGGAGCCGACGAAGATCAAGGTGGAGGGCATCAACCTCACCTACGAGGGCCTGATCCCGAAGATCCAGAAGTCGTTCCTGGCGAAGGACAAGGAGGCGATGCAGCCGCACATCCGGGCGTTCGTGGAGCGGGCGGTCACCTTCACCACCTGTCCCGAGTGCGACGGGACGCGGCTGAGCGAGGGGGCCCGGTCGTCGAAGATCAAGGGCGTCTCCATCGCGGACGCCTGCGCGATGGAGATCCGCGACCTGGCCGCGTGGGTGCGGGAGCTTGACGAGCCGTCGGTGGCGCCGCTGCTCACCGCGCTCCAGCAGACCCTCGACTCGTTCGTGGAGATCGGGCTGGGCTATCTGTCGCTGGAGCGGCCCGCGGGCACGCTGTCGGGCGGTGAGGCGCAGCGCGTGAAGATGATCCGCCACCTCGGGTCCTCGCTCACCGATGTCACGTACGTCTTCGACGAGCCGACCACCGGTCTGCACCCGCACGACATCCAGCGGATGAACGAACTGCTGCTGCGGCTGCGGGACAAGGGCAACACGGTGCTGGTCGTGGAGCACAAGCCGGAGGTCATCGCGATCGCCGACCACGTCGTGGACCTGGGTCCCGGCGCCGGCACGGCGGGCGGCACGGTGTGCTTCGAGGGCAGCGTCGAGGGGCTGCGGGCGAGCGACACCGTGACCGGGCGGCACCTGGACGACCGGGCGGCGCTGAAGGAGTCGGTGCGCCGGCCGACCGGGACGCTGGAGATCCGCGGGGCGCGGACGAACAACCTCCAGGGCGTGGACGTCGACGTCCCGCTCGGGGTGCTGGTGGCGGTGACCGGGGTCGCCGGGTCCGGCAAGAGTTCGCTGCTGCACGGGTCGCTCCCGGCGGACGCGGGCGTGGTGTCGGTGGACCAGGCGCCCATCCGCGGCTCGCGGCGCAGCAACCCGGCGACGTACACCGGGCTGCTCGACCCGATCCGCAAGGCCTTCGCCAAGGCCAACGGGGTGAAGCCGGCGCTGTTCAGCGCCAACTCCGAGGGCGCCTGCCCGTCCTGCAACGGCGCCGGGGTCGTCTACACCGACCTGGCGATGATGGCCGGGGTCGCCACCACCTGCGAGGACTGCGAGGGGCGGCGGTTCGAGGCGTCGGTGCTGGAGTACCGGTTCGGCGGGCGGGACATCAGCGAGGTGCTGGCGATGCCGGTGACCGAGGCCGCGGAGTTCTTCGCCGCCGGTGAGGCGCGCACTCCGGCCGCGCACAAAATCCTCACGCGGCTCGTCGACGTCGGCCTCGGCTACCTCACGCTCGGCCAGCCGCTCACCACCCTCTCCGGCGGCGAGCGCCAGCGGCTGAAGCTGGCCACGCACATGGCCGAGAAGGGCGGGATCTACGTCCTCGACGAGCCGACCACGGGTCTGCACCTGGCCGACGTCGAGCAGCTCCTCGGTCTGCTGGACCGGTTGGTCGACTCCGGCAAGTCGGTCATCGTGATCGAGCACCACCAGGCCGTGATGGCCCACGCCGACTGGATCATCGACCTGGGCCCCGGCGCCGGCCACGACGGCGGCCGCGTCGTCTTCGAGGGCACCCCGGCCGACCTGGTCGCCGACCGCTCCACCCTCACGGGCGAGCACCTGGCGGCGTACGTGGGCGCGTGAGGAGTCCCTGCGGGAGCGGGGGCCGGGCGCGGGGGGCTGTGGTTGACGGGGTTGGCGGCCGGCCCTGGTCGGCGCACGGAGGTCCGGGGCGGGGTGCCCCGCGGGCTCGGCGCGTGGGGGTCCGTGGCCGGGGTCCGTGGGCGCGGCGCCGCCCGGACGGTCACCCCTCCCCCGCCACCGCGCTCAGGCCGTCAGCCCCTCCCCCGCCACCGCACTCAGGCCGTCAGCTCCTCCTTCGCCACCACCTCCCGTACCGCCGGGGCGATGTCGCGGGCCCAGTGGGACAGGGTGGTGGGGTCGGGGGTGCCGTGGTCGGGGGCGAAGAGGGTGAAGCCGCAGGCGCCGTGGTTCTGCACCGCGTCGGTGAGTTTGTCGGTCCACTGGGCGACCGAGCCGCCGAGCCAGCGGCCGTCGCGGTCGCGTGGGGCGGGCAGGGGGCGGTCGGTGATCCGGCCGGGGAAGTTGAAGATCGTACGGATGGCGCGGGGATCGCGGCCCGCCGCGGCAGCGGCCTCGTCGATGACCGGGCGCGAGGTGCGGTAGCGCTCGCTGAGCCAGTCCGCCGCGTGGCCGGGGACCCAGCCGTCGGCGACCCTGCCGGTGGCCGCCAGGGACCTGGGGCCCACCGAGCCGGTCCAGACGGGCGGCGCGGGCACGGGGGCCGGTGCGATGCCGTCCACCCGGTAGTGGCGGCCGTGGAAGGTGACCGGGTCGCCGCCGCCGGACAGCCTCCGGATCAGCGTGATCGCCTCCTCGAAGGCGTCGACCGCCGCGGCGGGCGGCAGCCGGGGCACGCCCAGGTCGGCGATCCGGTCCCACAGCCCGCCCGCGCCCATCCCGAGGACCACCCGTCCGCCGGTGAGCGCGGACAGGGAGGTGACCGTGCGGGCGAGCACGGGGGCGGGGCGGCTCGGCAGGTTGGTGACGTTGGCGAAGCCGGCGATGTGCCGGGTGGCGCCGAGCAGGAAGCCGAGCGCGGCGTACGCGTCGAGCCGGTCGCCGAGGTAGGGGTGGTCGGAGAGGGAGAAGTGGTCGAGTCCGTCGCGGTCGGCCCGCTGGACCGTACGCAGCAGTTCCGCCGTGTCCTCGACGCCGCCGGGCGCGCCGGAGCCGAAGACGACGGGCCGCCGGGACACCGGGACGGACGGGGACGCGAGTGCGTGGTCGAGCATGGCCGTTCACCCCCGAGAACGACAATAGGTTCGCACCACGAACAATTTTGGTTCGTGGTGCGAACTTCAATGCTTGCGGCCGGCACCGGTCCCTCCCCTCGCGGGGACCGGTACCGGACGTTCGGGTGTGGGTACTAGCGCTGAGTGGCGGAGTGGCTACCGCTCCGGATCTGGTCGAGATCCTGCCATTCGTGGCTGGTCAGGAGGAGGTTCCGGTCTCCGGAGCAGGGTGAAGCCGCAGGTCAGACGTATAGAGTGAGTTTTCCGGTCCGGATGTCCGGTAGGGCGGTGGCAAAGGGGTGGAGGCCTTGGGTTCCGACTCGGCGGCACGCACAGCCTTCGCTGAACGGCTCGCGCTGCTGTACAAGGAGGCCGGCAACCCGCCTTTGAAACGGGTGTCCGAGGCGGTCACCCGGCTGGAGCGGATCGACGAGCGGGGACGGCCCGTGCGGGTCTCCGCCCAGCGGATCAGCGACTGGCGGCGCGCGAAGAACGTCCCCGCCCAGTTCGCCGCCCTCGCCGCCGTGCTCCAGGTACTGATCCCGCAGGCGCGCCGGATCCGTTCCGTGCCGGTGAGCCCCGGCCTGTACGACGTGGCCGAGTGGCAGCGGCTGTGGGAGCGGGCGGTGGCCGACCCGGTCGCGGACCGGCCCGCGGGCGAGACACCCCCCGAGGAACCGGCCCCCGACCTCCCCGCCGCTGTCTGCCCCTACCGGGGCCTGGCCGCCTACCGGCTGGAGGACGCACGCTGGTTCTTCGGCCGGGAACGCAGCACCGAGGCGCTCCTCGCCCAGCTGCGGGCGGTGGAGGACAGCGGTACCGGCGGCCTCGTCATGCTCGTCGGTGCCTCGGGCGCGGGGAAGTCCTCGCTGCTGAACGCCGGCCTGGTCCCGGCACTGCGCGACGCCGGGGCGCGGCGGGTGCTGCAACTGGTCCCGGGCGCCGATCCGCTCGGCGAGCTGTGCCGCCTGGTCCCCGGGCTCGGGGACGTCGTGGCCGGCGCCCCGGACGGCGCGGACGACGGCCCGGAGTTCGCCCGCGCGGTGCGGGAGGCGTTCGCCGCCTGGGCCGGGCCCGGCGCCCGGCCGGTCGTGATCGTGGACCAGTTCGAGGAGACGTTCACCCTCTGCGCCGAGGAGGCCGACCGCCGCACCTTCATCCGCCTCCTGCACGCCGCCTGCTCCCCCGACGGCATCGACGCCTCCGGCGGACGGGGGGACCGGGGTCGCCCCGGTGAACCAGGCCGCCCCGGTGGCTCGGGCAACCACCGGGACCCAGGCGGCTTAAGTGCCAGGGGCCGTCCCGATGACCGTGACGGCTCCGGTGACTCAGGCCGCCGCAGTCAGCCCGGTCACCTCGGTCTCCCCGGTCTCCCCGGTCTCCCCGGTCTCCGCGGTCGTCCTGGTGATCTCGGCGGCCCCGATCACCCTGCACGCGCCGGTGGCCCCGGCAGTCCCGCCAGCCGTGATACGCCCAGCGGTCCCGTCGACTACAGCGCCCTCGGTGCTCCCACGGGACGCGCCCTCGGCAACGAAAGCCCCGGCGCCCCCGGCAACCCCAGCCTCAGCAGCCCCAGCGCCCCCGCCCACCCCAGCGAACGCGCCCCCCGCACCCCCGCCACCCCCACCGAACCCGCCACCGAACCCACCCCCGCCCCCACTCCCCCCGTCCTGGTCCTGCTCGGCATAAGAGCCGACTTCTACGACCAGTGCCTGCACCACCCCGAACTCGCCGACGCCCTCCAGCACCGGCACATGGTGCTCGGCCCGCTGACCACCGCCGAGCTGCGGGAGGCCGTCACCGGCCCGGCCAAGGCGGTGGGACTGGAGCTGGAGCCGGGACTCGCCGAGCTGATCGTGCGGGAGGTCAGCTCCGACGGGCCGCGCGGCGCGCACGACGCGGGCGTGCTGCCGCTGCTCTCGCACGCCCTGCTCGCCACCTGGCAGCGCCGCAAGGCGGGCCGGCTGACCCTGGCCGGCTACCGGGCGGCGGGCGGTATCCAGGGCGCGGTGGCCGCGACCGCCGAGCGGGCCTGGTCGGGGCTGGACCCGGCGGCCCGGACGGCCGCCCGATTACTGCTGCTGCGGCTGGTCCGGGTCGGCGAGGACACCGCCGCGACCCGGCGGCGCGGCACCCGCCGGCAGCTCGCGGAGGAGTCGGCCGACCCGCGCAAGACGGAGGAGTCGCTGGAGGCGCTGGTCCGCGCCCGGCTGGTCACCCTCGACGCGGACACCGTGGAGATCACCCACGAGGCGCTGCTGCACGCCTGGCCCCGGCTGCGGGAGTGGATCGACGAGGACCGCGGCGGCAACCTGCTGCGCCAGCGGCTGGAGGAGGACGGCCGGGCCTGGGAGGCCTCGCACCGCGACCCGGCGCTGCTGTACCGGGGGTCGCGGCTGGAGCAGGCGGAGAGCTGGGCGAAGTCGGCCGGGAACACCTACCTCACCCGCGGCGCGGTGGAGTTCCTGGCCGCGTCGGTGCGGCTGCGCCGCCGTACCGCCTGGCTCAGCCGGGGCGCGGTCGCCACGCTGGTGGCGCTGGCGCTGGTGGCGGTCGGGGCGGCGGTGGTGGCCTTCCAGCAGCGGGACGACGCGGTGTTCGAGCAGGTGGTCGCGGAGGCGGACCGGGTGCAGTACACCGATCCGTCGCTGTCCGCGCAGCTGGACCTGGTGGCGCACCGGCTCCGCCCGGACGACGCCGGCACGAACAACCGGCTGATCTCGATCGTGAACGCCCCGCTGGCCACCCCGCTGCTCGGCCACACCGGCGCGGTCTACCTGACCTCGTTCAGCCCCGACGGCCGCACCCTGGCCACCGCCTCCTACGACCGCACCGTACGCCTGTGGAACGTGGCCGACCCGACCCGGCCGGCCCCGCTGGGCGCGCCGCTCGCCGGGCATCGCTCCTGGGTGAGCAGCGCGGTCTTCAGCCCGGACGGGCGCACCCTGGCCAGCGCGGGCGACGACGGCGTGATCCGGCTGTGGGACGTACGGGATCCGGCGCACCCGCGTCCGCTGGGCACACCGCTGACCGGTCACGAGGGCACGGTCTACCTGGTGGCGTTCAGTCCGGACGGCCGTACCCTCGCCTCCGCCAGCGAGGACCGCACCGTCGGCCTGTGGGACGTGTCCGACCCCGGGCGGGCCGGGCGCGTCGCCGAGCTGACGGGGCACCGGGCGGCCGTACGGTCCGTGGCGTTCGCCCCCGACGGGCGGACCCTGGCGGCCGGGGGCGACGACCACACGATCCGGCTGTGGGACGTGGCGGACCCGCGGCGGGCGCGGGCGCTCGGCACACTGAGCGGGCACACGGAGACCGTGCACTCGGTGGCGTTCAGCCCCGACGGGCGCACCCTCGCCAGCGGCGGCGGCGACGACACCGTACGGCTGTGGGACCCGGCCGGAGCCGCGGACACCGCCCAGCTCGGTCCCCCGCTCACCGCGCACACCGGTCCCGTCTGGTCGGTGGCGTTCAGCCCCGACGGGCGCACCCTCGCCGCCGCCAGCGCGGACAGCACCGCCAGCCTGTGGAACGTCAGCGACCCGGCGTACCCCTCGCAGGTCGGCGAGCCGCTGGCGGGCAGCAGCGGGGAGATGTACGCGCTCGGGTTCAGCCCCGACGGGCGCACCCTGGCCACCGGCAGCGGCGACAGCAAGGTGCGGCTGTGGACGGTGCCGACCTCGGACATGATCGGCCGCAGCGGGGCGTTCCGGCCGGACGGGCGGGTGCTGGCCACCGCGGCGCGGGACGGCAAGGTGCGGCTGTGGGACGTACGGCGGCCGGCGCGGCCGGTGCGGCTGGGGCGGGCGTTCATGCCGGGGGACGGCGGCGAGCGGGCGCTGGCCTTCTCGCCCGACGGGCACCTGCTCGCCGTGCAGACCCTCCAGCGGTCGGTGCACCTGTGGGACGTCACGGACCCCGCGCACCCGGTGGCGGCCGGGCCGCCGATCGCCCTGCGCACCCGCTTCGCCTCCCCCGACGCGCTGGCCTTCGCCCCCGACGGGCGCACCCTGGCGACCGCGTACGACGACCGCACCGTCCGGCTGTGGAACGTCGCCGACCCGGCCCGGCCGGTGCCGCTCGGCGCGCCCCTCACCGGCCACAAGGGGTACGTCAACGCCCTCGTCTTCAGCCCCGACGGGCACACCCTGGCGAGCAGCAGCGCCGACGGCACCGTCCGGCTGTGGAACGTCACCGACCCGGCCCGCGCCACCCGCCTGGACGTGCCGCTCACCGACCACCGGGGGCCGATCAACGTGCTCGCCTTCAGCCCCGACGGGAGCACGCTGGCCGGCGGCGGGGACGACGACACCGTCCGGCTGTGGGACCTCTCCGACCCCGCCCGCGGCGCCCGCCCCGCCGCCACCCTGACCGGGCACACCGAGGCGGTCGTGTCGCTGACGTTCAGCCGCGACGGCCGCACCCTGGCGAGCGGCGGCAACGACAACACGGTCCGGCTGTGGGACGTGGCCAGCCCGGCGGACGCGGCACCGATCGGCCAGTCGATGAGCCCCAACGCCAAGACCGGCAACTTCCTCTCCTTCAGCCCCGCCGGTCACATGCTCGGCGTGTCCAGCGGCACCGACACCGTGCGGCTGTGGAACCTCGACGTCGACTCGGCGATCCGGCACATCTGCGCGACCACGCGGGGCGTGCTGACGCGGGAGAAGTGGAACGAGTACCTTCCGCGGCTGTCGTACGACCCGCCCTGCGAGGAGTGACGCGGTCCGGCGGGGGTCGGACGAGAACGGGTGGCGGGAGTCGGACGAGAGTCGCGGCGGTAGTCGGACGAGAGTCGCGGCGGGAGTCGGAGGAGAGCTGCGGCCGGAGGCGGAAGTGAGCTGTCGCGGGCACCTGTTCGACACCCGTTCGCGTGATTAGCGCCACACCCGCTCGGCGGGGCGGAGCAGTCGGCTCCCCTCGCACGAGTCGCCTTGTTAGGCTGGGTGTCAGCCCGATCGCTGGTGTATCCCCCGTCACCAGCGATCGGGCGTTCGCGTGTCCGGCCCGCCGGACCGCCCTGCCGGATGATCGTCAGCCGCCTAGGCTGGGCCCGTGTCCCAGGCGTACGAGAAGACCACGGACGTACCAGGACGGCCGCCGCGCACCCCGGCCGTCCGCGACAACAGCCGGCACCAGTGGGAGAAGGACCGTGCCCGCAAGCCCCGGGCGGCCTGCGCGGGCGACGGCGCCACCGAACGCGACACCGGACTGACCACCGGCGACCTGGAGTTCCACGCCTCCTACCGGCTCACCGGGGCGACGCCGGAGCTGGCCGAGGCGTTCGGCGTCCCGCCCGGCACCCCCCTGCTGGAGCGCACCTACCGGACCCGGCACGCCACCGAGCCCGCCCCCCTCAGCCTCGTCACCTCCTACCTCCGCCACGACCTCGTCGAGGCCAACCCGGACCTGCTGGACGAGACCAACGAGCCCTGGCCGGGCGGCACGCAGAGCCAGCTGCACACCGTCGGCATCGAGGTCGACCGGATCGAGGAACGGGTCACCGTGCGCGCCGCGACCCCCGAGGAGGCCCGCGACCTGGCCCTCGCCGCGGGCACGCCGGTGATCCTGCTGCGCAAGACGTCGTACGACATCCACGACCGCGTCGTCGACGTCGCCTTCTGCACGCTGCCCGGCGACCGCACCGAGCTGCGGTTCACGACCCGGCTGGAAAGGTGGTGAGCGCCGCCGTGCGCGGGACCGTCACCGTCGTCACCGCCGTGCACGCCCCGTCGGCGCGGTTCCTGCCCGAGGCGTACGCCTCGCTGCGCGACCAGCGGCTGCCCGACGGCTGGGAGTGGCGGTGGCTGATCCAGGAGGACGGCGAGACGGACCGGGTCCGCCCCCATGTGCCCGACGACCCGCGGGTCTCCTTCCGCCAGGGCCGCCCCGGCGGGCCCGGCGTCGCCCGCACCATGGCGCTCGCGCACGCCGACGGCGCGTACGTGAAGGTCCTCGACGCCGACGACCGGCTCACCCCCGGCGCGCTCGCCCGCGACGTGGCCGCCCTGGAGGCGGACCCCAGCCTCGGCTGGGCCACCTCCGGCGTCCTCGACCTGCTGCCCGACGGCTCCACGGCCGCCTTCCCCGGCGACCCCGACGAGGGCCCCCTCGAACCCGGTACCGTCCTCGCCCACTGGTCGGCCAACGACCACCGCGCGCCCGTCCACCCCGCCTCCCTCTGCGCCCGCCGCGATCTGCTGCTCGCGCT
Organism: Streptomyces sp. NPDC052687; assembly: GCF_040678395.1. Classification (NCBI taxonomy): domain Bacteria; kingdom Bacillati; phylum Actinomycetota; class Actinomycetes; order Kitasatosporales; family Streptomycetaceae; genus Streptomyces; species Streptomyces sp. NPDC052687. The sequence continues at coordinate 201,846 of NZ_JBFATR010000002.1, read as the reverse complement.
CGGCGGCTGGATGGCCCTGCCCGCCTCCGAGGACACCGGTCTGCTCCTCGCCCTGGACGCGGTCAGCCGCGGCTGGTTCAGCCGCGAGCCCGGCCTGCTCTACCGCAAGTGGGACGGCCAGGTCACGGGCCGGCCCGCCCACACGGACCCGGTCGAACGCCGGGCCCGGACGGCGGTGGCGGGGGCCAGGGCGCGGGCGCTGGCCGCGAGCGGCTGGCGCTGGCCGGTCACCCGCCGAGGCTGATCGCCTGCGACGGGCAGCCCTCGGCCGCCTCGCGGACCCGGGGGTCGTCGCCGGTGTCCTCGCGGCCCGGCAGGACGGCCCCGAAACCGTCCACCACGGTGAAGACGTGCGGCGCGCGGTACACGCAGTCGCCGGAGCCGTAGCAGAGGTCGGGGTCGACGGAGACCTTCACGCGTCCTCCATGGTCGTCGCGCGGGTGGGTGTCACCGCTGGACTGCCCGGTCGGCACCGCCCCGAATCCCCCGCGTAGGTTGGCCGCAGGTGTCCGTCGATCCAGGGGTGCGCACATGAGCTCGCAGACCTATCTGTCCGACCTGTTCTCGCTGGACGGCCGCGTCGCCGTCGTCACCGGGGGCAGCTCCGGGATCGGGCGGGCCGTGGCCGGCGCGCTGGCGCGGGCCGGGGCACGGGTCGTGGTGGTGGCGCGGCGCGAGGCGCAACTGGCCGAGACCGTCGACGAGCTGACCGCCGACGGCTGCCGGGCCGGGTGGGTCAGCGCCGACCTCGCCACCCGCGCGGGGGTGCGGGCGGCCGCCGAGGAGGCCGCCGCGGTGTTCGGGGAGCCGGACATCCTGGTGAACTCCGCGGGCGTCAACCTGCGTCCGCCGCTCGGCGAACTCGGCGACGACGTCTGGGACATCACCCTCGCCGTCAACCTGGAGGCGCCGTTCCTGCTCGGGCAGCGGTTCGGGCCCGGCATGGCCGAGCGCGGCTTCGGGCGGATCATCCACGTCAGCTCCCAGCAGGCGCACCGGGCGTTCGTGCAGAGCGGCGCGTACGGGGTGTCCAAGGGCGGCCTGGAGGCGCTGGCCCGGTCGCAGGCGGAGGCCTGGTCGCCGTACGGCGTCACCTGCAACACCCTCGTGCCGGGCTTCGTGATGACCCCGCTCAACGAGCGGCTGTCCAGCGACCCCGCCAAGGTCGCCGAGCTGGCCGCCCGCACCATGACCGGCCGCAACGGTCTCGCCGAGGACTTCGCGGGCGCGGCGGTGTTCCTGGCGAGCCGCGCCTCCGCCTACGTCACCGGGCAGTCGCTGTTCGTGGACGGCGGGCTGTCCGTTCACTGAACCCGGCCGCCGGGTCACCGCTCCCGGTCGGCGTACGGGTTCCGGGGCGCCGGGACCGGGCGGGCCCGCTCGACGTCCAGGTACGGCACGGGGCGCGCGTTCACCGGGTCCCGCGTGCGGCGGCCGGTGGCGGTGCCGGTGACCTCCAGCCAGCCGTCGGGGTTCAGCACCGGCGGGACCCGGCCGGTGAGGGCCACCTTCACCGGCTGGGCGTCCGCGGCACAGCAGTCGAGGGTCATCCGCACGAGGTAGGGCGTGCCGTCGCCGCCGAGCGCGACGAAGCCGGTGACGCGGACGCGGCGCCCGTCGAGGGAGCGGGCGTCGTCGTAGACCGCGCGGGCCGCGTAGTCGGCGAGCCCCAGCGGGACCGGGTCGCCCGGCGGCAACGGCGGGAAGGCGGGCGGGCGTTGCAGCGCCGTACCGGCGCGCATCGCGCTGTACGAGCCGAGCGCGGGCGGGGCGACGAGGACGAGCGCGAGGACCGGCAGGAGCAGCAGCCAGGAGACGCGGGGCGCGGGGTGGGCGGTGCCGTGGGGCGCCGCGCGGCGCTCCCGGTGGGCGTACCAGGCCGTCGCGCCCGCCGTCGCGACCAGTACGGCGCCGGAGGCGAGCAGCAGCGGGCGCAGCGCCTCCTTCACATAGCGCAGGGAGGTGTCACCGGCCCCGGTGCGCAGCAGCACCGCGCCGAGCAGGAACAGCACCGCCGCCTGCGCCGCCCGGCTCACAGCGGCACCGCCCCGAGCAGGAACAGCACCGCCGCCTGCGCCGCCCGGCTCACAGCGGCACCGCCCCGAGCAGGAACAGCAATGCCGTCCGCGCCGCCCGGCTCACAGCAGTACCGCCCCGAGCAGGAACAGCACCGCCGTCCGCGCCGCCCGGCTCACAGCAGTACCGCCCCGGTCAGGACGGCGCAGGTCACGGCGACGGCGAAGGTGGCGGGCGCGAAGCGGGCCGCGAAACCCCGGCCGAACAGGGCCGACTGCATCGCGATCAGCTTCAGGTCGACCATCGGGCCGACGACCAGGAACGCCAGGCGGGCGGTCGGGCCGAAGGGGGTCAGGGACGCGGCCACGAACGCGTCCGCCTCCGAGCAGATCGACAGCACGACGGCCAGCAGGGCGAGCGTCACCACGCCCACCACCGGGTTTTCCGCCGCCGCGCGCAGCCAGCCCTCGGGCACCACCGCCTTCAGCGTGGCGGCGGCCGCCGCACCGAGCACCAGGAAGCCGCCCGCGTGCAGCACGTCGTGGCGCACCGACCCCCAGAAGGCCGCGCCACGGCCCTGCCCCGCGTGCTCCGGCCGGGACGGCGGGCGCAGCCAGTCGGCGCGGCCCAGCCGCTGCCACAGCCAGCCCATCGCGCACGCCGCGAGCAGACCGGCCACGAACCGGGCCGCCACCATCTCCGGCGCGCCGGGGAAGGCGACCGCCGTCGCGGTGAGGACGACCGGGTTGATCGCGGGCGCGGACAGCAGGAACGCCAGCGCGGCGGCCGGGGTGACACCCCGGCGCATCAGCGCGCCCGCCACCGGCACCGACGCGCACTCGCAGCCCGGCAGCACCGCCCCCGCGAGCCCCGCGACCGGCACGGCCGCCGCGGGCCGGCCCGGCAGGGCGCGGGCGAAGAAGGACGGCGGCACGAGGACGCCGATCACCGCCGACAGCACCACCCCGAACACCAGGAAGGGCAGCGCCTGCACGGTCACCGCCACGAACACCGTCGTCCAGCTCTGCATCACCGGCGCGGCCAGGGCGCTCCGCACGGGGCCCTGGGCGAGAAGCAGCAGGGGCAGGAGCAGGGCGAGCAGGAGGGAGGAGTCGAGGCGGGTGCGGGAGGTTCCGGCGGTGTCGGCCACGTCGGTCAGTACGCCGCGAAGTCGCCCGACGTTCAGTCTTCGTGGAACCGATGGGCCCGTTGGGGCAGTGTTTCCTCACATGGGGACCGTTCCGAACCAGGGTCTGCCGGGTGACGCGGCCGCGCACATGGTGGTGTGCGGCGACGACGGGCTCGCGCACCGGCTCGCCGCCGAGCTGCGGATCGTCTACGGCGAACAGGTCACCCTCGTCGTGCCGCCCTCCGGCCGCCGGGTGCGCCAGCCGGTCGTCGGCCGGGCCCGCGCGGCGTCGGCGGCCCTGCGGGACATGGTGAACGCCGCCGTGGGCCGGGGCAACGGGAACGGAAGCGGGAGCGGCGGTGGCAGCGGGGGCGGCGGCGCGGCCGCCGAGGCCTCGGCCCAGCGCGTCATCCAGGCCACCGAGCTGACCGAGGCCGTGCTCGCCGAGGCGGGCGTGCAGCGGGCCGCCGCGCTGGCGCTGGTGTACGACGACGACGAGACCAACATCCGTGCCGCGCTCGCCGCCCGCCGCCTCAACCACCGGCTGCGGCTCGTCCTGCGCCTGTACAACCGGCGGCTCGGCCAGCACATCGAGGACCTGCTCGACCAGGCCGCCACCCTGGCCCTCGGCGACGGCGCCACCGGCTTCGACGCCTCCACGACCGTCCTGTCCGACGCCGACACCGCCGCGCCCGCGCTGGCCGCCTCCGCCCTCGCCGGCACCAGCAAGGTCGTGCAGACCGAGGGCCTGCTGCTGCGCGCGGTCGAGCGCCCGCCGCCCGCGCCCGGCGAGGTCGCCGACCCCGGACTGGCCACCCTGGCGCTGCTCTCCGCAACCAGCAACGACCCGGCCGGCGCGGACGGTTCGGAGGGCAGCGGGGACCAGGGTCCGCAGCTGCTGCCGGACGCGGCGACGGTGCGCGCCGCCACCGGGCGGGGCGCGGTGGTGCTGGAGCAGGTGTCGTACTCCGGTCCCTCCCGGGGCGCGCGCGGCGGGGCGCTGCCGTTCGGCTCGCTGTTCTCCCGGCGGCTGCGGTGGTCGCTGTTCGGGCTGGTGGCGTGTGTGATCGGGCTGGCCGTGGCGCTGAAGGTGGTGACCGGCTCGCATCTGCTGCACGCCACCTATGTGACGCTCCTCGACCTGTTCGCGATCAACGAGCCCGCCCTGAAGGAGTCCACCGCCCGGCAGGTGCTGCAACTGCTGTCCGGCCTGGTCGGGTTGCTGCTGCTGCCGGTGCTGCTGGCCGCGGTGCTGGAAGGCCTCGGCACCTTCCGGAGCGCGTCCGCGCTGCGCAAGCCGCCGCGCGGGCTCGGCGGGCACGTGGTGCTGCTCGGACTCGGCAAGATCGGCACCCGGGTGCTGACCCGGCTGCGGGAGCTGCACATCCCGGTGGTGTGCGTGGAGTCCGACCCGGAGGCCCGCGGCCTCGCCACGGCGCGGCGGCTGCGGGTGCCGGTGGTGCTGGGCGACGTCACCCAGGAGGGCGTGCTGGAGGCCGCGAAGATCCATCGCGCGCACGCGCTGCTCGCGGTGACCAGCGCGGACACCACGAACCTGGAGGCCGCGCTGTACGCCCGCTCGGTGCGGCCCGATCTGCGGGTGGTGCTGCGGCTGTACGACGACGACTTCGCGACCGCCGTGTACCGCACCCTGCGGGCCGCGCACCCGCACGCGCTCACCCGCAGCCGGAGCGTGTCCCATCTGGCGGCGCCCGCGTTCGCCGGGGCGATGTTCGGGCGGCAGATCCTCGGGGCGATCCCGGTGGAGCGGCGGGTGCTGCTGTTCGCCGCCGTCGACGTGGGCGGGCATCCCCGGCTGGAGGGGCGGACGGTGGCCGAGGCGTTCCGGCCGGGGTGGTGGCGGGTGCTGGCCCTGGACACCGGGCCGGCCGGGGACGGCGCCGGCGACGACGGTGAGGCCTCCGTCGCGGGGCGGCCGTCGGGGCTGGTCTGGGACCTGCCCGACGGCTACGTCCTCAAGGACGGCGACCGGGTCGTCCTCGCGGCGACGCGGCAGGGGCTGGCGGAGCTGCTGGGCCGGCGCAGCCGGCAGCGGACGGGGGCGTGAACCCCCGCCCGCGCCAGGGCTCCGCCCACTGGACCGTCAGTCGGTGATCGCGCTCAGGTGCCGCTGCGCGAAGTCCAGTTCCAGGCGGACCTGCTTGATGCGTTCGTCCACCACCAGGGAGCCGTGACCGGCGTCGTAGCGGTACACCTCGTGGACGGCGCCGCGGGCCTGAAGGCGCTTGACGTAGTTGTCGATCTGCCGGATGGGGCAGCGGGGGTCGTTGACGCCGGCGGAGATGTAGACGGGCGCCTTGACCTGGTCGACGTAGGTGATCGGGGAGGACGCCTCGAAGCGCTCGGGGACCTCCTCGGGGGTGCCGCCGAGGAGGGTGCGGTCCATGGCCTTCAGGGCCTCCATCTCGTCGTGGTACGCGGTGACGTAGTCCGCGACGGGGACGGCGGCGATGCCGAGGGTCCAGAAGTCCGGCTGGGTGCCGAGGCCGAGGAGGGTGAGGTAGCCGCCCCAGGAGCCGCCGGTGAGGATCAGGCGCCTCGGGTCGGCGAGCCCGGAGGAGATCGCCCACTCGCGGACCGCCGCGATGTCCTCCAGCTCGATCAGGCCGACCCGGTGCTTCAGGGCGTCGGTCCAGGCGCGGCCGTAGCCGGTGGAGCCGCGGTAGTTGACGCGGACGACCGCGTAGCCGTGGTCCACCCAGGCGGCGGGGCCGGCGGCGAAGGAGTCGCTGTCGTGCCAGGTGGGGCCGCCGTGGATGTCGAAGACCGTGGGGAGGGGGCCGCGCGCGCCGGCCGGCTTCTGCACCAGGGCGTGGATGCGGCCGCCGGGGCCCTCGACCCAGACGTCCTCGACGGGGACGGAGCCCGGCGACTTCATGCCGGGCGGGTCCAGGACGACGCCGCCGCGGGTGGAGCGCACCGCGGACGGTTCCGCGGCCGACGACCACAGGTACTCCACGGTGCCGTCCGGGCGGGGGGTGGCGCCGGAGACCGTGCCGGGCGGGGTGGGGATCTTCTCCAGGGTGCGGGTGGCGAGGTCGTAGCGGAACAGCTCGCTGCGGGCCTCGTAGCTGTGCGAGACGAGCAGGGCCGTGCCGTCCGGGAACCACTCGGCGCCCACGTCGCCGGGCAGCTCCAGGGCGAGGTCGGTCTCCTCGCCCGTGGCCACGTCCCACACCAGCGGCTCCCAGCGGCCGCGGCGCTGGTGGCCGATGAGCAGCCGGGTGTCGCCGTCCACCGGGGCGAAGCCCAGCACCTCCAGGCCCAGCTCCCGGGTGCCGTCCTTGGTGTCGTCCAGCTCGGCGACCGTGGTGCCGTCGGTGCGCAGCACGCGCAGCGCCGCGTGCATGGCGTCGCCGTGCTCGGTGTGCTCGACGGCGATCAGCGTGCCGTCGTGCGAGAGGTCGCCGACGCCCGCGGACTCGCGGTGCCGGTAGATCTCCACCGGGGCCTCGCCCTCGCGGGCCAGGTGGATCGTGGTGCCGTCCTCGTCGGTGGAGCGGCCGACCACCGCCGTACGGCCGTCGCGGCCGAGGGCCAGGCCCGCCGGGTAGGAGGGGTCGAGGCCGGGGACCGCCAGCTCGTCCTCGCCGCCCTGGAAGGGCTGCCGGCGCCAGACGCCGAACTCGTCGCCGTCCTTGTCGTCGAACCACCAGATCCAGGCGCCGTCCGGGGAGAGCACCCCGTCCGTCGTGCCGTTCGGCCGGTCGGTGACCTGGCGCTGCTCGCCGGTCGCGCGGTCCCACGCGTACAGCTCGTACGTCCCCGTCGCGTTCGACACGAACAGGGAGCGGTCCGGCGCGTCCAGCGCCCAGTCGGGCAGTGACACCCGCGGCGCCCGGAAGCGCTTCTCCCAGTCCGGCATGTCCTCGGTCCGCTGCGGCGCGGCGACCCCGTTGCTCTCAGTCATGACCCCATACTGCCCGCCTCCGCCGACATTCCGCTGACGAGGCCCCCAGCCTGTGGAAAACTTCCCGGACCCGCACGGCGGGCCCGTGCCGCCGCCCCGTACCGTTGGGGGCGTGTACCGGTTTCTGCTGACGCCCCGCTGGTGGGGCATCAACGTCTTCGTGCTGCTCGCCATCCCCTTCTGCGTGTTCATGGGGTCCTGGCAGCTGGGCCGGTTCGAGGACCGCGTCGACAGCCATCGCGGCGCGAGCGAGCAGGCCGCGCAGAGCCGGCGGGAGGCGCCCCGCCCGCTGGCCGAGCTGCTGCCGGTGAACAAGGCGACCGCGGGCCGGCAGACCACGGCGACCGGCACCTACGGGGCGCAGCTGCTGGTCCCCGGCCGGGAGCTGGACGGCAAGCGCGGCTTCTACGTGCTGACGCTGCTGCGCACCGGCGACGGCAAGGCGCTGCCGGTGGTGCGGGGCTGGCTGCCGGGCGCCGCCGACCGGGCGAAGGCGCCCGCCCCGCCGTCCGGGCAGGTCACCGTCACGGGGGCGCTCCAGGCGTCCGAGAACCCCGGCGAGAACGGGGTCAGCGCGGCCGGTGGCCTGCCGGCCGGGCAGACCGCCGCGATCAGCGCGGCCTCGCTGGTCAACCTGGTGCCGTACGACGTCCATAACGCCTGGGTCACCCTCAACGAGGGCGACTCCGGGATGCGGGCGGTGCCCGCGGCGGCCACCCCCGACACCGGTCTCGACCTGAAGGCCTTCCAGAACCTCGGCTACACCGGCGAGTGGTTCGTCTTCGCCGGCTTCGTCGTCTTCATGTGGTTCCGGCTGCTGCGCCGCGAGATCGAGTCCGCCCGCGACGCGGAGCTGGGCCTGCTGCCGGACGACGGGGAGCACGCCGCGAGCGGGACGCCCAGCGGCGCCTCCACCCCCACCGGCGTCTAGCCCACCGGCGGCCCGGCCCACCGACGGCGGGCGACCCACCGACGGCCGCGCGGTCTACCGGCGTCCGGGCGGCCCACCGGCGTCCGCGCGGCCCTCCGGCGTCCGCGCGTCCGCGCCGGCCGGCCCCCGCGGGGGCCGGTCTCAGGACGCCGGCAGCAGTCCGGTGTAGTACACGGTCCCCGCACACGCGTTCGTCACCGTCGCGCCGGTCGACGCGCCCGCGTCGGCGGTGTAGGACACGGCGACGCTGCCGCCGGCCACGCCGTCCTCCGTCACCAGCTGGGTGGTCGTCCCGGTGTCGCCGCCCGTGGAGGTGCCCTCCGGGGTGGTGCCGGGCGTCTCGGTGGGCGTCGGGTCGGGGGTCGGCTCGGGGCCGCCGGTCCCGCCGCCGTTGTCGGTGCCGCCGTTGTCGCCGTTGCCCGTGGGGCAGGGCTCGGACGGCACCCAGGCGAACTTCACCTCGTACGCCGCGCCGGGCAACAGGACCAGCTGCCCCACCTCCAGGGAGGGGTCGGGCAGGCCGAACGCCGGGTCGCCGGCGGCATGGCGGGCCTGGCCGATCTTCGCCGGGTCGGCCGCGCCCTGGGCCAGCGGCACCAGCGTGCCGGGGCCGCTGACGGTGCAGCTGCCGCCGGAGATGTTCGTGATGCGGAAGGTGCCGTAGACCGTCCCCGTGGAGCCGGGGGCGTCGACCGAGCCCGTGGCGCTGAGCTGGCCGGCGGTGCACGCGGCGCCGGCCTCGGAGCTGGGCGCGGCGGGGTCGGCGCTGTCGCCGGAGCCGCTGCCGCCGGAGCCGCCCTTGCCCTTGTCGTGCTCCTTCTTGCCGTCCTTGTCCTTCTCCTCGACCGTGCCGGAGGCGCCGCCGGGCTTCTCGCCCGTGCCCTCGGTGCTCTTGCCCTCGCTGGTGCCGCCCTGGGCCTGGGAGCCGTGGCCGGCGATGGAGGGGTTGGCGTCGCTTCCGGTGGCGTTGGAGACGTGTACCAGAGCCGGTACGGCGGTGCCGGCGAACAGCGCGGCGGCGGCCATGCCGACGACGGCCTGCCGCTTGCGCGCCCGCCGGGCGGGCACCGCCCGCCGCAGGTGCTCCAGCGTGCCGTCGCGCGGCTCGATGTCGTCCACCGCGCCGTGCAGCAGCCTGCGCAGTGCCAGCTCGTCCGAGTCGAGCCCGTCGGGGCCCTGGTCGTCGGGGCCGTGGTTCACAGTTCCGTTCCCAGCGTGCGGTTGGTCAGGCTCTTGCTGATGCGCTGCGGCGGTGCCGGGCGTCGCCTCCGACGCCGCGTCGGGCGTCCGGTCCGTCCCGGCCGCCGCCTCGGTCGGGTCACGCGATTCGTACGGTTCGTGCGGGACGCCCGGCTCCGGGCGTCCCCGTTCCTCGGGGCCCGTCATGCCGGCGTCGCCTCCATGGCCACGCGGAGGGCCGCGATGCCGCGGGAGCCGTACGCCTTCACCGAGCCGAGCGATATGCCGAGGGTCTCGGCGACCTGCGCCTCGGTCATGTCCGCGAAGTAGCGCAGCACCAGGACCTCGCGCTGGCGGCGCTGCAGGCCCTTCATCGCCTTGATGAGGTCGCGGCGCTCCAGCTGGTCGTACGCGCCCTCCTCCGCGCTCGCCATGTCCGGCATCGGCTTGGAGAGCAGCTTCAGGCCGAGGATGCGGCGGCGCAGGGTCGAGCGGGACAGGTTGACGACCGTCTGCCGCAGGTAGGCGAGCGTCTTCTCCGGGTCGCGCACGCGCTTGCGCGCGGAGTGGACGCGGATGAACGCCTCCTGGACCACGTCCTCGCAGGAGGCGGTGTCGTCGAGCAGAAGGGCGGCGAGTCCCAGCAGCGAGCGGTAGTGCGCGCGATAGGTCTCGGTCAGATGGTCGACGGTGGTGCCGGTGGCCACCGTCTCGTCGGTGTGTTCGGCGCCGTCACGCTGGCTGGGTATGCGGGCGGGCCGCGCTGCGGGCATGGGCGCGATCACCGGCATGCCGCCGGACGCGCCGGGCATGCGGGTGCGCTGCGGCCGACGGGCCGGCCGGAGGGCCGTGCCGCGCGTCGCCGCGGGAAAGTCGAGAACCTCTGCCACGCCAGTTGGACGTGTTCACCCCCGTGAGGGTTGTACGTGCCGAGCGTCACGTTCGCTCTCGCGCCAGGCAGCACAGCCGATGGTGCCCCGAATGCCCTCATGCGTCCCGCTCTTCCCCTATGTTCCATGCGAACGACGCGTCCCCACGCCTCGTCCGCGGCGTCCCCACACCCCGGAAGGGTGACCGCATAGACGCTCCCCGCCCTCCGCGTGGTTGCGGAAGACGGGGAGGAATTCTCTTACGTTGATCCTACAAACAGTTCACGTCACCGCCGCGAGATTTTCCGTGAGCGGAAGCTCTCACGAAAACTCGGCCGCCACCAGTTCGGCGATCTGCGCGGTGTTCAGCGCGGCGCCCTTGCGCAGGTTGTCCGCGCAGACGAACAGCTCCAGCGCCGTCGGGTCGTCCAGCGCCCGGCGCACCCGGCCGACCCAGGTCGGATCGGTGCCCACCACGTCGGCGGGCGTCGGGAACTCCCCGGTGGCCGGGTTGTCGTAGAGGACCACGCCCGGCGCGGTGGCCAGGATCTCGCGGGCCCGGTCGACGGTGACCTCGTTCTCGAAGCCCGCGTGGACGGTGAGCGCGTGGCCGGTGACCACCGGCACCCGCACACAGGTCACCGCGACCGGCAGCCGCGGCAGCCCGAGGATCTTGCGGGTCTCGTCGCGCAGGGCCATCTCCTCGGAGGACCAGCCGTCCGCGCGCGGCTCGCCCGCCCATGGCACCACGTTCAGCGCCACCGGCTCCGGGAACGGCCCGGTCCGGTCGCCGACCGCGCGGCGCAAGTCGCCGGGCCCGGTGCCCAGCTCCGTGCCGGCCACCAGCTGCAGCTGCTCGCGCAGCGCCCGCACCCCGGCCCGGCCGGCCCCGCTGACCGCCTGGTACGACGACACGGTCAGCTCGCGCAGCCCGAACTCGGCGTGCAGCGCGCCCAGCGCGACGATCATGGAGAGGGTGGTGCAGTGCGGGCCGGCCACGATCCCGCGCGGCCGGACGCGCACCGCGTGCGGGTTGACCTCGGGGACCACCAGCGGCACCTCCGGGTCCATCCGGAAGACGGCGGAGTCGTCGACGACGACCACGCCCTTGGCCGCGGCGATCGGCGCCCACCGCGCGGAGACCTCGTCCGGTACGTCGAACATGGCGATGTCGACCCCGTCGAAGGCCTCCTCCGACAGGGCCACGACCTCGACCTCCACGCCGCGCACGGCCAGCTTGCGGCCGGCCGAGCGCGGCGAGGCGACGAGTCGGATCTCGCCCCAGATGTCCGCGTGCTGGGACAGGATCCGGAGCATGACCTCACCGACGACCCCGGTCGCTCCCACGACCGCGAGCGCCGGCCCGGGTCCTGGCGTCACCTCTCCGCCTGCCGCGCGTGCCAGGCGTCGCGCGGCCCACCCTCCGGGCGGACGGCGGAAAGGTGACGCCAGGACCTCGTCATCGTCCGGTGCCTCCGTAGACGACGGCCTCGTCGCTGTCCGAGTCCAGTCCGAAGGCGGTGTGCACGGCGCGGACGGCCTCGGGCACGTCGTCCTTGCGGGTGACCACCGAGATGCGGATCTCGGAGGTCGAGATCAGCTCGATGTTCACGCCCGCGTCGCTGAGCGCCTCGAAGAACGCGGCCGTCACGCCCGGGTTGGTCTTCATCCCCGCGCCGACCAGGGAGATCTTGCCGATCTGGTCGTCGTAGCGCAGCGAGTCGAAGCCGATGCCGGAGCGGTTCTTCTCCAGCGCGTCCATGGCCTTGCGGCCCTCGGTCTTCGGGAGCGTGAAGGAGATGTCCGTCAGGCCGGTCGACGCGGCGGACACGTTCTGCACGACCATGTCGATGTTGATCTCGGCATCGGCGATCGTGCGGAAGATGGCGGCGGCCTCACCCGGCTTGTCGGGCACGCCGACGACCGTGATCTTGGCCTCGGAGGTGTCGTGCGCGACACCGGAGATGATGGCCTGCTCCACCTGCTTGTCCCCTTGGTTGATCGGCTCGCTGCTGACCCACGTGCCCTGCAGTCCGCTGAAGCTGGACCGGACGTGGATCGGGATGTTGTAACGACGGGCGTACTCCACACACCGGTGGAGCAGCACCTTCGACCCTGACGAGGCCAGCTCGAGCATGTCCTCGAACGAGATCCAGTCGATCTTCCGGGCCTTCTTCACCACCCGCGGGTCGGCGGTGAACACGCCGTCGACGTCGGTGTAGATCTCGCACACCTCGGCGTCGAGCGCCGCGGCGAGCGCGACGGCCGTGGTGTCGGAACCGCCGCGGCCGAGGGTGGTGATGTCCTTGGTGTCCTGGCTGACGCCCTGGAACCCGGCGACGATGGCGATGTTGCCCTCGTCCAGCGAGTCCCGGATACGGCCCGGCGTGACATCGATGATCCGCGCTTTGTTGTGGACCGAGTCGGTGATGACACCTGCCTGGCTTCCGGTGAAGCTCTGGGCGGAGTGACCCAGGTTTTTGATCGCCATCGCCAGCAGGGCCATGGAGATCCGCTCTCCGGCGGTCAGCAGCATGTCGAGCTCGCGCCCGGCAGGGATCGGGGAAACCTGCTCGGCGAGATCGATCAGCTCGTCCGTCGTGTCGCCCATCGCGGAAACCACGGCCACCACCTGGTGGCCGTTCTTCTTGGCTTCCACGATCCGCTTGGCGACGCGCTTGATGCCTTCGGCATCGGCTACGGAGGAGCCTCCGTACTTCTGCACGACAAGGCCCACGTGCGCTCCTCGCTCGATGTGTGTTCTTTCCGCACATACGACGGTGTACTGCGGGTCGGCTCAGTCTATCGAGCGTCCGAATTCCACCCCTGCGGTATCGCATCGTGAGATGTCCCCGGCCGCCCGTGACCAGGAGGCTCCTGCCCAGGGGGCTTCGCCGCCACGCGGGAATGTGCCCTGTGTCACTCGCGCCGAGGGGCCCGGCGGGCGAGCGGCCGGGAGGGTGTCCCCTAGCTCCTGGCGGGCCCCAGACCCAGCGGGCCCAGGATCTCCCGCTCCATGACCTTGCCCGCCTCGATCTCCAGGGTGTCGTCGCCGATGCCCTGGTCGGTGTCCAGGCCGTCCAGTTCCTCCAGGGGCTGGTTCAGGCGGACGTGGGCGACCACGGACTGCAGGGCCCGCAGGGTCGCGGAGGCCGTCGCGCCCCAGTTGGAGAAGTAGGAGAACTGCCACCACCACAGGGCCTCCGTGGTGCGGCCCGCGCGGTAGTGGGCCATGCCGTGGCGCAGGTCGGTGATGACGTCCGTGAGGTCGTCGGAGATCCGGGCCGGGACCGGGGCCTTGCGCGGCTCGTAGGGGTCGAAGACCTCGGAGTAGACGTCGATCGGCTCCAGCAGGCGGGCCAGGTTCTCGCGCAGTTCGTCCACGTCCGGCTCCGGGCCCGGGTCGGGCTCGTAGCGCTCGTCGGGGACGATGTCCTCGTGCGCGCCGAGGCGGCCGCCGGCGAGCAGCAGCTGGGAGACCTCCAGGAGGAGGAAGGGGACCGCCGAGTCCGGTTCGTCGCCCTTCGCGACCTCCGTGACGGCCACCAGGAAACTTTCGATCTGGTCCGCGATCTGGACCGCGAAGTCGTCCGGGTCCTGCGTCGTGGAGTGCAGCGTGGCGTCAGACATCTAGGAGTCGTCTCCCCTCGAAGGCGCGGCCGAGGGTCACCTCGTCCGCGTATTCCAGGTCGCCACCCACCGGGAGGCCGCTGGCCAGGCGGGTGACCTTGAGGCCCATGGGCTTGATCATGCGGGCGAGGTACGTGGCCGTGGCCTCACCCTCCAGGTTCGGGTCGGTGGCCAGGATCAGCTCCGTGACCGTCCCGTCGGCCAACCGCGCGAGAAGTTCCCGTATACGCAGGTCGTCGGGGCCGACACCCTCGATGGGGCTGATCGCCCCGCCCAGCACGTGGTAGCGACCGCGGAACTCGCGGGTGCGCTCGATGGCCACGACGTCCTTGGGTTCCTCGACGACGCAGATCACCGAGGGGTCGCGGCGCTGATCGCGGCAGATACCGCACTGTTCCTCCTGCGCGACGTTGCCGCACACCGCGCAGAAGCGGACCTTCGCCTTCACCTCCAGCAGCGCCTGGGCGAGGCGGCGGACGTCCGTCGGCTCCGCCTGGAGGACGTGGAACGCGATCCGCTGGGCGCTCTTGGGACCCACGCCGGGCAGCCGACCCAGCTCGTCGATGAGGTCCTGGACCACGCCTTCGTACAACGGACTGCCGTCCTTCCTCGGGTGCCTTCACTACGTACGGTAGATGCCCCGTCCCCGGCTTCGTAAGGCAGGGCCGGAGAGCGGGACGTCAGAAGGGCAGGCCCGGGATGCCGCCGCCGCCCAGGCCCTGGGCGAGCGGGCCGAGCTTCTGCTGCTGCAGGGTCTGCGCGTTCTCGTTGGCCGCGTGGACGGCCGCGACGATCAAATCGGCGAGGGTCTCGGTGTCCTCCGGGTCCACCGCCTTCGGGTCGATGACCAGGCCGCGCAGTTCACCGGCGCCGGTCACCGTGGCCTTCACCAGGCCGCCACCCGCCTGCCCGTCGACCTCCGTGTTCGCCAGCTCCTCCTGGGCGCGGGCCAGGTCCTGCTGCATCTTCTGGGCCTGCTGGAGCAGCTGCTGCATGTTGGGCTGGCCACCACCGGGAATCACGATCAGCTCCTGTTTTCGTATGGCTTACTCCACCAGCCACGAGCCTACGTGGTCCGCGCGGTCGTCGCCCCGGCACTCTTTCGAGTGAGTTGCCTTCGTGGCGTATACCTGATCAAGGCCCCCGTCCGGGCGGAAAAGCGATGAAAGGGTCTCTCTCGCCACCCATTGGGCGGTAGGAAGGGTCCGGCACGTCAGCAACCGTCGTCAGCTTCCGTCATCAGCGTCAGGCGTCACGCAGAGTCGGTGCGCAGGTCAGTGCGCAGAGTCAGTAGGGAGTGCCGGGTGGGTCAGCCGGAGATGCAGCCCGAGGGTCCGCCTCAGGACGGGCGCGGCGAGGGGGCGGCCGGGCTGCGGCCGGGCGACCTGGCCGGGCGGGCGTTTCCGCTCGGGGACTGGGCGGAGCCCGCGCAGCGCCTGGACGAGCTGTACCGGTGGGTGGAGCGCGGCGCACTCGACACGGCTGCCTGGTATCTCGCCGACCGGGTGTGGAAGCGGCGCGGGGCGCGGACGCTGCGCACCGGCGCGGCGGCGGGCGCGGTGGCGGGGGCCTCGCTGCCGCTGCTGGATCTGACCGGGGTGATCGGCGGGGTCGCCCCCTGGGGGTATCTGGCGCTGCTGATGTCCGTGGCGTGCGTGGGCGTGGACCGGTTCTTCGGGGTGACCTCGGGGTGGATGAGGGACGTGGCGACCGCGCAGGCCGTGCAGCGCAGACTGCAGGCCCTGCAGTTCGACTGGGCGTCGGAGAGCGTGCGGGAGGTGCTGGGCCCGGCGGAGGGGACGGCGAGCGAGGCGGCGGAGCGGTGCCTGGGGGTGCTGCGGCGGTTCTGTGAGGACGTCACCGAGCTGGTGCGCACCGAGACCGCCGACTGGATGGTGGAGTTCCGCACCGGCTCTGCGCCGCTGGGCATCCAGGCGGCGGTCGCGTCCGGGCCGCGCGTGGACCAGACGGGCACCCACAGCCGGTTTCCGCTGCCGCCCGGACCGGCCCGGCCGAACATGCCCCGCCAGCGTCCGCCCGAGCCGCGCTGAGCCGTCCCCGCGCGGCCGGCGTCCTCACTGGCGGGTGTACGTCAGTTTCTCCCCCGTGCTCGTGTTCAGGCGCTGGAGCGTGTCCTGGGACAGCAGGGTGATCTCGGTGGCCTCGCCGGGGCTGCACGAGGAGCGCGGTTCGCCGACCGTCACCGTGGACGGCCCGATCCGCAGCGGCCCCTGACCGGCCGGCGCGGCGGTCAGCTCCGCCTCGAACACGCAGTGGTAGTCGGCGCCGTCCGCGGTGAGCGACATGACCGTGTCGCCCGGCTCGCCCTGCTGGATGGTCAGCCGGCGGGTGTGGGTCCCGTCCGCGTTCTCGATCGTCGTGGCCCAGGTGCCCAGGTACGCGGCCGGGACCGCGCCGTCCTCCCGGGCGGAGGCGGACACCGACGGTGACGGGGAGGGCGTGGGCCGGCCGGAGCCGGTGGGTTCGCCGCCGGTCGGCTCGGCGGACGAGGTGGGGCTCGGCGACGGGGAGGCCTTCGTGTCTCCCCCGCCGTTCATCAGCGCGTACACCGTCCCGCCCGCCGCCAGCGCGACCACCACGGCCACGGCGACGAGCAGCGCGGTGGCCTTCCCGTTCCTGCGGGGCGGCGGCGCCGGGTGCGGGGCGGCGGCGGCCGGTGGCGGAGCCTGGCCGCCTCCGCCGTACGGCCCGGCGGCGGACGCGGGCTGCACGCCGTACGGCGGCGGCGGGTAGCCCTGGCCCGCATCCTGCGGGGGGTGTCCGTATCCCTGCGGGGGGTGTCCGTATCCCTGCGGGACGGACCCGCCGTAGGCGTGCTGCGGGGTGCCCGACGGCGGGTGGGGATAGCCGTACGGCTGGTGAGGCGGGGTGCCCGGGGGCAGTGGGGCGGCGGCGGGGGCCGGTGAGGTGGGGTGGGCGCCGTGGGCCGGGGGTGTGGGCGGTGCGGCGGGGGCGGCCGGGTGCGCGGGCGGTGGCGTGGCCGGGGCCGCGGGGTGGCCCGCGGTGAGCCTGGGGAAGTGGTCCGGCGGCACGGGGCCGCCCGAGGCGTCTGCCGTCGGCGCCGTCGGGGTGCCAGGGGTGCCGGAGGTTCCGGGGGTGTGGGTCGCACCGGGGGCGCCCGGTGCGTGAGGGCCGGATCCGCCGGGTGTGCCCGGTGCCCCAGAACGAGCCGGTCCGCCTGCGGCGGCGGGTGCGGCGGAACCGTCCTGGGCGCCGGGCCCGCCGGTCCCGGTAAGCGTGGTGGGCGCGGTGGGCGCGGCTGGTACGCCACCCCCGGCCGGCGAGGTGGGCGCGGCGGGTACGGCACCCCCGGCAGGTGCGGCGGGTACGGCACCCCCAGCAGGTGCGGCAGGTGCGGCAGGTGCGGCAGGTGCGGCAGATCCGGCAGCACCGCCCGTCCCACCACGGGCCCCGGCCTGTCCCCCGGCCCCGCCGGGTGCCTGAGCGGCCGGGACTCCCGTGCCGGGCGTGGTCCCCTCCGGGTTCTCCGTCTCCAGGAGTCGGACCGCGTGGCGGCCCAGCTGGGCGACCAGGGGGCTGGGGAGCCAGGGGTCGAGGGTGCGGCCGGCGGTGACGGTGTGTTCCGCGCCGGTGTGGTCGAGGATGTCGTCGAGGGTGGGTCGGGCCGCGGGGTCCTTGCGGAGGCAGGCGCGGACGAGGTCGGCGATGCCCTCGGGGACCCCGTCCAGGTTCGGTTCCTCCTGGGCGATGCGGAACATCAGGGCGGGTATGCCGCTGTCGGCGCTGCCGAAGGGGAGGGCGCCGGTGGCCGCGTGGACGAGGACCGAGCCGAGGCAGAAGATGTCGCAGGCGGGCGTGATGGCCTCGCCGCGCACCTGCTCCGGGGCCATGAAGCCGGGCGAGCCCACGAGGACGCCGGTGCTGGTCAGTCCCGCCTCGGTGACGGTCTCCAGCGCGCGGGCGATGCCGAAGTCGATGACGCGGGGGCCGTCGATGGTCACGAGGACGTTCGACGGCTTGAGGTCGCGGTGGACGATCCCGGCGGCGTGGATGTCCTTCAGCGCGTGGGCGAGTCCGGCCGCGAGGACGCGGACCGAGCGCTCGGGCAGCGGCCCGTGGTCGTGGCCGACGACCCGCTGGAGGCTGGGTCCGGCGACGTACCCGGTGGCGACCCACGGCACGGCGGCCTCGGTGTCGGCGTCGAGGACGGGTGCCGTCCAGTGACCGCCGACCCGCCGCGCGGCCCGCACCTCCTGCCGGAACCGCGCCCGGAACTCCTCGCGCGCGGCCAGCTCCTCGCGGACCAGCTTCACGGCGGCGGTCCGTCCCCGGTCCGACCGGGCCAGGTAGACCTGCCCCATTCCCCCGGCACCGAGCCGCCCCAGCAGCCGGTACGCGCCGACGTGCCGCGGGTCCCCGGGCTCCAGCCTCTCCATCCCCACCGCCTCCCCCCAGGTGAGCAACAGGCCGAGGATAGTGCGGCCGTGCGGGGAGTCGTACGCCGTGCCCTCTACGGTTCCGTAACAGGCGCGGCCGGCGGCCCCAGTTCGTCCAGCGCCTTCGACAGCAGTTCCAGTGCCTCGACGGCGGCGGCGAGTCCCGCCTCGCCCAGGGCGTCGGCGAGCCGGTCGGCGTAGGCGGCGTGCCCGGGGTCGATGCGGGCGATCGCGGCGCGGCCCTCCCCGGTGGGGGCGAGGAGTTTGGCGCGGCGGTGGGCCGGGTTGGGGCGGTACTCGGCGAGGCCCCGTTCGACCAGCAGGTCGGCGATGCGCTGGACACTCTGCCGGGTGATGCCCATGGCGCGGGCGACGCCGGCCACGGGCAGCGGTTCGCGCAGCACCGCGCCCAGCACCTGCCACCACGCCGCGGTCAGCCCGGCGGGCCGGGCCAGTTCCTCGGCGACGGTGAGGAACTGGCCGTTCAGCCGGAACACGCCGATCGCGCTCCGGCTGAACAGGTCCTGGCGCGCGCGGCTCACAGCGCCCCCGCCTTCTCCAGGACGGCGTACGCCTCGGTGTCGGAGTCGTGGAAGAGGCGGTACCAGGCGTCCAGCACCTCGCCCTCGTACACCCCGAGCAGGCCCAGGATCTCGCGGGCGAAGGCGACCGGCTCGGTGGGGCCGGCGGTGATCAGTCCCCGGTCGGTGACCGCGTCGGCGTCGACGTACCGCTCGCCGCCCCGGTAGCCGGTGGCGGCCAGGTAGAAGGAGACGGCGCTGGTGTGGGCGCGGTCGTCGAGCAGGCCCTCGCGGGCGAGTCCGGCGGTGGCGCCGCAGATGGCGGCGACGGGGACGCCCGCGGCGAGGAACTCGCGGGCCGTGCGGGCGAAGGGCGCGAGGTCGTCGCCCGTGTCCCACAGGTCGGCGCCCGGCAGGATCAGCAGCGCGCTGTCCTCGGGCCGCAGGCCGGCCAGGGCGAGGTCGGGCCGGACGCGCAGGCCGCCGAGGGTGCGCACGGGGTCCGTGGTGGGGCCGACCGTGCGGACCTCGTGGCCCGCGCGGGCGAGGTGGGCGGTGGCGTGGCCGGGCTCCCAGTCGGCGAGGGTGTCGTAGACGGCGAGGTGGACGGGCTTGCGGTGCGTGGTGCCGGTGCCCGTGGTGTCCGTGCTCATGGCTCCTCCTCCGGTGGGATCCCGTACGGGATTCCCTATGACAGCAGGCTGTCATTTCGACAGCTTGCTGTCAATAGATCGAGGGTGCCGGGGCCCGTCCTCCGTCGACAACCTGTCGCGGAAAGGCCGTGACCACAGACAGGACGCCGATACCGCGTCCGCACGGCGGACATCTACGCTCGGCCGCATGACCCCTCATCCCGTTCCCGACGCCCGGGCCGGCGCCGCCGTGAAGGCCGCGGACCGCGCGCACGTCTTCCACTCCTGGTCCGCGCAGGAGCTCATCGACCCGCTCGCCGTCGCCGGCGCCGAGGGGTCGTACTTCTGGGACTACGACGGCAAGCGCTACCTGGACTTCACCAGCGGCCTCGTCTACACGAACATCGGCTACCAGCACCCCAAGGTCGTCGCCGCGATCCAGGAGCAGGCGGCGAAGATGACCACCTTCGCGCCCGCGTTCGCCGTCGAGGCGCGCTCGGAGGCCGCCCGGCTGATCGCCGAGCGCACCCCCGGCGACCTGGACAAGATCTTCTTCACCAACGGCGGTGCCGACGCCGTCGAGCACGCGGTGCGCATGGCCCGGCTGCACACCGGCCGGCCCAAGGTGCTCTCCGCCTACCGCTCGTACCACGGCGGCACCCAGCAGGCGGTCAACGTCACCGGCGACCCGCGCCGCTGGGCCAGCGACAGCGCGACCGCCGGGGTCGTGCACTTCTGGGCGCCCTTCCTCTACCGCTCCCGGTTCTACGCCGAGACCGAGGAGCAGGAGTGCGCGCGGGCGCTGGAGCACCTGGAGACGACGATCGCCTTCGAGGGGCCGCAGACGATCGCCGCGATCGTCCTGGAGACCATCCCGGGCACGGCCGGGATCATGGTGCCGCCGCCCGGCTACCTCGCCGGGGTGCGCGAGATCTGCGACAAGTACGGCATCGTCCTCGTCCTCGACGAGGTCATGGCGGGCTTCGGGCGCACCGGTGAGTGGTTCGCCGCCGACCTGTTCGGCGTCACCCCCGACCTGATGACCTTCGCCAAGGGCGTGAACAGCGGCTACGTCCCGCTGGGCGGCGTCGCGATCTCCGGCGCCATCGCGGAGACCTTCGCCAAGCGCCCCTACCCGGGCGGGCTCACCTACTCCGGGCACCCCCTCGCCTGCGCCGCCGCCGTCGCCACGATCAACGTGATGGCGGAGGAGGGCGTGGTCGAGCACGCGGCGCGGCTCGGCGCCGAGGTCGTGGAGCCGGGGCTGCGGGAGCTGGCCGCTCGGCACCCGAGCGTGGGCGAGGTGCGCGGCGTCGGCATGTTCTGGGCGCTGGAGCTGGTGAAGAACCGGGAGACCCGCGAGCCGCTCGTGCCGTACAACGCGGCCGGGGAGGCGAACGCCCCGATGGCCGCGTTCGGCGCCGCCGCCAAGGCCCACGGCATCTGGCCGTTCATCAACATGAACCGCACCCATGTCGTGCCGCCGTGCAACGTCACCGAGGCCGAGCTGAAGGAAGGTCTGGCGGCGCTGGACGCGGCGCTCGCGGTGGCCGACGAGTACGTGACCGAGTAGGCGGCCCGGTGGCCGCGTGACCCGTTACCCCCGGTGGGGGGAGCGCGTAAGGTGGCGTGCTCGTGGGCACAACCGTGCCCTGCCATCCGCACGCACGAGGGAGTTCCCCCACCATGCCCGGCACCGGCGGCCACGGCGCTGTGACCCGTAGCACCCTGCGGCAGCAGATCGCGGACGCGTTGCGCGACGAGGTGCTGGCGGGGCGGCTTCAGCCGGGGCAGGAGTTCACCGTCAAGGAGATCGCCGACCAGTACGGGGTCTCGGCGACCCCGGTGCGCGAGGCGCTGGTCGACCTGTCGGCGCAGGGCCTGCTGGAGGCCGACCAGCACCGCGGCTTCCATGTCCGCGAGTACTCCGTCGAGGACTTCCGCGGTCTGGTCGAGGCCCGCAGCCTGGTCACCGACGGCATGTTCCAGGCGCTCGGCGAGGGCCACCGCGGCTTCCGTGACCCCGACGACCCGCGCACCGCGACCGCGCTCGCCGGGGTGCGGCGGCGCGGCGAGGAGGCCCAGCGCGCCGCCACCGCCGGGGACCTCACCGTCCTCATCGGCTACGACCTGCGCTTCTGGCGCGAGCTGAGCGGCCTGTTCGGCAACCCCTACCTCGCCGACTTCCTGCACCGGCTGCGCGTGCAGTCCTGGGTGTGCGCCGTGCAGCATCTGCGCCGGCTGACCGATCTGCGCGGGCAGCTGTGGGCCGGGCACACCGAACTGGTGGACGCTCTGGCGCGCCGCGACACCGACACCGCGCGGGCGCTCATCGCCGCGTACAACACGCACGCGCTGACGCTGATCGAACGGCTGGCGGGCGACTGACGCTCAACTGACGGACGGCCGGCGGACGGCGGCGGCCCGCCCGCGGGCTGCGGTGGCCGGCTGACGCTCGACCGACGGGCGGTCGGCGGCCGTTGTGGGTATGGGACCGGTACGAGAGGGGACCGGTACGGGTGGGGACCCGCGCGGCCCCCACCGATTACGCTTCCCTGACCACCTGCGCGCTCGTACCCGAGGAGCCCTCTTTGGCCTGTGACCTGTGGCTGGTCCCGCTCGTCGACGTGTTGTGCCACACACCGGACAACCCCTTCGCCGAGGAACTCGCGCAATACAACCAGGCGCTCGCCGCGGCCGGGCTGCCGCCGGTGCCGGTGTACCAGTACATGCCGGGCCTGTCCGGCGAGGTCGCCCCGGTCGCCGGGTTCGACTACGACGCGCTGCACTTCCTGCGCCGGGCCTATCTGCTCCAGGTCTGCGGGCTGCCCGTCACCCCGGTCGACGAACTGGGCGGCGACTACGAGCAGTTGCTGGAGATGTTCGAGTCGACGGCCCAGCAGTCCCACCTGGTCTGGCACTACGACCACGCGGGCGCCTACGTTCCCGTCGACTTCCCGCACCCCCTGTCCAACGACGACCTCCTCGCGGGTGGCGGTCCGCTGGGCTCCTCGCAGACGCTGCTGCGCGAGCTGGAGTTCGTCGCCCCCGCCCTCGGCATCGACCCGGCCAACCCCCCGGCGGCCCCGCAACCGCCGCTCGGGCCGACCGAGTTGGAGGAGCCCGCCGTCCCGGCGCCGTACGATCCGAGCCCGTTCGCCCGCGAGCGGCACGTCTGGCTGGGGCTGCACGCGGCGGCGACGCGGAGTCTGGCGCAGGGGTCGATGATCGTCTTCAGCTGAGCCGGGGCCCCGGCCCCGGGGACCCCCTCCTCAGTCGCACGACGGGCGGTGGTCCAGGTGCGGGAACAGCGCCCCCCAGCGGTCCTGGGACAGGCTGACGGGCTGTGCGCGGCACATGGCCTCGTAGAGGCGATCGGTGTCGTAGTCGAGGATGTACGTCCGCTTCTCGTTGGTCCAGCCTGCCGCGTCGATCTCGACGGTGACGGCCAGCCAGCTCCCGTCCGCGGGCAGCCGGACGGAATCCGCACCCTCCAGGGTGGCGAACTCCGGGGTCACCCAGCCGCCGTCACGGCCCAGGGACCAGATGCGATAGGGGGCACTGGTGATGGCGTGGCGGCCGTCGGGGATGAGGTCGAGGGACTTGATGGCCCGGTCGAGACGTACGGTCTCGTGCTCCTTCGCCGGCTTGCCCGGATCGGACACGTCCCAGAACTCGATCGCCCCGTCGGTGACCGCGGACGCGAGCCGGTCCTTCCCGGCGGGGAAGTAGCTGCCGGGAGCGGCCGGGAGCGTGGCTCCCTTCTTGGGACGTGCGGGCTGGGAGAGGTCGTACAGCCGGATCGTGTGGCCGGGCTCCTCCGTGATGAGCAGCTCGGACACGTCGTCGTAGAGGGCGCTTTCGCTCAACGCCGCGTCCTCGATCACGGCGCCCTTGCGCGGACGGCGGGGGTCGGACACGTCCCAGAGCCGCAGGTGCCATCCGTCCTCGACGGTCACGACCGTGTGCGGGCCCGCGAACCACAGGCTTCCCGTCTCCAAGGGACCGCCGTCCGCCCGCGCGGGGATGTCGGCCCGGTGTACGGGCTTCGCGGGATCGCTGATGTCCCACAGGGCGATTGGCCCGCTCCTGCGGTGAGCCCACGGTCAGCAGCCGGTTGTCGGGGCTGACGGCGAAGTGCGGGACACTGGCGGTGAACCGGATGCCCGGGCTCCTGCGGGGCGGGCCCTCGGCACCGAACCGCCAGAGCTGCAGGGTGTGGTCCAGTCCTCCCGCCCAGTGGTGGGCCAGCAGGACCGGGTCGCCGTCCCGGCCGGTCAGGAACCAGTTCGCCTCCCAGTCCTCCGGCAGGGTGTGGCGCGGCTTCACCGTGCCGTGGTCGCCGAGGGTCCAGATCCGGGTGGTCGCGGAGTCGTCCGGCTCCGACTCCTTGGTGATGAGCAGCCTGCCGTCGGCGCTG
This sequence comes from Streptomyces sp. NPDC052687, assembly GCF_040678395.1. Classification (NCBI taxonomy): domain Bacteria; kingdom Bacillati; phylum Actinomycetota; class Actinomycetes; order Kitasatosporales; family Streptomycetaceae; genus Streptomyces; species Streptomyces sp. NPDC052687. Next base: position 178,170 of record NZ_JBFATR010000002.1, on the reverse strand, counting down.
ACGGGACTCGTGCCCCCCATCTCGTGAGGCGGCAGGTAGCCGGGCAGCGCGGGCGCCCAGGCGTGCTCGGTCCACAGCCGGATCTCGCCGCCCGCCTCGCCCGCGGCCAGATGGCGGCTGTCGGGGCTGTAGGCGACCGAATGGACCGGCTGCCCCGCGGACAGTCCGCTGAGTTCCGGCTCGATACGGGCCAGCTCGGCCGGCTCGGCCGTTGCGTCGAGCCGCCGTACCCCGACGTCGCGGTCCGCCCCCGCCAGGACCCTGCCGTCCGGGCTGAAGGCGAGCTGCGGCATGCCTCCGGAGTCGCCCCACCTGTCCCTGTAGTCCTCGGCGGGCACCCGCCGCAAGTCCCGCCGGTCCACCACGTGCCACCAGGCCGTCTTCCCGCCGCCACCGTTCGAGACGACCAGGTCGCGGCGCGGGTGGGCGGCGACGGACATGACCGAGTCGGCCCGCTCGGTGTCCCGCAGGACGGGCAGGGCGGGGTCGGTCAGGTCCCACAGCCGCACCTGGGCGGAGCGCCCGTCCGAGTCCGGCTCGTTGCCGTTGCCGGTGATCAGGTGGTGTCCGTCGCGGGTGAACGCCAGGGAGATCAGATCGGCGTCGGCCACCGTGCGCTGCGCCAGCAGCTCGGGGCGCGCCGGGTCGGAGACGTCCCACAACCGCAGCCGGCCCTTGTCGCTGCCGGACGCCAGGGTCCGGCCGTCCCCGCTGAACGCCACGCTGAACGTCGCCTCGCTCCCCTCGACCGGCACCCGCGCGAGCCGCTCGGGCCGGTGCGGGTCGGCGGTGTTCCACAGCGTCAGTTCCGTGGCCGACTGTGCGGCCAGCAGCGGCTCGTGGGGGTGATGGGCGAGGGCGGACGGGCCCTTCCCCCGGAAGCGGCCACCCTCGACCGGCCGCCCGGGATCGGCCAGGTCCCACAGCTGCACCCGGCCACTGCTCGGGCGGGTCAGGTCGCGCAGCGCGGCGAGCGCCCGGTGGCGCACGGCGCGGGGGGGCGTGTGCGCCACCGGGGCACGGACGGGCGTACCGCGTACGGCGGCCGGGTCAGTCGTCCAGGGCGGCGCTCGCGCAGCGCGGCGAGCGCCCGGTGGCGCACGGCGCGGGGGGGCGCGTGCGCCACCGGGGCACGGACGGGCGTACCGCGTACGGCGGCCGGGTCAGTCGTCCAGGGCGGCGGCGCCGGCCCGCGCGAACTTCTCGTCCAGGTCGCCCGAGGGCGCGCCCGCGACGCCGATGCCCGCGATGGGGGCGCCCTTGGCTGTGACGGGCACGCCGCCGGCCAGGAAGAGCGTGCCGGGGATGTCCTTCAGGTTCGGCGCGTTCTGCAGCCGCCTGGCCAGCTCGGAGGTGGGGGCGTTCCAGGAGACGGCGGTGTACGCCTTGCGCTCGGCGGACTGGTAGGACTGCGGTCCGGCGCCGTCGCCGCGCAGGGTGACGACCGTGTTGCCGTTGCGGTCGACGACGGCGACGGTGACCCGCTGCCCCTCCTGCTCGGCTGCGTCCAGCGCGGCCCGCGCGGCCTCGGTCGCGGCGTCGATCGTCAGATGGGAGCTCTGGAACAGGTCCCGGTTCCTCGCGTCGGCCTGAACGGCGGCGGGGGCGCCGTGGGCCGGGGAGCCTGCACTGGCGGAGACCGCGCCGACGGTCCCGAGGGCGACGGCGGCGACGAGGACGCCGCCGGTGAGGAGGCGGGTGCGGCGGGGGATGCGCTTGATGTTCTGCATGACGTCCATGCTGTGGCCGCCCGCCGGCCCGGTCCGTCGGCGCACCGGGTACGTCCGGCGCCCGGAAGGGACGAGGCGGGGGTCCACCGAACGGATGACCCCCCGGCGGCCGCAGCCCTCGGCCGCCCAGGGACGCCGGACGCCCGAGGACCCCGCCGGTGCACGGCGGGGTCCTCGGTTCTGCGGTCCGGTTCCGCGGTCCGGTTCTGCGGTCCGGTTCTGCGGGTGCTTCTGGCTTCTCGCGTGCCTCGGACGAACGACTCAGATGAACGAGTTGATCTGGATCGTCTCGTCCCGGCCCGGGCCCACGCCGATCGCGGAGATCGGGGCGCCGGACATCTCCTCCAGCGCCTTGACGTACGCCTGGGCGTTCTTCGGCAGGTCGGAGAAGGTCTTCGCCTTGCTGATGTCCTCGGACCAGCCCGGCAGCATCTCGTAGACGGGCTTCGCGTGGTGGAAGTCGGTCTGCGAGTACGGCAGCTCCTCGACGCGCTCGCCGTCGATCTCGTAGGCGACGCAGACGGGGATCTGCTCCCAGCCGGTGAGCACGTCGAGCTTGGTGAGGAAGAAGTCCGTCAGGCCGTTCACGCGGGTCGCGTAGCGGGCGATGACCGCGTCGAACCAGCCGCAGCGGCGGTCACGGCCGGTGGTGACACCCCGCTCGCCGCCGATGCGGCGCAGCGCCTCGCCGTCCTCGTCGAACAGCTCGGTCGGGAACGGGCCGGCGCCGACGCGCGTGGTGTACGCCTTGAGGATGCCGATGACGCGGCTGATCCGGGTCGGGCCCACGCCGGCGCCGGTGCAGGCGCCGCCCGCGGTCGGGTTCGACGAGGTCACGAACGGATACGTGCCGTGGTCGATGTCGAGCAGGGTGCCCTGGCCGCCCTCGAAGAGCACGACCTTGTCCTCGTCGAGCGCCTGGTTCAGCACGAGGACGGTGTCGGCGACGTACGGCCGGATCTGCTCCGCGTAGCCCAGCAGCTCCTCGACCACCTGGTCCACGGCGATGGCGCGGCGGTTGTACAGCTTGGTGAGGATCTGGTTCTTGACGTCGAGCGCCGCCTCGACCTTCTGGCGCAGGATCGACTCGTCGTAGAGGTCCTGGACGCGGATGCCGACGCGGTTGATCTTGTCGGCGTAGGTCGGGCCGATGCCGCGGCCGGTGGTGCCGATCTTGCGCTTGCCGAGGAAGCGTTCCGTCACCTTGTCGACGGTCACGTTGTACGGCGTGATGATGTGCGCGTTACCGCTGATCAGGAGCTTCGACGTGTCGACGCCGCGCTCGTTCAGCCCGCTCAGCTCGGAGAGCAGGACCGACGGGTCGACGACGACGCCGTTACCGATGACCGGCGTACAGCCGGGGGACAGGATTCCGGAAGGGAGCAGGTGGAGGGCGTACTTCTGATCGCCCACGACTACCGTGTGGCCGGCGTTGTTGCCGCCCTGGTAACGCACCACATAGTCGACGGAGCCGCCGAGCAGGTCCGTCGCCTTTCCCTTGCCTTCGTCACCCCACTGAGCACCGAGCAGCACAAGTGCGGGCACGCGCGTACACCCCTTCCGGGCGGGGCATGTCCAAGGTCAGGGGTGCGCGTGACACGGAGTGTGCCTCGTACACCGGCGACCTTCTTTGGCCGCAACCCGTCGGACCGGATGCCCCGGAATAGACGAAGCCCCTGGCGCAATAGCGCAAGGGGCTCTTGCACAAAGATGCTACCCGAGGAAGCGAGGCATGACCGAGGTGGCGACTTCCGCGACGTCCGAGCAGCTGTTGGTGATCATCGATCCGGTCGCCCGGCGAGTGGACTCGGAGTCCGCGCGAATCGCGAAAGACGTGCTCAGCGCGGGTGCGGCCACCAAGGTGTGCCTGCCGGACGGTCCGGAGGAATTCGCCCGGATGCTCGCCCGGCGCGGCTCCCGGCGCCCGGTCGTGGTCGGTGACGACCGGGCGCTGGTGCGGGCCGTGTCCGTTCTGCACCGGCAGCGGGACCTGGCCGGATGTGTGCTGTCGCTGGTGCCGGTCGGCAGCGGTTCCGGGGTGCTGTCGCTGGCCCGGTCCCTCGGGGTGCCGACGGGCACGGTGGCGGCGGCGCGGGCGGTGCTGGAGGGCGCGGAGCGGCGGCTGGACCTGCTCGTGGACGACAGCGACGGGGTGGTGGTCGGCGGGGTCGGCATCCCGCCGCTGCCGGGCGGGCGTACGGCACCGGAGGGGGCCACCGCGGTGAGCCGGCCGTGGCTGCGGACCTGCCAGTCGCTGGTCCGCACCCTCGTACCGCCGCGCCCCGCCCGCGTGGCCACCGTCGCCCCGCCGAGCCCCGCCGGGCCGGCCCGGCTGCGGGTCGAGGTCGACGGGCGCACCCTGGTGGACCTCGGCCAGCCCCTGACGGCCGTCTCGGTGATCCCGGGCCCCTCCGGCCTCGCCGAGGTCGAGGTACGCCCCCTGTCGGTGGGCGCGGCGGCCACGCCGCTGCGCGCGGAGGGCCGCAGGATCACGGTGACCGGTCCCGCCTTCCGCTACCGCGCCGACACCCAGGTCACCGGGCCGGTGCGGCGCCGGACGTGGACGGTGTCGGAGGGGGCACTGGGGTTGATGGTCCCGGCACCGGGCGGGTGAGTCAGTCCCCGGCCCGTTCCCGCTCGCGCTCTTCGGCCTGCTGCCGGGGCGCCCGGAAGCCGCTGGTGTCGAGGGCGCACCCGAACGGGGCGGGCAGGGCGAGCTTCTCCCCGAACGGCCTCGTCTGACGGGACTCGTACCCCTTGGGAGAGGGGTCCCAGAAGACGGTGGCCTGCTCCTCCTGCATGTCCAGCAGCAGGTACACGGGGACACCGGCCCTGCCGTAGACCACGACCTTGTCCGTCAGGTCGTCGTCGCGGGTGGCGGAGGAGGTCAGCTCGGCGGCCAGGGTCAGGGCTTCGCCGTCGAGGCGGTTGCTGGTCGTCCTGAAGATCTGCCGCGGCGCCACGTGGATGTCCGGTCCGTAGGCGCGTTCTTCGCCGGGGAAGACGTAGAGGAAGGGGCTGCAACTGATGCGGTGCCCGTCGGGCATGTGCGGTCGCAGCTGATCGCAGATCAGCTCCATGACGTCCTCGTAGTAACCCCTGGACCACGGCGACAAGACGATGCTCCCCCTGATGACCTCGGCCCTGAAGCCGGGCACGTCCCACTTGTCGAGGGTGTCGAGCAGCTCTTCGAAGCTGCCGGCCTCGGTGCCGCTTGTCGTCGGTCGCTCAGTCATCAACGTCATGATGCGCCCTCCCCTCGCCGCAGACCAGGCAGCACCCAGCGTAGCGACACGACTACGGTCATGTGATCATTTTGGCGGATCACGAGGTCATCGGCCGAACAGCTCCTGCCGCCGCTCGCGCCACCGCGCCATCAGCGTCTCCAGCTCGTCCTCCACGAACTCGAAGAAGGCGAGCGTCTCGGCGAGGCGGCGGCCCGCCGGGGTGTCGGGGCCGAGACTGGTGACGCCCTCGCGGAGCGCGTCCTCCCAGCGCTTGATGATCGCCTCGCGGTTGGTCAGCGCCTCGTACCACTGGTCGTTGTGCACCCGGTAGCGCTCGCGGCGGGAGCCGGGCTCGCGTTCGCGGGAGACCAGGTGGACCTGGGCCAGGTAGCGGACGGCGCCGGAGACCGCGGCGGGGCTGATCCTGAGCTGTTCGCCCAGCTCGGCGGAGGTGAGGGCGCCGCTGTCGGAGGCGAGCAGCGCGGCGAAGACACGGGCCGGCATCCGCGGCACGCCCGCCTCGACGAGCTGCGCCGCGAAGTGCTCCACGAACCGGGAGACCGTCTCGGGATCGCGCGCCACGCCGTGCGCCGCTCCGGCTGCGTCCGTCATGCCCTCGATCATCTCCCCGGTTCAGCGCCGTCGGGCCGGTCCCGTCCGAGTCTAACGGTGATTCATACGCTTCCTTAACTTCACAAATTTCTGAAAAAAGCGTACGTTCCGAAGCATGACGAAGGCCATCACCGTCCGCGGACTGCACAAGTCGTTCGGCCGGACACGGGCACTCGACGGACTCGACCTGGACGTGGAGGCGGGCGAGGTCCACGGCTTCCTCGGGCCCAACGGGGCCGGCAAGTCCACCGCCATCCGGGTCCTGCTCGGCCTGCTGCGCGCCGACTCCGGCAGCGCGCGGGTGCTCGGCCGCGACCCGTGGGCGGACGCCGTGGACCTGCACCGCCGTATCGCCTACGTCCCCGGCGACGTGACGCTGTGGCGCAACCTCTCCGGGGGCGAGGTCATCGACCTGTACGGCAGGCTGCGCGGCGGACTCGACACGCGACGGCGGGCCGAGCTGACCGAGCGGTTCGAGCTGGACCCGACGAAGAAGGGCCGGACGTACTCCAAGGGCAACCGGCAGAAGGTCGCCCTGGTCGCCGCGTTCGCCTCCGACGTCGACCTGCTGATCCTCGACGAGCCGACCTCCGGCCTCGACCCGCTGATGGAGGAGGTCTTCCAGCGGTGCGTGGCGGAGGAACGCGCGCGCGGGCGGACGATCCTGCTCTCCTCGCACATCCTCAGCGAGGTGGAGGAGCTGTGCGACCGGGTCAGCATCATCCGCAAGGGGCGGACCGTGGAGAGCGGATCGCTCGCCGAGCTGCGGCATCTGACCCGCACCAGCGTCAGCGCCGAGCTGGCCGGACCGCCGAACGGGCTGTCCCGGCTGCCCGGCGTGCACGATCTCGACGTCCAGGGGCGGCGGGTCCGGCTCCAGGTCGACACCGACAAGCTCGACGCCGTGCTGCGGCAGCTCAGCGAGGCGGGCGTGCGCTCGCTGACCTCCACCCCGCCCACTCTGGAGGAGCTGTTCCTGCGGCACTACCAGGACGAGCCGGCGCCAAAGGCGGCCCGATGACCGCCGCCTCCGTCCTCGCCGCACGGTCCGGCGGCGGCTCGCGCCCGCTGGCCGGCACCGGCACCCTGCTGCGCTTCGCGCTGCGCCGCGACCGGCTGACCATCCCGCTCTGGGTCGGCGTCAACGCGCTGATGGTGCTGTCCATGCCGAACACGCTCAAGGGCCTGTACGGCACGGCGGCCGAGCGCGCCGGCCTCGTACGGCAGCTGGAGACCAACGCCTCGCTGCGCGCCATGGTCGGCCCGGTCTTCGGCGACTCCTACGGCGCCCTGACCGTCTGGCGCGCCGGGGTCTACGCGGCCGCGCTCGCCGCCGTGACGAGCCTGCTCCTCGTCGTCCGGCACACCCGCGACGAGGAGGAGAGCGGACGTCAGGAGCTGATCTCCTCCGCGGTGGTCGGCCGCCGCGCCCCGCTCACCGCCGCGCTGCTCACCGCGGCCGTCGCCAACACCACCCTCGCGCTGCTGATCGCGGGCGGACTCGCCGCCCAGGGCGGCACCGGCGCACTCGCCTTCGGGCTCGGCGTCGCCGGAACCGGCATGGTGTTCGCGACGATGGCGGCGATCGTCGCCCAGTTCACCGAGAGCGCCCGGCTGGCCCGCGGGCTCACGGCGGCGGTGCTGGGCACCGCGTTCGTGCTGCGCGCCGCGGGCGACTCGGCCACCGACGACGGCTCGCACGTCCTGACCTGGCTGTCGCCGCTGGGCTGGCTGGAGAACCTGCGGGCGTTCGCCGGCGAACGGTGGTGGGTGCTGCTGCTGTTCGCGGGGGCCGCCCTGCTCCAGGGAGCGGTCGCCTACGCACTCGCCGGGCGCCGGGACATCGGCATGAGCTTCCTGCCCGCCCGGTCCGGTCCGGCCGCCGGACGCCTCGGCACCGCGGGCGCGCTCGCCTGGCGGCTGCAACGGGGCGGTGTGCTGGGCTGGAGCATTGGGTTCCTGCTCGCCGGTGTCGTCTACGGCGGGATGACAGAGGGCGCGGCCGACCTGGTCGGCGACAACGACAACGCGCGGCGGATCATCGAGCGGATGGGCGGACAGGCCGGCCTGACCGACGCGTTCCTGTCGGCCATGATCGGAATGCTGGGACTGGTCGCGGCGCTGTACATCGTCGCCTCGGTGCTGCGCCTGCACGGCGAGGAGACCTCCGGCCGGGCGGAGCCGGTGCTGGCGAACGCGGTGGGGCGGCTCCGGTGGGCCGCCGGCCATCTCGCCGTCGCGTTCGGCGGTACGGTCCTGATCATGCTGCTGGCCGGGCTGGGCTTCGCCCTGGGTCACGGCGAGCGGGTCGGGCCGGTGCTGGGCGCGTGCCTGGCGCAGGTGCCCGCCGTGTGGGTGATCGGCGGGGTGGCGGTCCTGCTGCACGGTCTGCTGCCCCGGGCGGCGACGGCGGCCTGGGCGGTCGCCGGGGCGGCGCTGCTGCTCGGCTGGATCGGGCCCGCGCTGGACGTACCGCGGGTGGTGCTGGACCTCTCCCCGTTCGGCCATCTCCCGAAGCTGCCGGGCGGGGAGCCGGACTGGACACCGCTGGTCCTCCTCACCGCGCTGGCGGCGGTGCTGGTGACGGCCGGGCTGGCGGGACTGCGGCGCCGGGATCTGGTCACTTCTTGACGTCTGGTCGCTTCCTGAGGCCTGGTCGCTTCCTGAGGTCTGGTCGCTTCTTGAAGTGGCCGGGCCCCGCACAGGGGGCGCGGACGCCCGCGCCGCGCCCCTAGGCGATCTTCACCTCCAGGCCCTCCAGTCCCCGGATAACGAAGTTCGGCTTGCGTTTCGGCTCCGAGGCCAGGGTCAGGGTCGGGGCGCGTTCCAGCAGTGCCCTCATGGAGGCGGCCAGTTCGATACGGGCCAGCGGGGCGCCGATGCAGTAGTGGATGCCGGCGCTGAACGAGATGTGCGGGTTGTCGGCGCGGGTGAGGTCGAGGCGGCCGGGTTCTGTGAAGACCGCCGGATCGTGGTTGGCGGAGCCGAACAGCAGGGCCAGTTCCGCTCCCCGCGGGATCACCGTCCCGTCGATCTCGATCTCGTCGAGGACCCAGCGTTCGAAGAGCTGGAGCGGGGTGTCGTAGCGCATCAGCTCCTCGACCGCGGTGGGGACCAGGGAGTGGTCCGCGCGCAGCGCCGCGAGCTGGTCCGGGTGGCGCAGCAGCGCCCACCAGCCGTTGACCGTGGCGTTCACGGTCGCCTCGTGGCCCGCGTTCAGCAGCAGCACGCAGGTCGAGATCATCTCCTGCTCGGTGAGCCGGTCGCCCTCGTCGTGCGCCGCGATCAGACCCGAGATCAGATCGTCGCCGGGTTTCCTGCGGCGCTCGGCGATCAGCCCCCTGAGGTAGTCCGAGAACTCCACCGACGCCCGCACCGCCTTGGCCGCCGTCTCCTGCGACGGGTTCAGCTCGTACATCCCGCAGATGTCCGCCGACCACGGCCGCAGTGGCGCCCGGTCGGACTCCGGGACGCCCAGCATCTCGGCGATCACCGCGACCGGCAGCGGCTCGGCGACCTCGGCCAGCAGATCACCGCCGCCCCGCCGGACCAGCCCGTCGGCCAGCTCCCCGGCCAGCGCCTCCACATACGGCTTCAGCCGCTCCACCGTGCGGGGCGTGAACGCCTTCGACACCAGCCGCCGGATGCGGGTGTGGTCCGGCGGCTCCAGGTCCAGCATCCCGTGGTCGTTGAGCGTGTGGAACGGCTCCTGCTCCGGCGGGGGCGGGGTGCGGCCGAACTCCTCGTGCGAGAAGCGGTGCCGGTACGTCCGCCCCAGCCGGCGGTCCCGCAGCAGCGCCGAGACGTCCGCGTGGTGCGGGACCAGCCACTGGTTCGTGGGCTCGTAGTAGTGCACGCGGCCGCGGGCGCGCAACTCGGCGTAGGCGGGGTAGGGGTCGGCGAGGAACGCCGGGTCCCACGGGTCGAAGGCTGCCATGACCGGACGCTAGCCCGGCGGCCCCGTCCCTGGCCAGGGGCCGCAATGCCCAGTTCCCTCGCCCCCTCGCGCAGGTCTCCTCGCGCTCGCGCGGCCGGGTCCCTCGCGGCCGGGTCCCTCGCGGCCAGGCCCCCTCGCGGCCAGGCCCCTCGCGGCCGGGTCAGCCCGGTGTCACCAGCCGCGCCTCGTAGGCGAACACCGCCGCCTGGGTGCGGTCCCGCAGGCCCAGCTTCACCAGGACCCGGCTGACATGCGTCTTGATCGTGGACTCGGCGACCACCAGCCGCTGCGCGATCTCCGCGTTCGACAGGCCGTGCGCGATGAGGACCAGCACCTCCGTCTCGCGGTCGGTGAGGTCGCCGTACGCCTGCTGCGCCTGCGGCAGCACCTTCGGGCCCTCGGCCAGCTTGGAGAACTCGGTGATCAGCCGCTTGGTGACCGACGGGGCGAGCAGCGCCTCCCCGGACGCCACCACCCGCACGCCCTCGGCGAGCTGCCGCGCCGAGGCGTCCTTCAGCAGGAACCCGGAGGCTCCCGCGCGCAGCGCCTGGTACACGTACTCGTCGAGGTCGAAGGTGGTCAGCACCAGCACCTTCGCCGTGCCGTCCGCGGCGACGATCTCCCGGGTCGCCTCGATGCCGTTCAGCTCCGGCATCCGGATGTCCATCAGCACGACGTCCGGTGACAGCTCCCGGACCCGGTCGACCGCCTCCCGGCCGTTCACCGCCTCGCCGACGACCTCGATGTCCGGCATCGCGTTCAGCAGGACCGAGAAGCCCTCGCGCACCATCATCTGGTCGTCCGCGACCAGGACGCGGATGGTCATGCGTCGTCCTCGCTCGCCGTCGGGACGGGCAGGAACACCGTCACCTCGTAGCCGCCGTCGTCCGTGGGGCCGGCCGTCATCTCGCCGCCCAGCATCGAGACGCGCTCGCGCATCCCGGTGATGCCGTGGCCGGCGCCCGGTGAGGGCTTGACCAGGGACGGCGCGGGCGGGGCGGTGTTGACCACGCGCAGGCCCAGCCCGCCGAGGACGTAGCCGATCTCGACGCGGGCGCTCGCGCCGGGCGCGTGTCTGAGGGTGTTGCTCAGCGCCTCCTGCACGATCCGGTACGCCGACAGCTCCACGCCCTGCGGGAGTTCGCGCACCGCTCCGGTCACCGTCTTGCCGACGTCCAGGCCGGCGTCGCGCACGTTGGCGAGCAGCGCGTCCAGGTCGGCGAGGGTGGGCTGCGGGGCGTCCGGGGCCTCGTAGTCCTCGGCGCGGACCACGCCGAGGACGCGGCGCAGTTCGGTGAGGGCCGCGACGGCGTTCTCCCGGATCGTCGCGAAGGCGCGCTCCAGCTCCGGCGGCGGGTTCTCCACCCGGTAGGGGGCGGCCTCGGCCTGGATGGCGACGACCGACATGTGGTGGGCGACCACGTCGTGCAGCTCCCGGGCGATCGTGGTGCGCTCCTCCAGCAGCGTGCGCCGGGACCGCTCGTGCGCGGTCACCGTCTGCTGGGCGGTGACCTCCTGCTCGGCCTCCCGGCGGATGTGCCAGACGGTGACGACGAGCAGGACCATGGCGGAGACGACCAGCATCGGCGCGGTGTTGGTGCTGTAGTGGCCCCAGCCGAAGAGGCTCTCGGCGAAGAACCCGTACACGCCGGTCAGCAGCCACATCCAGGCCGCCGTGCGGGGCCGGGTGCGGATCGCGACGACCGTCAGCACCACCAGGTGGGAGAGGAAGGCGCCGGGCGGCCACGGCCAGTCGCCCCAGCCGCCCAGCACGCCGCATATCAGCGTCGCGGCCATCGACGCCCAGAACGCGGCGACCGGCCGGACCATGGTCAGCAGCACCGGCGCGAGGGCGCACAGCGCGACGATCGGGTCCGCGCTGCCGCCGTCGCGGCCGACGGACGCCAGGAGCAGCGCGAAGAAGCTGGCGGCGCAAGTCACCGCGTGCGGGGTCCACGACACGTACTCCCGGAGCCGGCCCCGCAGCCGCCGGGTGAGCGGGCCGTCCGCCGCCATGCGGGGCAGCGGGCGGTAGGCGAAGGCGTCGCGGAACAGGTCCTGCCGCAGGCCGCGCAGGGCGTCGGCGGCCAGCCGGTACTCGGGGCTGCGCGGCTTGTAGGCGGCGTACGGGGAGCCGGCGGAACCGGCGGAATGCGTGGAGCCGGCAGAACCCGCGGGGCTCGGGGGGACTGTGGATGCCGCGTGTTCCGCGCGGCTCGCGGAGTGCGTCGGGTGGGTCTGGGGCGTCTCGGTCACGTTCGGAACGTTAGGCCGGTCGGGGGGTCACCGTCGTCACCACGCAGACGGGTCCTTCGGCGTCCGTCTCAGGTACTACGGGTCGCCCCCGCTCAGTAGCCCGTCGGCCGCACCAGCCCCGACTCGTACGCGAACACCGCCGCCTGGGTCCGGTCGCGCAGCCCCAGTTTCACCAGGATGCGGCCCACGTGCGTCTTCACGGTCTGCTCGGCGACCACCAGCTGACGGGCGATCTCCGCGTTGGACAGGCCGCGCGCGATCAGGGCGAGGACCTCCGTCTCGCGCTCGGTGAGATCCGCGACGCGTTCCTTCAGCGGGGCGCGCGGCGCGCCCCCCAGGCGGGAGAACTCGGTGATCAGCCGCCGGGTGACACCGGGCGCGAGCAGCGCGTCCCCCGCGGCGACCACCCGGACCGCCTCGGCGAGCTGGTCGGCGGAGGCGTCCTTCAGCAGGAACCCGGAGGCGCCGGCCCGCAGCGCCTCGTACACGTACTCGTCGAGGTCGAAGGTGGTCAGCACCAGCACCCGGGTGCGCTGGGTGGACGCGGTGACGCGGCGGGTGGCCTCGATACCGCCCAGCTCCGGCATGCGGATGTCCATCAGCACGACGTCCGGGTCGAGTTCGGCGACCTTGGCGACCGCGTCCAGGCCGTCCACCGCCTGGCCGATCACCTCGATGTCGGGCTTGGTGTTGAGCAGCACGGTGAAGCCCTGCCGGACCATCTGCTGGTCGTCGGCGATGAGTACACGGATCGTGCCGCTCGTCATGGGGTCTCTTCTCCTGTCGGTGGGGCTGTCGGAGGGTCGGTCGGTGGGGCTGTCGGTGGCTCTGTCGGTGGGTCGGGAAAGATGTACTCCGCCTCCGGCAGGCCGCGCAGGTCCTCGTCGGAGTCGTCGATGGCGCCGTCCCTGGGCAGGAAGGCGTTGACCTGGAATCCGCCGTGCAGGGTCGGCGACGCGGTGACGTGCCCGCCGAGCATCGCCGCGCGCTCCCGCATCCCGAGCAACCCGTGCCCGGCGCCCGGGGAGGGCGGGGCCGGGCGCTCCGGGCGGCCGTTGACCACATCCAGGAGCAGACCCTCCGGCATGTGGTCGACCACGACGCGCACGCGGGAACCCGGCGCGTGCCGCAGCGCGTTGCTCAGCGCCTCCTGCACGATCCGGTACGCCGACAGCTCCACGCCGGGCGGATACGGCGACTCCGGCCGGCCCCGCACCTCGGCGGCCACCTTCAGCCCGGCCGCCCTGGTGTTCTCGATCAGCGCGTCCAGGCGGTCCAGGGTGGGCTGCGGGGCGTCCGGCGCCGCGCCGGCCCCGGACTCGCCGAGGCCGTAGGGGTCGTCGGGGTTCTCCGAGCGCAGCACGCCGAGGACGCGCCGCAGTTCGGTCAGCGCCTCCAGCGCGTTCTGCCGGATGCCGGCCAGGTTCTCCTTCAGCTCCTCCGGCGGGTTCTCCACCAGGTGGGGGGCGACCTGGGCCTGGATGGAGATCACCGACATGTGGTGGGCGACCACGTCGTGCAGCTCCCGCGCGATCCGGTTGCGCTCCTCCAGCAGGGTGCGGCGGGCGCGTTCCTCGGCGGTGATGGTGGCCTGCCGGCCGAGTTCGGCCCGGGCCTCGCGGCGGCCGCGCAGGGCCATGCCGAGGATGACGGCGACGGCGAAGACGGCGATCGCGAGGACGCCGGTGCTCTGGTAGTCCGGTGCGCCCAGCAGGCCTTGCAGCGCCCAGGTCAGCGCCAGTGTGACGAACAGCGCCTCGGCGGACACCCGGCTGGGCACCCGCAGCGCGAGCAGCAGCAGCACGAGCAGGCCCGCGATGATCCCGGCGGAGGTCCACGGCCAGGTGAACTCGTCGGCGGCCCCCGACAGCTGCCGCTGCCGCAGCGCCACGGCCCCGGCCACGAACGCCGCCGTCGACAGCCACCAGGCGGGCACCGGCCGCCACAGCGCGAGCACCACCGCGCCGCCCTTCGCCGCGGCGATCGGCAGGGCGAAACCGAAGCCCAGCGCGCCGTGGTCCTGCAGCTGCGCCAGATCGCCGACCGTGAGGGCGACCGCGGTCAGGCACACCAGGCCGTGCGGCAGCCAGCGCAGCCACACGAACGGGGGCAGCGGGTCCGCCGCGAGGGTGCACAGGTCGTCGCGCAGCACGCGCAGCCAGACCCGCGCCCGCTCCCCCGGCCCGCGCAGCACGCGCAGCCAGAACCGCGCCCGCTCCCCCAACCCACGCACCGCCGCGTCCCGTCCCCGGCCACGGTCCCGGTCCCGGTCCGTCTCCTTTTCCGTCACTCGCTCAACCCTAGGCACGGCGGGCCTCCTTCGGCGCCGCGTCGGCGGGGCCGCGGTGGGTGCGGACGACCCGGGACGGGTGCCGCGCCGGCCGGTCCGGACGTCGCTCGCGGCCGCGGAACGCCGTCCAGCACACGCCCAGCGCGAGGGCGAACACCGGCAGCCACAGCAGCCGGGCCGCGACCCAGCCCATACCGTCGGGGACCGTGTGCAGGCCGGGCAGCCGGCCGGCGAGCAGGCCGGTGGCCGTGGTGGCCATCAGGGCCGTCTGATGCCACAGGAAGACCGTCATGGCGGACAGGCTGACCAGGACCACCGCCGCCCAGGCGACCGGGCGGCGCAGCGCGCGGCGCAGCGGCGCGCGCAGCAGCAGGGCCGCCCCGCACTGGGCCACGCCGAAGGTGACGGCGGCCAGCGTCGGCGGGTTCAGGTTGGAGACCTCGGCGCCCGGCACGCCGACCATGGACGCCGGGTATCCCGCCCAGGCCACCAGCGCCGCCGTCACCGCCGCCCCGCCGGCCAGCAGGATCCAGCCGGCGCGCCGGCGCTCCAGCTCGCCGCGGGTCCAGGCCGCGCCGAGGGTGTAGGGCACCAGCCAGCCCGCGGCCAGATTGGCCCAGCCCGGCCAGGAGGGGCCGCCGAGGCCGAAGCGCACCAGGTCCACATGGAGGACGACGGCGAGCGGCCACAGCGGGTTCACCCGGGTGAGCAGCGGGGTCGCCGCCGTCAGCGCGGCGAAGACCAGCAGGAACCACAGCGGGGACAGGGCGAGCTTGACCAGGGTGCGCACGGTGGCGAGGTCGGCGCCGGTCAGCAGCAGCGCCGCCGTGGCCACCGCCCACAGGGCGAGCAGGGCGGTCACCGGGGCGAACAGCCGGGCGAGCCGGGCGCGCAGCCACTGTCCGTACGTCTCCCCGCGGGCCTGTGCCGCGGCCAGCGACCGGGTCGCCACATGCCCGCCGGCCAGGAAGAACACGGCGAGGGTCTGGAAGACCCAGGAGACCGGTGTCAGGAGGGGCAGGTGTCCGAGCGGGCTGTCGGCGCGCAGGGTGGCGCCGTCGGCGACGAGCGCGGTCACCAGCCAGTGGCCGAGGACGACGCCGAGGATGGCGAGGGCGCGCAGCGCGTCGACCGCGCGGTCCCGCGTGGCGGGGGTCGCCGCGTCCAGCCGCGCGGCGCCCCGCAGGAGCGGACGCATGAGGTCACGCACGGGTCACCTCCGAGGTCTGGCCGAGGACGATCCGGGCGAGGTTGGCCAGGGGGACGGAGCCCGGGTCGAAGTAGTCGCTGTGGCCGCCGTCGCCTGCGGCGAAGACGCGGGCGCCGAACGCCGGGGACACCGGGTCGGTGCCGAAGCCGACGGTCGTGCCGAACAGGTCCGCCTCCGCGTGGGGCACTCGCGCGACCCAGTCGTCGCCGCCGCGGGCCGCCCAGATCCGCGCGGGGGTGTGCAGCGCGGCGGCGTCTGCGGCACCGGTGCCGGGGCTGCCGAGGAGGGCGATGTCGGCGACGGGCGGGCCGCCCCGGACGGCGGCGCGGGCGCAGACGACCGTGCCGTAGGAGTGGCACAGCAGGGAGACGCGGGTGTCACGGCCCGTTACGGCGTACAGCCCGCGCAGGAACTCGTTCAGCACGGGGGCGGCCTGGTCGGCGCGGCCGGGGGTGAGGACGGCGGTGCTGACCGTGCCGGGGGTGTCGTAGCCGAGCCAGGCCACCACCGCGACCCGTCCCGCCGCGCGGCCGTCCTCGGCGGTGAGCCGGTGGTGCAGGGCGGTCGCCGTCGCGCGGAAGCGGCCGTAGGTGTCGAGGGAGGTGTCGGAGCCGGGGACCAGCACGGCGACGCGCTCCGCGCGGGCGAGGTCGCCGAAGACCTCGACGACCCGGCCGCTGCCGCGGCCGTCGAAGGCGAGGAGCCGGCGGGACGCGGCGGCCAGGGCGCGGTCCGCGTCCGCGCGGTGCCGGTCGCCGTGCGCGGCGGCCATCCGGGCGGCCCGCGCGGCGTTGGCGCGGTTCGCCGCGTACGCCGTGTCCAGCGTGGCCGCGGTGAGCGGGGGGAGGACGGCCGGGGCCGGGGCCGGGATCGAGGGACGGGCGGCGGCGGACAGCGGCAACACCACACAGGCGGTGATGAGCAGGGCGAGCAGGGCGCGCACGCGGCGCGGCGCACGGCGGCGGCGCGCACCACCGCGACGCGCCGACGAGACGCCGGCGGTGCGAAGGCCGCTGCGGGCGCCGGAAGCCTCGGAGGCGCCGTGCATGCCGGGAGCACCGAGGGCACCGTGAGTGACGGGGGCACCGGCGGCGCTGTGCGTGCCCGGAGTGCCGGGGACGCTGTGTCCGCCGGAGGTGCCGCGGCCCGATACGGCGGTCGGCTCCATGGTCGCTTCCCTTCCGGCCCGCCCGTCCATCGGGCAGGCCCACCAGGGAAGTTACGGAGCGCGGGCCGTCGCCCGCGTCCCGCCGCGGAGCTCTTCGCGGACGTAGCTCTCAGGTACTACGGGTATGACGAGGGCCGCGGCCCGGACGCCCGGCCCGCCCGCCCGGCCGGCCCGCCCGGCCCGCCCGGCGTCTCCCCCTCACCACGCCAGCTGCGCGATCTCCTCCACCACCACCGCGCAGGCGTCCGCCGCTGGGTCGATCAGCGGGAAGTGGCCGACGTCCTCCAGCAGCGTCAGCCCGACGACCTCCCCGGCCTTGGCCGCCGCGTCCGCGTACGCCTCGGCGACCGCCTGCGGCACGTCCCGGTCGGTGCGCCCCTGGACCAGGGTCGTCGCGATGCCCGTCGGCAGCAGCAGCGCCGGGTCGGCGTACGGCTGCCGTTCGGCGAACGCGTCCTGTCCGCCCAGGAGTTGACGCACCGCGCCGCCGCACACGTCGAGCTTGTCCGCGACCGCGAGGTCGGCGATCGGGGCGAGGGCGACGACCCCGCGCAGCGGGGCGGGTCCGTCGGTGCGCCAGGGCGCGTCGGCGGGCAGCAGGTGCCGGGCGGCGGCCCACAGCGCGAGGTGGCCGCCGGCCGAGTGCCCGGTGAGCACCGTACGGCCGGGATCGGCCTGCGGCACGGCCGGGCGCACCAGCGCGGGCAGGGCGTCGAGCGCGGCGGCCACGTCGTCGAAGGTGTCCGGCCAGCGCCCGGCGACATGCGGCCCGCCGGCACCGCCCTCCTGCGTCCCGCCCGCTGCACCGCCCCCCTGCGTACCGCCCGCCGCACCGCTCCCCCGCACCCCGCCCGCGGCTCCCTCCGGCGCCCCGCGCCGGTACTCCACACTCGCCACCGCGAAACCCCTGCGGGCCAGGAAGCCGGCGAACGGGCTGATGTGACGGCGGTCGTACGGGGCCCGCCAGGCGCCCCCGTGCAGGACGACGACCAGCGGCGCGAGGGACGTGGGGCCGGCGGGCTCGGTGCCGCGCGGGGCGTAGAAGTCGATCACCTGGTCGGGATGGTCCCCGTACGCGGCGGTGGCGTCGGGGGCGACGGGCGGATGCGAGAAGGCGGACTCCTCCTCGGCGGCGGCCCGTGCTGCTGCGACGTCGTCCGTCATGCTCCAACCTCTCAGCGATGAAACCTTTTTGGCGGACCGGGTGGGTATCAGGCCGTTGGCCGGGACGGTATCAGGCGGGTGACGTGCGGGGACATGGGGATGTCACGCTCGGTGAGGGATAAACGGTTCTGCTGTTTCGTTACCCTGAAGGGACGACACAGGGACGACGAAGGGACGACCCTCAGGGGTCCCCGCGTGCACCGAGGAGGCCGCCATGTCCGCCGAACCCGGCACCGTACGTCCCGGAGGACGGACCGCCCGAGTCCGCGCCGCGGTGCTGCGGGCCGCGGGAGACGTGCTCGCGGAGCAGGGCTTCGACCGGCTCGATCTCGCGGACGTGGCACGGCGGGCGGAGGTCGGCAAGACGACCGTCTACCGGCGGTGGGGATCGGTCACGGGGCTCGTCGCCGACCTGCTCGTGGACATGGCCGAGCAGTCGTCGCCCCGGGAGGAGACCGGCTCGGTGCTCGGGGACCTGCGGGCCAACGCCTCGCTGGTGCAGCGCACCCTGGCCGACCCCCGGCAAGGGGCGCTGTTCCGTGCGGTGATCGCCGCGGCGACCTGCGACGAGCGGACGGCGGCGGCGCTGCGCCGGTTCTACGAGGTCCGGGTGGACGAGTGGGCCCCCTGTGTGGAACAGGGGGTGGCCCGCGGCGAGTTGCCCGCGGGCACGGACCCCCGGGCGGTCGTACGGGCCGTGTCCGCCCCCCTGTACTACGGGTTGCTGACCTCCGGAACCGTCCCCGACGCCCCCGCCGCGGAGCGCGCCGCGCGCGCCGCCCACGCCGCCGCCGTGGCGGGGGTGTACGTGACCGGCCCTCCCGGGCCCTAGGCCAGCACCTCCCCCAGCACCCGCGCCGCCCGCTCCACGTCCGCGAACCCCACGTACAACGGGGTGAAGCCGAACCGCAGGACGTCCGGGGCGCGGAAGTCTCCGACCACGCCCCGCCCGATCAGGCGCTTCATGACCTCACCGGCGTCCGCGCAGCGCAGCGCGACCTGGCTGCCGCGCTCCGCGTGCGGGACGGGGGTCACGGACTCGACGCGGCCCGACGGCACGTACGCGGACACGCACTCGAGGAAGAAGTCCGTGAGGGCCAGCGACTTGGCCCGCACCGCCTCGATGGAGACCCCGTCCCAGACGTCGAGGGCCGCCTCCAGCGCGAGCAGCGAGAGGATGTCGGGCGTGCCGACCCGGCCGCGGAGGGCGCCCGGCGCGGGCTCGTACTCCGGGCGCATCCCGAACGGCTCCGCGTGGGAGTTCCAGCCGGGCAGCGGGGAGTCGAAGCGGTCCTGGTGCTCGGCGCGCACGTAGAGGTACGCGGGTGAACCCGGCCCGCCGTTCAGGTACTTGTAGGTGCAGCCGACCGCCAGGTCGACGCCGTGCTCGTCGAGGCCGACCGGCAGGGCGCCCGCGCTGTGGCACAGGTCCCAGACGGCGAGGGCGCCCGCGCGGTGCGCGGCGGCCGTCAGCGCCGGCAGGTCGTGCAGCCGGCCGGTGCGGTAGTCGACGTGGTTGAGGAGCACGGCGGCCGTCCGGTCGCCCAGCGCGTCCGGTACCTCGGCCGGGGCCACCGGGCGCAGCGTGCGGCCCGTCAGGCGGGCCGCGGACGCGGCGATGTAGCCGTCGGTGGGGAAGGTCGTCGCGTCGACGAGGATCTCGTCCCGCCCGTCCCCGGCCATGCGCACGGCCGCGACCAGCGCCTTGAAGATGTTCACGCTGGTGGAGTCGCCGACCACCACCTGCCCGGGCGCCGCGCCGAGCAGCGGGGCGATCCGGTCGCCGATCCGCTCGGGCGCGGTCCACCAGCCGCTCTCCTCCCAGGAGCGGATCCGCAGTTCGCCCCACTGGCGGGAGACGACGTCGGCGACCCGTCCGGGGACGACGGCGGGCAGCGCGCCCAGCGAGTTGCCGTCCAGGTAGACGACGTCGTCGAGGACGAACTCGGCGCGTTTGCCGGCCAGTTCGTCGGCCGCGTCCAGTTTCTCGGCCCGTGCCGTGAGGTCAGACATACGACCTCGCCGTCCACAGCTCCGGGAAGACGTTCTTGCGCGCCCGCTTCTCCAGCCAGGCCACACCGGCCGAGCCGCCCGTGCCGGGCTTGGCGCCCATGGCGCGGCGGGTGGCGACCAGGTGGTCGTTGCGCCATCGCCACACCAGTTCCGCCACGTCCGTCAGCGCCTCGCCGAGGCGGGCGAGTTCGTCGCTCTCGTCGCCGGAGTAGACGGCGGCCCAGGCCCGTTCGACCTCCTCCGACGGCTCGTAGCGCCGGGACACGTCACGCTGCAGGACGGACGCCGGGATGGCGTGGCCGCGGCGGGCCAGCAGCCGCAGCACCTCGTCGTAGAGGCTGGGCTCGTGCAGCGCCTTCTCCAGTTCCGCGTGGACGCGGGGCGCGCCCCGGTGCGGGACCAGCATGGACGCGGACTTCTCACCGAGCAGGAACTCCAGCCGCCGGTACATCGCGGACTGGAATCCGGAGCCCTCGCCCAGGGCGCCGCGGTAGGCGTTGAACTGCGCGGGCGTGAGCTGGCCGAGCGGCTTCCAGGACGCGTTGAGCGCCTCCAGCTCGCGGACGGATCGTTTCAGCGCGGCGATCGCCACCGGGACGTCGTCCTCGCGCAGCGCCTTCGCGGCCGTCTCCCACTCGTGGACGACGCAGGTGAACCACAGCTCCATGACCTGGGTCGTGACCAGGAAGACCATCTCGCCGGGATCGTCGGAGAGGGTGTGCTGGAGATGGGTGAGGACGTCGGCCTTGACGTAGTCCTCGTACGGGGTGGTCCCCTGGAAGTCGAGATGCGGGGTCTCGGGCTCGTGGATGTGCTGAGCCTCGTGGGACATCGCTGTCTCCTGTTGTGCTCCGGGTAGCGGTCCGCCCCTGCCGTTACCGGCACGGGGGCCCCGGTCCCCACCCCGCATCCTGCGCAATGCCCGGCAACATCGCAAGGCCCGCCCGGTCACACCTGGCCGGACGGGCCTCACCGGCGGGCAGGACTCAGCCCAGCGTCTGCGCCGCCGTCGGCGAGGAGTCCTTCAGGAACTGCGAGCAGCGCTCGTACTCCTCCTGCTCGCCGATCGCCTGCGCGGCGCGGGCGAGGGCGTGCAGGGCGCGCAGGAAGCCGCGGTTCGGCTCGTGCTCCCACGGCACCGGGCCGTGGCCCTTCCAGCCGTTGCGGCGCAGCGCGTCCAGGCCGCGGTGGTAGCCGGTACGGGCGTAGGCGTACGACTCCACCGTGCTGCCCCGCTCGAACGCCTCGTCGGCCAGGCGGGCCCAGGCCAGCGACGAGGTCGGGTACTTCGCGGCGACCTCCGCGGCGGGGGTGCCGCCGGCCAGCAGCTCGCGCGGCTCCGGGTCGTCGGGGAGGTGGGTCGGGGGCGGGCCCCCGAGCAGGTTCTCGTGAATCGTCATGGGTTCAGTCTGTCACTGGGGGGTGTCATCGGCCGGTGGCCCTCCGGACGCGGCCGACGGGTCGCCCTCCAGCGGCGGCGCCTGCACCCCGCAGTGGGTACGGCACTGCGGGTGGCGGCAGTCCGGCGCGGGCCGGCGTACGGTCGCCCAGGCCAGGGCCGCGCCCACGGCGAGCACGCCCGCGCACCACAGCATGGCCCGGCCGAACGCGTCGTCGAAGGCGGCCGGCGAGCGGTACGCCTCCGGCCCCATCCCGGCGAGCAGCGGCAGCGCGGCGACCGCGACCAGGCCCGCCGCCCGCGCGGCGGCGTTGTTGATGCCGCTGGCCAGACCCGCCCGCGCGGTGTCGACGGAGCCGAGGACGGTCGCGGTCAGCGGGGCGACGAGGGTGACCATGCCGAGGCCGAGCACCAGCAACGCGGGCAGCACGTCCGCGGCGTACGACGCCTCCGGCCCGACCCGCAGCATCAGCAGCATGCCCGCCGCGCACAGCAGCGGCCCCACGGTCAGCGGCAGGCGGGGACCGGTCTTCTCGCCCAGCTCGCCGGCGCGGGCGGAGAACAGCAGCATCAGGGCCGTGGCCGGCAGCAGGGCGGTGCCCGCGCCGAGCGCCGAGTAACCGGAGACGACCTGGAGCTGGAGGACGGCGAGGAAGAAGAAGCCGCCGAAGGCCGCGTACACGCACAGGGTGATCAGGTTGACCGCGGTGAACTGGCGGGAGGCGAAGATGTCGGGCGGCATCATCGGGTCCGGCCGCCGCCGCTCGACGCCGACGAACGCGACGGCGGCGAGCAGGCCCGCGCCCGCCGTGACGACCACGGTCAGGGCGCCCGCGTGCGCCTCGATCAGGGCGTACGTCAGCAGTGCCAGCGCCAGCGCGCCCAGCGCGGCGCCGAGGACGTCGAAGCGGCCGCGCGCGCCCGGGTCCGCGGACTCGGGTACGTGACGCAGGGCGACCAGCACGCACAGCAGGGCCGGCGGGACGTTGATCAGGAACACCCAGCGCCAGCCGGGCCCGTCCACCAGCCAGCCGCCCAGGAACGGTCCGACGGCCGCGCCGATGCC
Source organism: Streptomyces sp. NPDC052687 (assembly GCF_040678395.1). Taxonomy (NCBI): domain Bacteria; kingdom Bacillati; phylum Actinomycetota; class Actinomycetes; order Kitasatosporales; family Streptomycetaceae; genus Streptomyces; species Streptomyces sp. NPDC052687. Next base: position 156,098 of record NZ_JBFATR010000002.1, on the reverse strand, counting down.
GCCGAACCCGGACCACAGGCCGACCGCCCGGCCCCGGTCGTCGGGGTGGAAGGAGGCCTGGATCAGCGCCAGCGACCCGGGGGTGAGCAGGGCGCCGCCGACGCCCTGGAGGGCGCGGGCGGCGACCAGTACGCCCGCGTTCGGGGCGAGCCCGCACAGCAGGGAGGCGACGGCGAACCACACCACGCCGAGGACGAAGACCCTGCGGCGGCCGTAGCGGTCGCCGAGCGCCCCGCCGAGCAGGATCAGCCCGGCCAGGGTCAGGAGGTACGCGTTGACCGTCCACTGGAGCACCGCCAGGTCGGCGTCCAGGTCGCGGCCGATGCGGGGCAGGGCGACGCCCACGACCGTGGAGTCCAGCAGGACCATGGCGGAGCCGAGGACCGTGGCGAGCAGAAGCCACCTGCCCTGGGGGGAGGCCAGCCGGACGTCGGGCATGTTCCCAGGTATACAGCGAGCCCGGTGCCGGGGCACCGGGCTCGACGCGTACGGCTCAGCGCCGCAGGGAGTGACGGCTCGGCGCCGCCGGGGTGACCGGTCGGCGCCGCCGGGCTCACTTCAGCTTCGTACCGGCCGACCGCAGGCTCTGGCAGGCCTCGACGACCCGCTGGGCCATGCCCGCCTCGGCCAGCTTGCCCCAGGTGCGCGGGTCGTAGGTCTTCTTGGAGCCGACCTCGCCGTCGACCTTGAGGACGCCGTCGTAGTTCTTGAACATGTGGTCGGCGACCGGACGCGTGAAGGCGTACTGGGTGTCCGTGTCGATGTTCATCTTCACGACGCCGTTCTCCAGCGCGGTGTGGATCTCCTCGATGGTGGAGCCGGAACCGCCGTGGAAGACGAAGTCGAACGGGGAGGCCTTGCCGAACTTGGCGGCGACGCCCTCGTTCAGCTCCTTCAGCAGCTCGGGGCGGAGCACGACGTTGCCCGGCTTGTACACGCCGTGGACGTTGCCGAAGGACGCGGCCAGCAGGTAGCGGCCCTTCTCGCCCAGGCCCAGGGCCTCGGCGGTGCGGATCGCGTCGTCGACGGTGGTGTACAGCTCGTCGTTGATCTCGTGGGTGACGCCGTCCTCCTCACCGCCGGTGGGGGTGATCTCCACCTCGAGGATGATCCTGGCGGCCTGGGCGCGGGCCAGCAGCTCCTGGCCGATGGCCAGGTTGTCGGCCAGGGTCTCCGCGGAGCCGTCCCACATGTGGGACTGGAACAGCGGGTTCTCGCCGCGCGCGACGCGCTCCTCGGAGATCGCCAGCAGCGGGCGGACGTACCCGTCGAGCTTGTCCTTCGGGCAGTGGTCGGTGTGCAGGGCGATCGTCACGTCGTACTTCTTGGCGACGATGTGCGCGAACTCGGCCAGGGCGACCGCGCCGGTGACCATGTCCTTGTTGTGCTGGCCGCCCAGGAACTCGGCGCCGCCCGTCGAGATCTGGATGATGCCGTCGCTCTCGGCCTCGGCGAAGCCGCGCAGCGCCGCGTGCAGGGTCTGCGACGAGGTGACGTTGATGGCCGGGTAGGCGAACTTGCCTGCCTTCGCCCGGTCGAGCATCTCGTTGTAGACCTCGGGGGTTGCGATGGGCATCTGTCCGCTCCTTGTATGTGCGGGTGGGCGTGTGGTGCGTTTACGGCCCTGACCTAGACCATGGGGGCGACGTCATCGTCGGCCCCATCTTTCCAGACTCGGCCGGAAGGTCCATGGGGCCGTCCGAGCCGTGGGCGGCCCAGAAGGCCGCGAGGTCAGTCGAGGCCCAGCTCGTCCTTGGAGAAGGCGTACAGGTAGGGCACCCCCGCGCCCTCCTGGATCTTCTCCGCGGCGCCGGTCGCCCGGTCGACGATGGTCGCGACGGCGACGACCTCGGCGCCCGCCTCGCGCACCGCCTCCACCGCGGTCAGCGGGGAGCCGCCGGTGGTGGAGGTGTCCTCGACCACCAGCACCCGGCGGCCGGCGATGTCCGGGCCCTCGACACGGCGCTGGAGGCCGTGTGCCTTGGCGGCCTTGCGGACGACGAACGCGTCCAGCCGCTGCCCGCGCGCGGCGGCGGCGTGCAGCATGGCGGCGGCGACCGGGTCGGCGCCCATGGTCAGGCCGCCGACCGCGTCGAACTCCAGGTCCGCGGTCAGGTCCAGCAGCACCTGGCCGACCAGCGGGGCGGCCTCGCCGTCCAGGGTGATGCGGCGCAGGTCGACGTAGTAGTCGGCCTCGAGACCCGAGGAGAGGGTCACCTTGCCGTGCACCACGGCCTTGTCCTTGATCTGCTGCAGCAGCGCCGCGCGCGCGCCGGGCGGCGTTGCTTCGTTGACGTCCGTCATGCCGAACAGCTTAGAGGCGCGTCCAGCTCCAGGTCGTGGTGGCCTCCAGCGGCTCCAGCGGCGTGACCAGGCGCGGCGCGGTGTTCAGGCCGTTGGGCGGGCCGGTCTGCGGCTCCACGCACACGGCGGCCTCCTGCTCGTCGTAGACGACGACCCACTGCTCGCGGCTGGTGACCTTCAGCCGCAGCACACCGGGCCAGGTCAGGGTGACGTCCACACCGTCGGGCATCCCGAAGCAGTCGTCCCACGGGCCCGGCTTCGGGTCGATCCGGTTGCCGGTGGGCAGGTGGTCCTCGCCGCGCTCCTCCTGCCAGGCCGGGGAGAAGTCGATCTCCACGTCGGCGCCGGCGAGGGTGCGGTGGAACCACGGGTGCCAGCCCACCTGCGCCGGGAAGGACGACGCGTACGTCTCGACGGCCATCGTCAGCGTCAGGGCGTCCGGGGTCAGGGCGAACACCTGGGTGACCCGGCCGGGGTAGGGCCAGGGGTCGGTCAGGTCGTACGTGAGGACCGCCTCGTCCGCGGTGGCGCGGGCCACGTTCCACGCGGCGTCGCGGGCGGTGCCGTGGATGGCGTGCGGGGGAGCGTTCAGCGGCAACTGGCGCTCCTCCGCGCCGTCCCGGAACCGGCCGTCGCGGATCCGGCCGCACCAGGGCACCATCGGGAAGCAGCCGAAACGGTCGCCCTGCCGCAGCAGCTCGGTCCCGCCGAGCCGCAGTCCCGCGACCCGGCCGCCGTTGCCGGGTGCGAGGGTCACCTCCGCGTCTCCCGCGGTCAGCGTGATGTCTTCGTTACTCACGAGACGACCCTACTGGGCTGATCAAGAGGGCGTACCCGCCTTTCGGACACGGGCCGGGGCACCCCCTAGCGGGCGGGCACCCCCTAGCGGCGTCTGCGCAGGGCCCTGCCCACGACGATCGCCGAGGCGACGGCCAGGGCCGCGGCGGGGGCCGCCCAGCGCAGGACGCCGGAGCGGGCCACCGTCTGCGGGGTGGGCACGGGGGCGTACCGGCCGCGCGGCGGGGCGTGGTCGACCTCCTCCGCGCTGCGGCCGATCATCGTGCGCCGGGCGTGCGCGGCCTCGGCGGGCGGCTGCGAGGAGTCCCACGAGGCATCGGACTCGCCCGCGTCGTCGGTGTCCGGGGCGAGGGAGGGCGGCGGGACCTCGGTGTCGAAGAGGGAGGCCTTGGCCTCGGCCCGGGTCACGTCGTCGGGCGCGGGCGCGGTCCGCGGGGCCTCCTCGCCGCCGGCCGGCGGGGCCTCCTCGCCGCCGGTGGCCGCGGGCTCGTCGTCCGCCTCGTCCCCCAGGTTCTCCGCGAAACGGTTCAGCAGCCGGGTCGCCGCGGAGCGCACCGCGTCCTGGGGCAGCTCGGTGATCCGGCCGTCCGCCGAGGCCGTGCCCTCGAAGACGACGGTGGTGCCCTCGTCCTCGGGGCGCAGACGCAGGGTCAGGGAGAGCTTGACGGTGCCGGTGCCGCGGGTCTCGGTGCCCTCGCCGACGAGGGTGTGCGCCCCGTCGTCGCGCGCGGAGACCTCGGCCGTGCCCCGGTAGGTGATGGTGGTGCCGCCCGCCCGGAGTTTCAGCCGCCCCGCGACGGGCTCGGCGCCCGCCTCCTGCTGGAGCCCGGGGACCGCCCGGGCGACCCGCGCGGGGTCCGTGAGCGCCGCCTTGAGCCGGTCGGCCGGTACCGGTACGAACACCTCGTGCTCCATGTCGTCGGAGCCTACCCAGTGACGGCCCGGACACAACCCGCCCGGCAGCCGCCCGTCACCCCCGCGTCACCCGCCCGCGGCGCCCGGCCCGCCCGGTGTCACCAGCCCCTGCGCACCAGGGCCGTGACCCTCACCGTCGCCGCCGCCATCGCGGGCGGCGACGGCCTCACCGCGGCCGGGCCGGCCGCCGCCAGCTCGTCCCAGGGCTTCGTCTCGGGGACCAACGGCGTGAAGGACGAACTGGGGCGGGAAGCACAAGGTCACCTTCAAGCGCATCGGCGGCAAGTACCTGCTGAAGGTCAACGACGCCAAGGGCTGGAAGGTCGCCCACTACAAGACGCTGAACGTCGTCTGAGCCACCGCCCACGGGGGTGCGACGGCGGCCCGTTCCGCTCCTGGGGGAGGCGGGGCGGGCCGCCGCACGCGCGCGTACGCCGGTCAGTGCCGGTAGCGCGGGTGCATCAGGTCAGTGCCGGTAGCGCGGGTGCATCAGCGTCGACGGTGGCAGCCCCGGCACCCGGGTGGCCGCCGCCGAGGCGCGCCCGGCGGTCAGCCGGGCGGGGGTGAGGGTGCGGGGGCGCGGCGCGCCGGGGCGGCCGTCCAGGCGCAGCGGCGGGCGGGCGCCAGGCGCGGCGAGGATGAGGCCGCGGTCGCGGGTGTCGAGGTAGGGGGTGGTGTGCAGGCCGGCGGCGTGCAGGGTGCTGTCGACGGTCCAGTAGACGCGGGGGCGGACGGTCGCCGGGCCCGTGTGGACCACCAGCCGGCCGTCCGGGGCGAGGGCGCGGCGGGCCAGGCCGTAGAACTCCTGCGAGTACAGCTGGGGGCCGGCCGCGAGGCGCGGGCCGGGCAGGTCGGCGACGACCACGTCGTACGCGGCGTGCGGCGCCCCGCGCAGCCAGCGGAAGGCGTCCGCCGTGGTGACCCGCACGCGCGGGTCGTCGTAGGCGTGGCCGTTGAGCGCGGACAGTGCCGGGTCCGTCCGCGCGAGCCGCACCAGCTGGGCGTCGCGTTCCACCACGCGCACCCGCCGCACTCCCGCGAAGCGCAGCACCTCCCGCGCGGCCAGCCCGTCGCCGCCGCCGAGGATCAGCACGCGCGCGTGCGGGCCGTTCATCGCGGGGTGGACCAGCGCCTCGTGGTAGCGGTGTCCGTCGCGGGCGCTGACCCGCAGCCGGCCGTCGAGGAACAGGTCCAGGGGGCGGCCGCGGGTGCCGCCGGTGAGGACGACCTCCTGGACGTCGGTGCGCAGCGCGACCCGGACGTCCGCCCCGTACACGGCGGTCCGCGCGGCGCGTTCGAAGTCGTCGACGAGGACGGCGGCCCCGCCGAGCACGCCGAGCACGGTGACGTTGACGGCCAGCAGCGCCAGCCGGGCGCGGCGGGTGAGGTCGCGGCCGAACAGGCCGAGCACCAGGGCGCCGCCTGCCGCGACGTTGACCGCGCCGGTGAGCAGCGCGCCCGTCAACTGGCCCATCAGCGGCAGCAGGAGGAAGGGGAAGGCGAGGCCGCCGACCAGCGCGCCGACGTAGTCCGCGGCGAACAGGTCGGCCACCGCGCGGCCCGCGTCCTGGCGGCGGACGCGCTGGATGAGTTCCATCAGCAGCGGGATCTCGGCGCCGATCAGCAGGCCGATGGTGAGCGAGAAGGCGACCATCAGCGCCCGGGGCGCGCCGCCCCACAGTCCGTCCCAGTCGCCGGCCCACGCGAAGACGGCGTACAGGGCCATCGCGCTGCAGCCGCCGACCAGGGCGAGCGTCGCCTCGATGGCGCCGAAGCCGACGGCGGCGCGGCGGCGCAGCCGCTTCGCGACCAGGGAGCCGATGCCCATCGCGAAGACCATGACGGACAGCACGACGGACGTCTGGGTGACCGAGTCGCCCGTCAAGTACGCCGCGAGAGCCAGCAGTTCGAGTTCGTACACGAGTCCGCAGGCCGCGCAGACGAACACGCCCGCGAGGACCAGGCACCGCCCGGTTCCCGGACGGACGGGCAGCCGCGCGGGACCGCGCCGGGACGGCGGGGCGCCGGGCCGCGCCGGCGCGTGCGGATCGATCACGACTGCGACGTTACGTCACGGGTGTGGCGCGCTTCGTCACCCACACGTGTGGATCTGCGGGCGGACGGCGCACCGCGGGTTTGAACCGTGTCAGGCCTTCACCGGCACCCGGTTGCCGACCCGGGTGCGCGTCGCCACCAGCTGCCCGTCCTGGGGATAGGCGTGCCACGTGCGCCAGTGCACCTGGCCCTCGTGGCGCTGCGCCAGCATGGCGGTGAAGGCGTGCGGGCTGCCGGGGAAGACACCGGCGAGGCCGTTGGGGTGGTCGGAGACGAGGGCGAGGAGTTCCTGGGCGCGGCCGGCGAAGGAGCCCGGTGACAGCACCTCGACGCGGGCGGCGAACTCGTACTCCCAGTCGCCGACCCGCTTGGCGACGCCGAGCGGCAGGGGTGTGCTGCTGCCGGGGATGCACGCCACCGTCTCCGAACAGGTGCCCCGCTCCTCCTCCACGAGCACCTGGTGGGAGGCGCCGAGCAGGCGCAACTGGAGCTTGGCACCGGCCAGTTCGAGGTCGAGCGTGGCGAGGGCGGGCAGGGGTTCACGGCCCAGGGCCCAGGCGAGGTCGGCCGCGCGCGTGTCGGTGTAGGAGGTGTTCAGGGTCGTGAGCATGGATCGGCTCCGCTAGCACGCAAAGAGAGATCGACGCCGGGAGATCGGCCCGGTCAGCCCAGCCAGGAAGGGTGTCCGCCAGGACGTCCGAGGGGCTGCGTTGGTGATGAGAGGGAACCATGAACAGTGGCACCGCCACAGCGGTTTTACCCAACTTCGTAGGATTTCCATCCCTCAGAGGGCTCCCCAGCTCAACTGTTCAACCAGGGCGTACGCCTCCGCGTCGACGGCGCGCGCCGGAGCGGGGCGCGAACAGGCGGGCGCCCGCCGGTCGTCGCCGGCGGGCGCCCTGGGGATGCGGTTCCCCCCGCGGAGCTCGGCTGCCCCGTGTCAGCTGCCTCCCCCGCATCCTCCGCCGCCCCCGCAGGAGGACCCGCCTCCGCAGGACGACGACGAGCCGCTCCCGCAGGAGTGCCCGCCCGAGCTGTGCCCCGAGGACCCGGACCCCGAGTCCGACGACGACGAGTCCGAGGACGACGAACCGCTGTCCCCCACGCCCGCCGCGCCGACCACCCACCAGCTGCTGTCCGCGCTGCTGCTGCCGTGCGTGCTGCCGCCCGACCCGGCGCGGCCCCCCGACCGCACCGGCCCCCGCGCGGGCGCCCGCCGGGCACTCCGGCTCGCCAGCACACCCGCCGCGATGACTACGGCCACGACCGCCAGGATGATGCCGATGACCATGGCGCCACCCTCCTTTCTTCCCCCGAAGCGGCCCCCCGTGGGCGCCTCGTGTCGTGCGTGCCCGGGGGATGCCCGCCCCGCACGACGGCCAAAGCTGAGTTGAGCAACTCCAGAGCTTCGGGCGGAGGACGGCCGGACGGACGCCGGCCTCGCGGGCTGAGTGGTGGCCGTCCGGCGCGGTACGGCCGTGACCGGTTGGTCAGTCGGTCCTGGTGAAGGTGCCGAGGCCGGTGGTGTCGAGGTTTTCGACGCGGACCTTTTCCGCGCGGCCGTCGGCGGCGACGGTGAAGGTCACGCCGGAGAGGCCGACGGCGTTCTCGCCGGTGGTGCGGTAGCTGAAGGTGTCGCCGTCGTAGTGGCGCAGGGGGAACTCCCGCTTCGCGGGCCCGAGTCGCATGGTGAGGTCGCCGTCCCGGGCGCTGACGGTCATCGGGCCGTAGTAGTCGTTGGCGTACGTGCCGGTGTAGGCGTCGGCCGCCTCGGCGGGGGCGGGTGCGGCGGGGGGCTTGGCGTAGTCGACCGGTGAGCGGCCCGCCGTCAGGCTCTGCTCGATGAGCGGGCCGAGGAAGGCCAGCCAGTCGACGGTGGGCCCGCCCGTCTGCGCGGTGTCGAGGAACGTGGAGGTGATCGCCTCGGGCAGGCCGACGGGTTGGCCGTTGGTCAGGGCGACGATGCCCAGCTTCTCCGAGGGCAGCAGGGCGACGTGGGTGGCCGCCCCCAGCGCGAACCCGCCGGAGTGGCCGAGCTTCAGCCTCCCCTGGTCGTCGTAGCCCACGTTCCAGCCGAGCCCGTAGAACCCGGACCGGCCCGTGGGCGCGTGCGGCGGCTCGGAGAGCATGTGCGGCAGATGGGTCTGTGCCAGCGCGTCGGCGTCGACGACCCGCCGCCCCTCGAAGGTGCCCCCGCCCAGTTGCAGGCGCATCCACTTCGTCATGTCCCGGACCGTGGAACTGGCCCCGCCCGCCGGGCTCTGGGCGTCCGCGTCCCGCACATGGACGGCGCGCCAGGTGTCCCCGCTGCGCACGTGCAGGGCGGCCTTGTCGCGCGCCTTCTCGTAGTCGGCGAAGGAAGAGCTGGTGGAGTCCATGCCCAGCGGCCGGTACAGCTTCTCGGCGGACAGCTCCTCCCAGCTGGTCCCGGCCGCCCGCGCGGTGGCGACGCCGGCCTCGGTCAGCCCGAAGTTGGTGTACGCGTAGTCGGCGCGGAAGGGCGCCGACGGCTCGTACCGCAGGTGGCCCAGGATGTACGAGCGGTCGTAGCCGAGGTCCTCCAGGAGGTCTCCGGCGTGGTCGGGCAGTCCACTGCGGTGCGAGAACAGGTCGGCCAGCGTGACACGGCGGCTGACCCACGGGTCCTTCAGGGCGAAGCCGGGGTCGTGCTCGACGACCGGGTCGTCCCAGCCGACGGTCTTCTCCCCCACGGCCGCGGCGACCACCGTGGACGCGAGCGGCTTGGAGACCGAGGCGAGCTGGAAGACGGTGTCCGCGCCCACCCGGTCCTCCGTGCCCGCCTCGCGCACGCCGAACCCCTTCGCGTACACCACCTCGTCGTCGTGGACCACGCCCACGGCGACACCGGGCACCCCGGTGCGGCGCATGAGATCCCGTACGACGCCGTCCAGCCGGCCGACCGCGGTCTCGACCTCCGCCCGGGTGATCTGCGACGGCGGCTGGGCCGGCGGGACGGTGGGCAACGGCGACGTGGCGGCGGCCGCCCGCGCGACGGCGGCGGTGTCGGTGTCGGACCCGGTGCAGCCGGCGGCCAGGGCCGCCACCAGTCCCGCGGCCGCGACCGCGGCGGCGCGAACGGAGCGGAAGCGAACGCGATCGTGTCGGGACATAGGCCCATCGAAGACCCGCGCCCGCCGACCGGCACACCGGGGCAGCCGATCAGGGGAACCGGTCAAGGGAACCGGTCAAGGGAAACGGCCGACGGAACCGGCCAGGGGATCCGGCCAGGGGATCCGGTCTGCGAGGCCCGGTTGAGGAAGGCCTCGGCTTCGGCGCAGGATGGCCGCCATGACCTCCACCGCGCGCCCCTTCCTCAACCGCAGCCTCGCCGAGTTCGGCACGACGATCTTCGCCGAGATGTCCGCGCTGGCCGTGCGGACCGGAGCGATCAACCTGGGCCAGGGCTTCCCCGACACGGACGGCCCCGAGGAGATCCGCGAGGCGGCCGTACGGGCGCTGCGCGACGGACGCGGCAACCAGTACCCGCCGGGCCCCGGCGTCCCCGAGCTGCGCGCCGCGATCGCCGCGCACCAGGAGCGCCGCTACGGCCTGGCCTTCGACCCGGACACCGAGGTGCTGGTCACGGTGGGCGCGACCGAGGCGATCGCCGCCTCCCTGCTGGCCCTGCTGGAGCCCGGTGACGAGGTGATCGCGCTGGAGCCGTACTACGACTCGTACGCGGCCTGCATCGCGATGGCGGGCGGGCGGCGGGTGCCCGTGACACTGCGGCCGGACGGCGACACGTTCCGGCTCGATCTGGACGAGCTGCGCGCCGCGGTCACCGACCGCACCCGGCTGCTGCTGGTCAACACCCCGCACAACCCGACCGGCACCGTGCTCACCCGAGCCGAGCTGGCCGCGATCGCGGAGCTGGCGGTGGAGCGGGACCTGCTCGTGGTGACCGACGAGGTGTACGAGCACCTGGTGTTCGACGACGCCGAGCACGTGCCGCTGGCGACGTTCCCCGGGATGCGGGAGCGGACGGTGACGATCGGGTCGGCGGGCAAGAGCTTCTCGTTCACCGGCTGGAAAGTCGGCTGGATCACCGCGCCGGCCGGGCTGGTCACGGCCGTCCGGTCGGCGAAGCAGTACCTGACGTACGTGGCGTCGGGGCCGTTCCAGTACGCGGTGGCCGAGGCGCTGGCGCTGCCCGAGTCGTACTTCGACGCCTTCCGCGCCGACATGCGCGCCAAGCGGGATCTGCTTGCGGCGGGACTGGCGAAGGCGGGCTTCGGCGTCTTCCGCACCACCGGCACGTACTTCGTCACCACCGACGTCCGGCCCCTCGGCGAGCGGGACGGCTTCGCCTTCTGCCGCGCGCTGCCCGAGCGGGCGGGGGTGGTGGCCATCCCCAACGCGGTCTTCTACGACCACCGCGACGAGGGCGCGCCGTTCGTCCGGTTCGCCTTCTGCAAGCGGACGGCGGTGCTGGAGGAGGCGGTACGGCGGCTCACGTCCCTCGCGGGCTGAGCCGCCGTATCCACAGGCTGTGGACGGGCGAGGGGATTACTCCTCGTCCTCCGGCTTGTCCGCGTCGTCGATCTCCTGCTCCAGGCCGAGCTGCTCGATCAGCCACTTGTCGAACTCGATCGCCGCGCGCACCCAGCTGACCGTCGACGACACGAAGAACTCCAGGTTGACCCCGGGACCGATCAGCATCTGCGCCTCGCCGATGAGGCGGACGGTGCCGTCGTCGTGGGTGTGCGTGTAGACCTTCGGCCACAGGGTGCGGCGGTTCCAGTCGTCGATCGACTCCAGCAGTCGCGCCTTCTCCTCGATGTCGTGCGGGCGGTCGTAGAACGTCCGCACCGAGAAGACCTGCTGGTCGCCCTCACCGCGGAACATGAAGTACGTACGGAACTGCTCCCACGGCGCCGCGAGGTCGCCTTCTTCGTCGACGACGTACTTCAGCTCCATCTGGTCCAGGAGCTGCTTCACAAGGTCCTGATTCGGGACGACGGGGCCCGCCGGTCCTTGGGGCTGCGGCTGGGGCTGGCCCCCGAAGTTCGGAATCGAGGACGGGTCGATGCTCACCGTGAATTTCCCTTCGTACGGATCCCGCCATCCTCCCCCATGCGGGGCGGGGGGTGGCAAGCCCCGACGCGGCCTGTCAGCCTTCGGCTGACATGATCCGGCCGGTCGGCGCGGAGCCGGTGAACAGCGGGGAGACGGTATGGCACGGGGACGCGTCCGATGGGGGCCGGTGGCGGCGGTCGGGGCGCTCCCCGCACTGCTGTCGGTCTGGCTGGTCGCGGAGGTGGTGACCGCCGCGGCCTCCCCTTCCGACTATCCACGCGGCGGCGGGCCCAAGCAGGCACCGTGCGCCGAAGCGCTCGCGTTCGGCGGGGCACGGCTGCCGGAGCGCGCGTACGACACGGACTGCACCGTCGAGAGTTGGCTGGACACCCGCTACGCGGCCGAGTTCCGCCTCCCGCGCGCCGATCTCTCCGGCTGGCTCGACCGCACCTACCCGGGCGTGCCCCGGCGCACGGACCTCTGCGCGGGCGACACGACCGACCTCTGCGTGAGAGTCGGCTTCACCGACGAGGACGTCCACATGCCCGGCGAGACCTCCCCGGGCTTCGGCGCGCACACCGCCGAGGTACTCGTGGACCACGAGAGCCCGGACACGGTCCTGGTGCGCTTCTCGGCGTTCACGGTATGACCGGCGGACGCACCCGTCGCACAGCCACCGCGGGGCGCGGGACGGCTGCCGGGGGGACGGTCGGGCGCGCGCGACGTGGGCCTGAGCCCGCACGCCCTGAGGGGCGACGCACGCGACGCGCAGCCACCGTGGGGCGCAGTCACCGTGGGACGCGGCCCCCGCGTGCCCTACGGCCGCGCTGAGGGCCGACCGCAGGAACCACCGCGCCCCGCCACGCCGGAGCCGAGCCGGGGACGCCGGGGGACGGCTGCCGGGGGAAGGGCGGGCCCGCGCGACGTGGGCCTCGGGCCGCACGCCCCCGAGGGCGACGCACGCGACGCGCAGCCGCCGTGGGGTGCGACCCCCACGTGCCCTACGGCCACCGCGGGGCACGCGGCTTCCCAGACCGCCGTGCCCCGGCGTACCGGCCGCCGAGACCGCCGTGCCCCGCCGGGCCGGCCGCCGGAGCCGGGGTCGGCTACAGCGGCCGGTGCCGGGTCGGCTGCGGCGGCCGGTGCCGGGTCGGCTGCGGCGGCCGGTGCCGGGGTCAGAGGGTCTTGCCCAGGTCCGCCGGCTGCGGGGACGTGGCCGGGCCCACGTGGAGGCCGTCGGGGGAGCGGGTGACACGGACCGTGTCGCCGTCCTTGATCTCGCCGGAGAGGATCTCCTTGGCGAGGCGGTCGCCGATGGCGGTCTGGACGAGGCGGCGCAGCGGGCGGGCGCCGTAGGCCGGGTCCAGGCCCTCCTCCGCGAGCCAGGCCAGCGCCTCGGGCGTGATGTCGAGGGTGAGGCGCCGCTCGGCGAGGCGCTGGGCGAGACGGTCGATCTGCAGGCGCGCGATGTGCTCCAGCTCCGGCTTGGTCAGCGCCGAGAACACCACGAGGTCGTCGAGCCGGTTCAGGAACTCCGGCTTGAAGGAGGCCCGGACCACCTCCAGCACCTGCTCCTTCTTCTCGGCCTCGGTGGTGAGCGGGTCGACCAGGAACTGGCTGCCCAGGTTCGACGTCAGCACCAGGATGGTGTTGCGGAAGTCGACCGTGCGGCCCTGGCCGTCGGTGAGCCGGCCGTCGTCCAGCACCTGGAGCAGGATGTCGAAGACCTCGGGGTGGGCCTTCTCCACCTCGTCCAGCAGGACCACGGAGTACGGGCGGCGCCGGACCGCCTCGGTGAGCTGGCCGCCCTCCTCGTAGCCGACGTATCCGGGCGGCGCGCCGACCAGCCGGGCGACGCTGTGCTTCTCGCCGTACTCCGACATGTCGATGCGGACAATGGCCCGCTCGTCGTCGAAGAGGAAGTCCGCGAGCGCCTTCGCCAGTTCCGTCTTGCCGACGCCCGTCGGGCCGAGGAAGAGGAAGGAGCCGGTGGGCCGGTCGGGGTCGGAGATGCCCGCGCGCGAGCGCCGCACCGCGTCCGACACCGCCCGCACGGCCTCCTGCTGGCCGATCAGCCGCTTGCCGATCTCCTCCTCCATGCGCAGCAGCTTGTGCGTCTCGCCCTCCAGCAGGCGGCCGGCCGGGATGCCGGTCCAGGAGGCGACGACGTCCGCGATGTCGTCGGGACCCACCTCCTCCTTGACCATGGTGTCCTTCGCCACCTCTTCCTCGGCCTCGGAGGCGGCCTCCAGCTCCTTCTCCAGGGCCGGGATCTCGCCGTAGAGCAGCTTGGACGCGGTGTCGAAGTCGCCGTCGCGCTGGGCGCGCTCGGCCTGGCCGCGCAGCTCGTCCAGCTTCTCCTTCAGCTCACCGACCCGGTTCAGGGACTGCTTCTCCTTCTCCCAGCGGGCGGTGAGGCCGCGCAGCTCCTCCTCCTTGTCGGCGAGGTCGCGGCGCAGCTTCTCCAGGCGTTCGCGGGAGGCCTCGTCGGTCTCCCGGCTCAGCGCCAGCTCCTCCATCTTCAGCCGGTCGACGGCGCGCTGGAGCTCGTCGATCTCGACGGGCGAGGAGTCGATCTCCATGCGCAGCCGGGACGCGGCCTCGTCGACGAGGTCGATCGCCTTGTCGGGCAGGAAGCGGGAGGTGATGTACCGGTCGGAGAGCGCGGCGGCGGCGACCAGCGAACTGTCCGCGATCTGCACCTTGTGGTGGGCCTCGTAGCGCCCCTTGAGCCCGCGCAGGATCGCGATGGTGTCCTCGACGCTGGGCTCGGCGACCAGCACCTGCTGGAAGCGGCGCTCCAGCGCGGGGTCCTTCTCGATCCGCTCGCGGTACTCGTCCAGGGTGGTCGCGCCGACCATGCGCAGCTCACCGCGCGCCAGCATCGGCTTGAGCATGTTGCCCGCGTCCATCGCGGAGTCGCCGCCGGCGCCCGCGCCGACCACGGTGTGCAGCTCGTCGATGAAGGTGATGACCTGCCCGTCGGAGGCCTTGATCTCGGCGAGGACCGTCTTCAGCCGCTCCTCGAACTCGCCGCGGTACTTCGCGCCCGCGACCATCGCGCCGAGGTCGAGCGCCACCAGCCGCTTGTCCTTCAGCGACTCGGGCACGTCGCCCTTCACGATCCGCTGGGCGAGCCCCTCGACGACGGCGGTCTTGCCGACGCCGGGCTCACCGATGAGGACCGGGTTGTTCTTCGTACGCCGCGACAGCACCTGCACCACACGCCGGATCTCGGTGTCCCGGCCGATGACCGGGTCGAGCCGGCCCTCGCGGGCGGCGGCGGTGAGGTCGGTGCCGAACTTCTCCAGCGCCTTGTACTGCCCTTCGGGGTCCGGGGTGGTCACCCGGCGTCCGCCGCGGGCGGTGCGGAAGGCCTCCTGCAGCTTCTCGGCGCTCGCGCCCTGCCGGGCGAGCAGCTCGGCGACCTGGCCGCCCTTGGCGGCGAGGCCGATCAGCAGGTGCTCCGTGGACAGGTACTCGTCGCCGAGGTCGCGGGCCCGCGCCTGCGCGTCCGCGATGACGGCGAGCAGCTCCCGGTTGGGCTGCGGCGGAGCGACCGTCGAGCCGGTCACGCTGGGCAGCCCGGCGAGGATCTTCTCGGCGCCGGCGCGGACGGCCGCGAGGTCCGCCTCGACGGCGACGAGCAGGTCGGTGATGTTCTCGTTGTCCTGACCCTGGAGCAGAGCCAGGAGCAGATGAGCCGGCGTGAGGTCCGGGTGCCCCTCCGTCACGGCCCGGTTGCCGGCCGCGTTGATCGCGTCACGGCTCCGGTTGGTCAGCTCGGCGTCCACGTTCGCGTTCTCCTCCTGGCGTCGTCAGCCGTCATCCATACTGACGAAGGCAACGTACACAAAGTTGAGTCTATTCCACTCAAGGCGGATTGACCATGGCCACACACTCCCTCGATCCGGGTGCCCCGGACCCGGCGTTCCTCAGCTTCTGGCGCGAACGGCACCTGTGCACCCTGACGACCCCGCGTCCGGACGGCAGCCCGCATGTGGTCCCGGTGGGGGTGACGTACGACCCGGAGGCACGGCTGGCCCGGGTGATCACCAACAGGACGAGCGCGAAGGTGCGCCATGTGCGGGCGGCCGGGCCGCAGGGGGAGCGGGTGGCCGTCTGCCAGGTGGCCGGCAGACGGTGGGCGACGCTGGAGGGCCGGGCCTTCGTGCGGACCGAGCCGGAGCGGGTGGCGGAGGCGGTACGGCGGTACGCCGAGCGCTACGAGCGGACGCCGGCCCCGAATCCGGACCGCGTGGTCATCGAGATCGAGCTGACCCACGCGATGGGCAACGCCCGCCGGCCCGCGTGAGCGCGCGGCCGGGGACACGCGCGAGGAGCGACTCGAGGGCCGCTTGAGGGCCGGGATCCAGGCGCGGGTTTCGGCCAACCGCCGATCCACCCGAAACCCGTGGATAACAGCAGGAAACACAGCGGCGTCACCGTGTTCAGGTCACGGTGACGCCGCTGCGGGGGGAAGCACCTGAGCGATCTTTTACGACGGGGGAATCGCGTCAGGCACTGCGGGGGGTGGCCGAGATGGTCATGGGGTCCGGGGTCTCCGGCTCCGCCAACCGGTGGTCGCGCTGGTCGAGGTTCACAAAGATCATTCCGTACCGGATGGCGCAGCGCACGGGCTGCGGCGCACCCCGGGGCCGGCGCAGGCACCGGTACGCCCGTACGTCCCCGTCCTCGTCCCGGGTGACGACGACCGGCTCACCGAACACGGTGACCATGAGCGAGTCACCGTTGTGGGGGATGGCGGTGGCCAGGTCGATGAAGTGCCAGCCGGAACGGTACGCGGTGGCCATTTCACGCCGGAAGGACCGGTCGTCGGGTGGGGTGGTCATGCGTCCGCGCCCGCCGGCTCCGACCAGCCGACGTCCTCGCCGCCGGCCACGACGCTCCAGCCGACGTCGCCGGGCGCGGCCTCGACGGACCAGCCGACGTCCCCGGTCACCGCCGCCGCGCTCTCCACCTGGGCAGGGGTCCGCCAGCCGACGTCGAGAGGACCGGCCGCACCGAAGGCCAGCGCCAGAGCAACGACGGCAGTAGCAAGCACCGAGCGAAGCATTCTCTTATTCATGGTCGGCTTCGTCCTCACTTGATGGCTTCCTCTCCCCCGCGAAACAAGACGATGGCTCATTCAGGCACGTCAATGCCACCGGGGAGATGCATCATGTTCCTGCACGTTCAGGACCCTGGGGGGTGGAGATTTGTCACCGAAGAGCACAAACCCGACACATCCTCACGGCATCACTGAGCTGTGCGCCGACGGATCGCGGTTGTACGCCGCGGCCCTCAGCTCCGGACGAATAGCGCGCGACGAGGTCAAGCCCGCTCCCTGCCTGCTTGAGTTCGCCCTGCTCCACCCCGACCCCGATGACGCGAACTGGCTGCGCCCCGTCCCCCCGTCCATCGTGCTGGCCCAGCAACTCCAGCCGCTGGAACGGGAGATACAGGACCGGCGGCGGCTGACCGTCGACCTCACGGACACCTTCCAGCCCTTCCTCGCCATCAGTGCCCAGCAACCGGCGGCCACGCACGCCATCACCGTGCTGGAGGGCATCGACCGGATCCACGCCGCGCTGGACGTGGCGATAGCCGAGGCCCGCACCGAGGTGCTGACCGTACAGCCCGGCGGCAGCAGGCCGGAGCACATCCTGAGCCAGGCGCTCAAGCGCAGCAAGCCGCTGATCGAGCGCGGGATATCGGTGCGCACCCTCTACCAGCACACCGTGCGGCACAGTCAGGCCACCTTCGCGTACATGGACAAGATGGCCGGCGCGAAGGTCGAGATCCGCACGCTGGAGGAGCTGATCGAACGGCTCATCATCTGTGACGCCACGGTCGCCTTCATCCCCGCCCAGGACGACCGCCAGGTCGCCCTGGAACTGCGCCACCCCGGACTGGTCCAGTACCTCATCAAGGTCTTCGAGCAGTTGTGGCAGCGGGCCGTGCCGCTGATGGAGGAAGTGCCGTACGAGTCCACGCCGGAGGGCATCACCGGCGTCCAGCGCTCCATCGCGAAACTGCTCATCGAGGGCCACGTCGACGAGGCCATCGCCCGCCGCCTCGGCATGAACGTGCGCACCTGCCGGGCCCACATCGCCAAGCTCGCCGCCGCCCTCGGCAGCGGCAGCCGGGCCCAACTCGGCTATCTCATCGCCCAGTCGGGGATCCTGGAGCGCGACCGCTAGGGCCGGTCGTACCAGCGGGGGGAGCGGCCCGCGGCGCCGTCGGTGGCGCTGCCGCGGCTGCCGTGCGCCGTCGAGGACGGCATCGGACCGGTGACCGGAGAAACCCCGCGAGCGCCCCTGGAGGCGTCTGAGGCGGGCGTGGACGGCTCGGGAGTGCCGTGCGGGTCCGGTGGGGCCCCAGGGCGTCCGTCGGGGCCTGAGGGGCGGGCGCGGGCCTTCCCGGGTGCCGCGCGTGGCGAGGGGTGCGTCCACGCGCCCGCTGCCGGCCCGTTCCTCCGCTCAGCGGACCCCCGGCGACTCCCGCCCCGGGACCGTG
This sequence comes from Streptomyces sp. NPDC052687, assembly GCF_040678395.1. NCBI lineage: Bacteria > Bacillati > Actinomycetota > Actinomycetes > Kitasatosporales > Streptomycetaceae > Streptomyces > Streptomyces sp. NPDC052687. The sequence goes on along the minus strand of NZ_JBFATR010000002.1, from coordinate 138,470 downwards.
AGGCCCGCCGGGCGCGGTGGGCCGTCCAGGCCGACCTGGGCGATGCGGACGCCGAGCTGGGTGCGGCTGGCCGCGCCCAGGGTTTCGCAGAGGCGGGCGATGTGGGCGCGGCAGGTGCGGACGCTGATGCCGAGGCGTTCGGCGATCACCGCGTCCTGGTGGCCCTCGGCGAGCAGCGCGGCGATGGACTGCTCGCGGTGCGAGATGCCCTCGATGCCGGTGTCGGGCAGGGCCGCGGTGAGGGGGACGGCCAGGCGCCACAGGCGTTCGAAGACCGTCACCAGGTAGGCCACCAGGCCGGGATGGCGCAGTTCCAGGGCCATCGTGCGGTCGGGGTTGGCGGGGATGAAGGCGACCGTGCGGTCGAACAGGATCAGCCGCTCGATGACCTCGTCGAGGGTGCGCGCCTCGACCGCGTCGCCCATCAGCTCCAGGTAGTTGAGCAGCCCCTGCCCGTGCCGGGCGACGTGGTTGTACAGGTCCCGCATCCGCACGCCCCGCCCGCGCAGCGCCAGTGCCCGGTGCAGGCCCTCGGACAGCTCGTGCTCGCGCCGGATGCCGCCGGGCTGCACGGTCAGCACCTCGGTCGTGCACGCCGCCGTCGCCTCGTCCAGCGCCGCCTGGATGCGCGCCGGCCCGTCCAGCACCCGGATCGCCGCCGTACCCTCACCGCCGGCCGCGGAGGCCGCCGTACGGCCGCCCAGGCCCGCGTACCACTCGACGGCGGCCACCGCCGAGCCCACCCGCCGCTGGCTGGCGCTGATCTCGTCGTACACGCCGCGCAGCAGCCGGGTCATGACCTCCTGCGGGGAGGTGGGCACCAGCCAGTCCATGTCGTCGGGATCGGGGTGCAGCAGCGCCAGCTCCAGCAGGCAGGGCACCGACTCGGCGTCGCGGCGGGGCACGCGGCCGCGCCGTACGGCCCGGGAATACACCCGATCCCCGGCCTCGCACAGTCGGTCAGCACCGTGTGGATGCTCGTCCGTCCCGTGCCCGGCCATCGCCCATCCCACCCCCGGTTTCCACGTCTTCCGCAGCGCAACTATGCGCGGAGCGCACCTGCTCCGCAACACGCCTCTTCCCCCTGTGACCGCTGGAAAGCACCGGTATGCAGGTGTTCGCCCCCACCCCGGTCCGTCACATTCCGACAACAGATCGCGACAGCTCGTTGCCCACGGCGCGCGTGCCGTCCCCCACGCCCCTCGCCCGTACGGGCTTACGGGAAGGGGAGTTCACGGCCGTACGGCGTGAACTCCCCTTGACGCGCGTCCGGACGACGCCGCGGGCGCCGGCTAGCTCAGGCCCAGCTCCGCGCAGGCCGCCTTGTACGGCCCGGCGCAGATCTCGGACACCTTGTAGATGCCGTCGGAGACGACGGTCTGCTTGATGTTCTGCCGGGTCAGCGCGACCACGGACACCAGCTGCGCCGGAATGTCCTTGTGGGTGGGGCTGTCGACCCGGTCGCGGGTCAGCGCGTCGAACTGGATGTCCTTGCCCTGCACCTTGGCGACGGCCATCTCGGCGGCGGCCTCGGCCTCGGCCGGGTAGGACTTGTAGACGCTCATGTACTGCTCGCCGCTGACGATCCGCTGCACGGCCGCCAGCTCGGCGTCCTGCCCGGTGACGGGCGGCAGCTTGGTCACCCCGGCGGCCTTCAGCGCCTTGATGACGCCGCCGGCCATGCCGTCGTTGGCGGAGTAGACGCCGGCGATGTTGCCCGCGCCGAGCACCTCGATCGCCTTGGCCATGTTGGCCTGGGCGTTCTCCGGCTTCCAGTCCTTGGTGTCGAAGGACGAGGCGATCGTCACCCGGCCGTTCAGCTCGGACAGCGCGCCCGCCTTGAACTGCTTGGCGTTCGGGTCGGTGGGCGAGCCGTTCATCATGACGATCTTGTCGGAGGTGTCGACGTCCGGGCCCATCGCCTCCAGCAGGGTGCGGCCCTGCACCTCGCCGACCAGCTCGTTGTCGAACGAGATGTACGCGTCGATCGGGCCCTCGGCCAGCCGGTCGTACGCGATGACCGGAATGCCCGCCTCCTTGGCCTTCTGCACGCCGGCGGCGATGGCGTGCGCGTCGACCGCGTCCAGCAGGATGACGTCCACCTGGTCGTCGATCATCTGCTGCAGCTGCTGGGCCTGCTTGGCGGCGTTCTGCTCGGCGTTGGCGTACGCGACCTTGCCGCGCCTGTCGGTGAGGGAGGCGACCTTGTCCCGGATGATGGGGTAGTCGAACTTCTCGTACCGGGTGTTCGCCTTCTCCGGGAGCAGCAGACCGACCGTGAGGTCGTCGCCCTTGGTCGGTGTCGCGTCGCCTCCGTCGCTTGTCGCGTTCAGCACACCGCAGCCGGCGAGCGACAGGGCCAACGAACACGCGGCCACGGACATGGCGATACGACGACGCATGGAGGAGCTCACTTCTAGGTGTCTTCCGGGGGTGTCTTCCGGACGGGGGCGCACCCTTGCGACCCATGTGACTGAAAAGCCAACGCGGCGTCGGGCCCCAGCGTCAAGCAAAACTACTTAACGAGATGACAACACCACATTCCGCTTCGTCTCGTACAACCCATCAGGCCCCGCGGGAGTCATAACCCCTACGGCCGCCGCACGGGGCGGCTCGATTTCGACCGAAGGACCGAACGAACTCGGCCAGCCGCGCCACCCCCACAGGCCTGACACTCCTTCACGATGTGCGCGAGCCGGGGCAGGCCGGGCACAACGGACGAAGGGCCCGGAGGTGTCGTACCTCCGGGCCCCGCACGCGTGCGCCGCTTCGTCAGTCCGGCTGCTGCTGCCGCTTCGGCCGCCACACCACCAGCGCGCTGGACTGCTGTACCTCCTGGTACGGCACCAGGTCGCGCCGGTAGGAGGCGTGCACCGCGGCCTCGCGCTGGCGCATGGCCGCCGCCGCGCCGTCGAGGGCGGCCTCCAGCTCCGCGACCCGGGACTGCAACGCCGCGACCTGGTTCTCCAGTTCGATGATCCGCTTGATGCCGGCCAGGTTGATGCCCTCGTCCTGCGACAACTGCTGCACCTGGCGGAGCAGTTCGATGTCACGGGCCGAGTAACGGCGGCCCCGGCCGGCGGTGCGGTCCGGGGAAACCAGGCCCAGTCGGTCGTACTGGCGCAGGGTCTGCGGGTGCAGGCCGGACAGCTGGGCCGCCACCGAGATGACGTAGACCGGCGTGTCCTCGGTCAGTTCATACGGAGGAAAACCCCCGCGCTGGCGGGGACGACGGCCATCCATCTGACTCATGCTCCCTTCGCGGCCTGGAACAGCTCCGCCCGCGGGTCCTCGCCCGCGGTCGCCTCGCGATACGCCTCAAGCGCGTCACGAGCCTTCCCCGACAGGTCCTTCGGAACACTCACCTCCACGGTGACCAGCAGGTCACCGCGGGTGCCGTCCTTGCGGACCGCGCCCTTGCCCCGGGCCCGCATCGTACGGCCGTTCGGCGTGCCGGGGGGCAGTTTCAGGGTGACGGCCGGGCCGCCGAGGGTCGGGACCCGCACCTCGCCGCCGAGCGCCGCCTCCGCGAAGGTCACGGGGACGGTGACGGTGAGGTTGTCGCCCTTGCGGCCGAACACGGGGTGCTCCTTGACGTGGACCACCACGTACAGGTCGCCCGCCGGGCCGCCGCGCTCGCCCGGCGCGCCCTTGCCGCGCAGCCGGATGCGCTGCCCGTCGGACACCCCGGCGGGGATGCGCACCTGCATGGTGCGCGACGACTTGGCCCGGCCGCTGCCCTTGCAGATCTCGCAGGGGTGCTCGGCGATCAGGCCGCGGCCCTTGCAGTCGGGGCAGGGGTCGGTGAGGGAGAAGCCGCCGCCGGAGCCGCGCGCCACCTGCCCGGTGCCGACGCAGGTCGGGCACACGCGCGGTGTGCCGTTCTTGTCGCCGGTGCCGGAGCAGGCCTTGCACGGCGCCTGCGACGACATCCGCAGCGGGACGGTGGCGCCCTCGATCGCCTCGGTGAAACTCAGGGTGACCTCGGACTCGATGTCCTGGCCCCGCCGGGGCTGGGTGCGCGTGGCGCCCGCGCCGCCCCGGTTGAACAGGCCACCGAAGACGTCGCCGAGTCCGCCGCCGAAGCCGCCCCCGCCCTGGGCGCCGCCGAAGAGGTCGCCCAGGTCGAAGTTGAAGGTGGCGCCGCCGGCGCCGGGACCGGGCCGGAAGCCGCCGTTGCCGAAGAGCGCGCGCGCCTCGTCGTACTCCTTGCGCTTCTTCGGGTCACCGAGGACGTCGTTCGCCTCGGAGATCTCCTTGAAGCGTTCCTCGGCCTTGGCGTTGCCCTTGTTGGCGTCCGGGTGGAACTCGCGGGCGAGCTTCCGGTACGCCTTCTTGATCTCGGCCTCGGTGGCGTCCTTGGGGACGCCGAGGACCTTGTAGTAGTCCTTCTCGATGAAGTCCTTGGTGCTCATCCCCGACGTCCCTCCTCTCCTGCGTACGCGATAACGTCAGCCCTCCTCCGGGCCACCGTTCTCCTTGTCGTCGGCCTTCTCCGCACCCTCCGCGCTCTGCTCGCCCTCGGCCTTGGCCGGCTGCGCGCCCGGCTGGGGCTCGGCGACGGCGACCCGCGCGGGGCGGATGGTGCGCTCGCCGATGCGGTACCCCGGCTGGAGGATCGCGACGCACGTCGTCTCCGTGACGTCCGGCGCGTAGGAGTGCATCAGGGCCTCGTGGATCGTCGGGTCGAAGGGCTCGCCCTCCTTGCCGAACTGCTGCAGGCCCATCTTCGCCGCCACGGTCTCCAGCGACTCGGCCACCGACTTGAAGCCGCCGACCAGTTCGCCGTGCTCGCGCGCGCGCCCGATGTCGTCGAGGACGGGCAGGAGCTCGGTCAGGAGGTTCGCCACGGCGATCTCCTTGACCGCGATCCGGTCGCGCTCGACCCGGCGGCGGTAGTTCTGGTACTCGGCCTGGAGGCGCTGGAGGTCCGCCGTGCGCTCGCTGAGCGCGGTGCGCACCTGGTCCAGCTGGGCCACCAGACCCGCTGTCTCGTTCGCGTCCCCGGCCGGGGCCGCCCCCTCCTCCGAGGTGGAGGAGTCGGCGGCCTTCGGCTCGGCGTCGTCAGGGGTGGCGCCGGAGGGGACGTCGGGCTTCTCCTCGAAGCCCGGGGTCTCCTCCGTCACGCCGCACCGTCCTTGCGCTCGTCGTCCACGATCTCGGCGTCCACGACGTCGTCGTCGGCCTTGGCCTCACCGGCACCGGCCGAGGCGCCGCCGGCGGCCTGCGCGGCCTGGGTGTCGGCGTACAGCGCCTGGCCCAGCTTCTGCGAGACGGCCGCGACCTTCTCGGTGGCGGTGCGGATCTCGGTGGTGTCCTCGCCCTTGAGCTTCTCCTTCAGCTCGGCGACGGCCTCCTCGACCTCGGACTTGATGTCGCCGGGGACCTTGTCCTCGTTGTCCTTGAGGAACTTCTCGGTCTGGTAGACCAGCGCCTCGCCCTGGTTGCGGGTCTCGGCGGCCTCGCGGCGCTTGTGGTCCTCCTCCGCGTAGCGCTCGGCCTCCTCGCGCATGCGGTCGACCTCTTCCTTCGGGAGCGAGGAGCCGCCGGTGACGGTCATCTTCTGCTCCTTGCCGGTGCCGAGGTCCTTCGCCGTGACGTGCATGATGCCGTTGGCGTCGATGTCGAAGGAGACCTCGATCTGCGGGACGCCGCGCGGCGCCGGGGGCAGACCGGTCAGCTCGAACATGCCGAGCTTCTTGTTGTAGGCCGCGATCTCGCGCTCGCCCTGGTAGACCTGGATCTGCACCGACGGCTGGTTGTCCTCGGCCGTGGTGAAGATCTCCGACCGCTTGGTCGGGATGGTGGTGTTCCGCTCGATCAGCTTGGTCATGATGCCGCCCTTGGTCTCGATGCCGAGGGACAGCGGGGTGACGTCGAGCAGCAGGACGTCCTTGACCTCACCCTTGAGGACACCGGCCTGGAGCGAGGCGCCGATGGCGACGACCTCGTCCGGGTTCACACCCTTGTTGGCCTCCTTGCCGCCGGTCAGCTCCTTGACGAGCTCGGCGACGGCGGGCATACGGGTGGAGCCGCCCACGAGGACGACGTGGTCGATCTCGTTGATGGAGATGCCGGCGTCCTTGATGACGTTGTGGAACGGCGTCTTGCAGCGCTCCAGCAGGTCCGCGGTCAGCTGCTGGAACTGGGCGCGGGTCAGCTTCTCGTCGAGGTGCAGGGGGCCCTCGGCGGAGGCCGTGATGTACGGCAGGTTGATCGAGGTCTCGGTGGACGAGGACAGCTCGATCTTCGCCTTCTCGGCGGCCTCGCGCAGACGCTGCAGCGCCATCTTGTCCTTGGACAGGTCCACGCCGTGCCCGGCCTGGAACTGCTTGACCAGGTAGTCGACGACGCGCTGGTCCCAGTCGTCGCCACCGAGGTGGTTGTCACCGTTGGTGGCCTTGACCTCGACGACACCGTCGCCGATCTCCAGCAGCGAGACGTCGAACGTACCGCCACCGAGGTCGAAGACGAGGATGGTCTGGTCGTCCTTGTCGAGGCCGTACGCCAGGGCGGCGGCCGTCGGCTCGTTGACGATCCGGAGCACGTTCAGACCGGCGATCTCGCCGGCCTCCTTGGTGGCCTGGCGCTCGGCGTCGTTGAAGTACGCCGGGACGGTGATGACCGCGTCGGTCACCTTCTCGCCCAGGTAGGCCTCGGCGTCCCGCTTCAGCTTCTGCAGCACGAAGGCGCTGATCTGCTGGGGGTTGAAGTCCTTGCCGTCCAGGTTGATCTTCCAGTCGGTGCCCATGTGGCGCTTGACCGACCGGATGGTCCTGTCGACGTTGGTGACGGCCTGACGCTTGGCCACCTCGCCGACCAGCACCTCACCGTTCTTGGCGAAGGCGACGACGGACGGCGTGGTCCTGGCGCCCTCGGCGTTGGTGATGACGGTGGGCTCGCCGCCCTCCAGAACGCTGACGACGGAGTTAGTCGTGCCCAGGTCGATGCCGACCGCACGTGCCATGGTTGATTCCTCCAGCGACTTGAGTGGAACAGGCTCAAGTGTGCCCCACACCATGCGCCGGGTCAACAGACCTGAGCCAACTGGGCTCAACTCTTATCCGTTCCTTACGCGCAAGTAACGTCCGACCTGCGGTGATGCCTCTCTGCGAGGGCTCCTGCACAGGAAAACGACCATCCCGAGGACCCCGACGAGGACCCACCACACGCCTCCCGCCCCCACCGACCCGGTGTGCACCAGCACCCCGACGGCCACCCCGCCGAGCGCGCATCCGGCCGTGACGACCACAGCCCCCTGGGCGGTCATCCCCCGCCGCCGCAGCCGGCAGGCGAACCCGTCGGGGGCCTCGGCGGGGGCGCGGCCGGGGGCGTCGCCGGGGATGCGCCCGGGGGTGTCGGCGAAGGGGCGTCCGGCAGTGTCGACGATGGCACGTCCGGGCGTGTCGGCGAAGGCACGACCCGGGGTGTCGGCGAAGGCGCGCCCGGAGACGTCGGCGAAGGCACGTCCAGAGACGTCGGCGGGGCCGCGCCGCCGGGAAGGGCCGATCGCCGCCGCCCGCCGCCGGTCCCGCCACCGCGCCCCCGCCGCGAGGGCCGGCTGGGCGACGGCCACCGCGGTGAGCGCGAAGAGGACCGCCGCCGATTCCCCGGGCTCGCGGCCCGCGCGGGTGAAGACGGCCGCCGCCGCGAGCAGGAACCCGGTGAACAGGGACCCGCAGGCGCCGAGGCCGATCCGCGCGGGCGGCCAGTTGTGCATCAGGAACCCGGTCAGCGCCGCCGCCAGCACGCTCAGCAGCACCGCGAGCCCGTCCATCACCTCCGCCGCCGCGCACACCCCCGCCCCGAAGGCGGTGACGACCCCGACGGTGCCCGCCAGCCCGTCCGCGTGGTCGAGCGCCCGGAAGGCCAGCGCGATCCCGGCGACCCAGCCGGCGGCCAGCACCCCGCCGAGCACGCCGGTCTCCTCGTACGGCATCACCCAGGCGGCCGCCACCGCCGTACCGGCGAACAGGGCGCGGGTCCGCAGCGGCCGTACGTCGGCCACGAGGCCCAGCAGCGCGATGCCGGCCGCGGCGGCGAGCAGCGCCGCGACGCCCTCGCCGAGCGGGGCGACCGCGGTGAGGTCGCCGAGCGTCGCCACGCCCGCGGTCGGCAGCACCACGGCGACCCCGCCGAGCAGCGGCAGCGGTCGGTCGCGGCGGCGCCGGTCCAGCAGGCCGAGGCGCTGCGCGGGGGCGCGCAGCAGGGCCGCGAGGAGGGCGGCGAGGACGAGGGCGGCGGTGGCGGCGGCAATCCCGTAGAGCACGGAACTAAAGTAGGGGCGAATGTACCGATTTGATACGAATAACACGATCGGTCGCCGCGAGGTCTCCCCCTCGCGCGCGGCCCGGTCGCCGTCGCCGTCACCGTCGCCCGCTGAGGCAACCCTCAGCGACTCAGATCACCCCGCGCCCGGCTACAGTGCGGCGGAAGATACGGGTAGTCTCAGACGGACTGCATAAGTTACCGCTTAGTAATCTCCCTCGCAGGCCCGAGGAGCCCCCATGCAACTCGCCGCGATCATCGTGTCGCTGGTCCTGACCGTGGTCGGCGTTGCGCTGCTCGCACGCGCCATCGGCCAGTTCGTCAGGTACTTCAAGCTGGGCCAGCCGGTCCCGGCAGGCACCCGGACGGACAACCCCTACCAGCGCAGTGTGACCCTGGTCCGCGAGTTCCTGGGACACACCCGGATGAACCGCTGGGGCATCATCGGCATCGCTCACTGGTTCGTCGCCATCGGCTTCCTGACGCTGCCGCCGACGATCATCACCGCGTACGGCCAGCTGTTCCGGGCCGACTGGACGCTGCCGGTGCTGGGCGGCTTCCTGCCGTACGAGATGTACATCGAGTTCATCGGCGCGATGACGACGCTGGGCATCGCCGTGCTGATGGTGATCCGGCTGCTGAACCTGCCGAGCCGGCCGGGCCGCAAGTCCCGCTTCGCCGGTTCGAAGATGGGCCAGGCCTACTTCGTCGAGTGGGTCATCCTCACCATCGGCCTCGCGATCTACGTGCTGCGCGCGCTCGAGGGCGCCCTGCACCACGTGGACCATTACGAGGCGGCGTACTTCGCGTCGTACCCGGTGATCATGGCCCTCGACGGGCTGAGCGTCAGCGCGCTGCAGAACCTGGTCTACCTGTTCGCGATGATCAAGCTGAGCACGACCATGATCTGGATGATCACGGTCTCGCTCAACACCAACATGGGCGTGGCCTGGCACCGCTTCCTCGCCTTCCCGAACATCTGGTTCAAGCGCAACGCGGACGGCTCGACGGCGCTCGGCGCCCTGCAGCCCATGACCTCCGGCGGCAAGCCGATCGACTTCGCGGACCCGGGCGACGACGACGTCTTCGGCGTCTCCCAGGTCGAGCAGTTCTCGTGGAAGGGCCTGCTGGACTTCTCCACCTGCACCGAGTGCGGCCGCTGCCAGTCGCAGTGCCCCGCGTGGAACACCGGCAAGCCGCTCTCCCCCAAGCTGCTGATCATGTCCCTGCGGGACCACGCCCACGCCAAGGCGCCGTACCTGCTCGCGGGCGGCGGCAAGACGATGGAGGGCGAGGAGAAGGCGTCCGAGGAGCAGCTGAAGGACGTCCCCGCGTCCGCCCTGGCCGAGGCCGAGCGCCCGCTGGTCGGCACGCTGGAGGAGAACGGCGTCATCGACCCGGACGTCCTGTGGTCCTGCACCACCTGCGGCGCCTGCGTCGAGCAGTGCCCGGTGGACATCGAGCACATCGACCACATCGTCGACATGCGCCGCTACCAGGTGATGATCGAGAGCGCCTTCCCCTCCGAGGCGGGCACGATGCTCAAGAACCTGGAGAAGAAGGGCAACCCCTGGGGCCTGGCGAAGAAGCAGCGCCTGGAGTGGACCAAGGAGGTCGACTTCGAGGTCCCGGTCGTCGGCAAGGGCATCGAAGACCTCTCCGAGGTGGACTACCTCTACTGGGTCGGCTGCGCCGGCGCCCTGGAGGACCGCGCCAAGAAGACCACGAAGGCCTTCGCGGAACTCCTCCACATCGCGGGCGTCAAGTTCGCGATCATGGGCGGCGACGAGAAGTGCACGGGCGACTCCGCCCGCCGCCTGGGCAACGAGCCGTTGTTCCAGGAGCTGGGCATGGAGAACGTGATGGCGCTGAACACGGCGTTCGGCGAGGAGCTGGACGACGAGGGCAAGGTCGTCCCGGAGTCCGCGAAGCCGAAGTCGGCGAAGAAGATCGTCGCCACCTGCCCGCACTGCCTCAACACGCTCGGCAACGAGTACCCGCAGCTCGGCGGTGACTACGAGGTCATCCACCACACCCAGCTGCTGCAGCACCTCGTGGACGAGGGCAAGCTGATCCCGGTGACCCCGGTCGAGGGCATCATCACCTACCACGACCCGTGCTACCTGGGCCGCCACAACAAGATCTACACGCCTCCGCGCGAGATCATCGGCAAGGTCCCTGGCCTGCGCAACGAGGAGATGCACCGCCACAAGGAGCGCGGCTTCTGCTGCGGCGCGGGCGGCGCGCGCATGTGGATGGAAGAGCGCATCGGCAAGCGCATCAACAACGAGCGCGTCGACGAGGCCCTGTCGGTCAACCCCGACATCGTCTCGACGGCCTGCCCCTTCTGCCTGGTCATGCTCACCGACTCGGTCAACGGCAAGAAGAACGACGGCAAGGCCAAGGAGTCCATCCAGGTCGTCGACGTCGCCCAGCTCCTGCTGGACTCCGTCAAGACCCCCACGGACCCGGAGGACCCGACGGGCCCCGCGGCCCCGGAGAACGCGCCGGAGCCGGAGCCGGTGAAGTAACGGCCCCTACGGCACATACGGCACCCCTGACGCCCCTACGTCGACTGCGACGTAGGGGCGTCGGCGTATCCGCTGCCGCCTAGGCCGGCTGCCGCAGCCGTGCACCGCGGCTCTCGGCGACGCGCACAGCGTCCTCAAGCGCCTCGGCCAACCGCTCGGCGAGGAACTTGAGCTGTGCGGCCGTGGCGTGGGGAAGGATGTCGTGGGCGTGGGCGAGGAGCTGGACGCCCATTCCGAGCTGGACCTGCTCCGTAATGTCGGCGAGCCGGGACACCGGTCCACCGGTGTCGTCAGTGATCAGATAACTCGCCTTGCCCTCGGTCCCCGCCCAGGGCAACAGCCTGGCGGTCCGCAACGGCGCATCGGAAGGTTCGGCTCCCATCAGGCCGCCTCCACCTCCATCGGCCTCTCCCGCCGCAGCCGTCGCTGCTCATGGAGGCAGAGATACGGACGCACGGCCACGGTGGCGGCACCGTCGAGGGGAGTGGGGAGGCCGTAGGGGCTGCGGTGCGCGGGGAGCGGTGGTTCCGGCTGCATCGGCGGCCCGTAGGCCAGGTGTGGCGGAAGGCCGTCGCGCCGATGCCGGCCGCGCGGTCGGTCGAAGGGGTTCACCCGCAGGAGGAGGCGGCGGATAAGGTCGGTCATGTCATCAGCTCCGGTTCGCTTCGGCTGGTGACCACACCCCCGGACGGCTCCACCCGTCGCGGGGGCCACTGCAACTCACAGCTCGGTCTACCGCAGTCTACCGCGGTCGCGCGGTCTACCGCAGAGTTTTAGCGTCCACCGCATGAGTCCCGAGCTTGATCGCACCCGTCCCGTTTGGCGGCAGGTAGCCGCAGTCGTCGCCGACCGCATCGCCGACGGGACGTATCCCGTGGGCAGCCGAGTGCCGTCTGTCGTCGAGTTGTCGACGGAGTTCGGTATCGCGGCCTCGACCGCCCAGAAGGCGCTGACCCACCTGAAGAACGAGGGACTCGTCCGCGCCGAGGTCGGCCTCGGCTCGTTCGTCAGTGATCGCCCCGTGCAGTCCCCGGACGGCACGGAATAACAGAGCCGCCACGAACCGTCGGCCACAGCGGAGGAACCATGAGCGCCAGCCGGTGGGTCAGCACCTCGATGCCTTACCTCACACCGCGCGGCGCACAGCACAACGGGGACGCCTGGAGCGCGGAGGCCGCCGCGCAGGACCGCCGGGGAACCCAGCGCATCCTCCACGCCGGAGAGGTGCCGCACCGACCCAGGTGGCACGGTTGTTCCGGATCCCGGACGGCGAGCCCGTCGTCGTACGCCGACGCCTGATCCTCCTCGACGACGAGCCGAACGAGCTGACCGACACCTACTACCCCACCGAGATCGCACGGGGAACCGCCCTGTCCGGTACCGCGAAGATCAAAGGAGGCGCCGTCACCCTGCTCGCCCGCCTGGGTCACGTCGGCGCGCGAGTCCGCGAGGACGTGACGGCCGGGATGCCCGACGAGGCGGAACGGCAGGCTCTCCACCTGACAGACCAGGAGCCGGTCCTACGGCTCACCAGACTCACCCTCGACCGGGACGACCGGCCCATCCAGGTCGACCGCATGGTGATGCCCGCCGGGCGCCAGCAGCTGCGCTACGAGATCAGAATCTGATGACCGTGCCCAAGGCCGAACCGGACGCCCACGACCGCCGATCGCTGCACGAACGCATCGCGGCCGACCTCCGCGAGGACATCATCGGCGGTGACGTGCCGCCAGGTGCCAGCCTCCCCTCCACCACCCAGCTCAAGGCCTGGTTCGAGGCCTCGAACGCGACCGTCCAGAAAGGCCCTGCAACCTCTCAAGGATGAGGGCCTGGTGGTCGGGCGCGCGGGCGCGGGGTGACCGTGCGCGAAGACCGCCAACGGTACGATCCGCCCCGCCGCCTCCCTGACACCGCCCACCGCCGACGCGCCCTACCCCTGGCTCACCGAGGCGGCCCGACACGGCACCGACGCCCGGATCACGCTTCTGGACGTGACCGAGGTGCGCCCGCCGGCGGATGTTCGCGCCGTTTTCGGCCTCCCGGACGAGGGGACGGCACTCCTCCGCAGCCAGCTCGTACTCATCGACGACGAGCCCGCCGAACTGGTCACGCCCACGGCACCCCGCTGATGGACCGCCGCCGCATCAAGGGCGGAACCCCCGCCCTCCTGACGGATTTGGGCCACCCACCTCACCGAAGCGTCGACCGCGTCTCGGCCCGCGTCCCCACGCAGGAACAGTTCCGGCTCCTGCGACTTCCGGGCCTGCCCGTCCTATGCCCCCTTCGCGTCGTCCACACCGAGGACGGACGCCCGGTCGAGGCAACGGTCATGGTGAAGGCGGGGCATCTGTACGAGCTGCAGTACGAGTTCACACCGGAGTGACCGCCTGAGGTGGCGAGGAGCTGATCGTCAGCGCGGGGCCGGTGAAGCCGTCTCGTCGGCCTTGATGTCGAAGTCGATCCGGTCCCCGTCGACGGAGGTGACCGTGACCGTCACGCCCAGCGTGCTGCCGTCGTCCGCGGTGAGGGTGCAACGGGTCGTCGTACCGACCTTGCCGGTGAGGTCCTCGGGGCAGGTGACGTCCGGCTTCGGCTGCCCGGTGGTGGCCGCCAGCTTCTCGGCGACCGTGTCGGCCAGCTTCCCGGAGGACAGCTTCGGCTCGGATTCACCGACGCCCGCCGAGGCCGAGCAGCCGGTCAGCAGCGCGCCCAGGGTCAGGGTCGCGGCACTCCATACCGCCACGGGCGTACGGGTCATGGTCATGATCGGTCCTCTCCTGAGGGGGCAGCGGTGAGAACGGACCCGGGGATGAGGGGTGCCGCCCCCTGAAGTGCCCCCTCATCCCCGGCCATCCCCGCCTACTCCCCCTTCGGCGCCGCCTGCTGCACGACCTCGAACGACCACAGCGTGGACCCGGTCGCGGCCGGCTTCGGCCGCTCCGCGCTCTCGCCACCGCCCTGGCCCTCACCCTGGCCCTGGCCCGCGCCACCCTGGTGGGCCGCCTTCATCGGGCCCTCCATCCACGCCTGGAACGACTCCTCGTCCCGCCACCGCGTGTACACCAGGTAGTTGTCAGTGCCCTCGACGGGGCGCAGCAGCTCGAACCACTCGAAGCCGTCGGAGGACTCGACCGCGTGGGCGCGGGACGCGAACCGCTTCTCCAGCACCTCCCGCTGCTCGGCGGGCACGGTCAGCACGTTGATCTTCACTACGCTCATGACCCCATCCTGCCGGACGCCTCCCGCCGATCCGCGCGTCGACCGCCCCCGGCCGTCAGTACGCCGAGACCGGCCCCCAGGACGACCAGCCCGCCCCACGACAGGACGGGCAGGCGTTCGCCGAGGACGGTCACGCCGAGCACCGCGGCGACGGCCGGCTCGGCGAGGGTGAGGGTCGTCGCCACGGACGCCGGGGTGGCGCGCAGGCCGTGGCCGAAGAGGCGGTACGCCAGGCAGACGGTGAAGAGGGCGAGGTACAGGGCCACCGCCGCGCCCCGCGTCTCGGTCAGCCACCGCGTGTCCGTGCCCACCACGACCGGCAGCACCAGCACCCCCGCCGCCCCGAACAGCACGCCCATCACCGCGTCCGAGGAGTGCCCGTCCGTGATCAGCCGGCCGCCGATCAGCGAGTAGACCGCGTACGACAGCCCGGCGCAGGCGGCCAGCAGGACGCCGGAGGCGTCCACCGGCGTGCCGGACCCGCTGAACCCGGGGCCCAGCACCAGCAGCGCGCAGCCGAGCACGGCCGCCGCGGTGGCGCAGGTCCAGCGGGTGGTGGGGCGGGAGCGGCCCAGCGCCCAGGAGAGCAGGCCGACGAAGACCGGCGCGCTGCCGAGCGCGATCACGGTGGCCACGGCGACGCCGGTGCGGGCGGTCGCCGGGTAGAAGGTGAGCGGGTACCCGGCCACCGCGAGCGCGCCGAGCAGCAGCAGCCACCGTTCACGGCGGGTGCAGGCGGCGGGCAGCGCGCGGGCGGCGCGGGAGGTGACGTAGAGCAGGAGGCCGCCGAGGGTGAGGCCCGCGCAGCCGATGGCCGCCGCGGGCGCGTCGGCCGGGGCGAGGGCGCCGGCGGTTCCGGTGGTGCCCCACAGGACGGCCGAGATGAGGATGGGGGCGGGGCCGCCGAGGAGACCGGCGAGCGGCGTGCGCGGGCGTGCGGCAGCCGGGGAGGAGGTGCGGTTCGGCACTGTCGTGAATCTTCCGTCGTCGTATGCGTCCGGGACCTGTCGGTGAGTCCGAGAACGGGCGCGCGACGACGACCCCCGACGGCTCGGCGAGCCGGCGGCCCGGTGGGCCGGTCGGGGATCAGATCAGACGGTCGGTCCGCCGTCCGCGCCCGTCAGGCGCGGAGCGGCGGCAGTACGACGTGCCAGTAGGTCTTCATGCCGCGATTGTATGCGGCGGCCCGGCGGCAGCCCTGCGGCAGTCCGGGGCAGTCCGGCGGCGGCCGTCACAGCCGCTGCCACAGGCAGCCGACGTCACGGGCAGCCGCCGTCACAAGCAGCTGACGTCACGGGCAGCCACCGTCACGGGCAGCCGCCGTCACAGGTAGTCGAAGAACCGCGTCCACCAGGTCACCTCCCCCGGAGGGTCCGCGTCCGCGAGCCACGTCACCCCGTCGTACTCACGCAGCAGCAGCCGCGGCGGCACCAGGGTGTACTCCAGCTCGGCCAGCGCGCTCACGACGTGCCGGCGGTCCCCTTCGGACAGGGCGCCGGCCGCCACGGCCGCGTCCAGGTCCGGGTGGCTGTCCGGCTGGGGCGTGGTCACCACGGCGAGGTCGCCGTAGTTGCTCAGCCGTACGGAGATCCACTGCTTGGCCTCCGTCACTCCGGGCGGGATGCGCAGGCCGAAGGAGAAGGAGGCGTCCTGGATGCCCTCGTCCAGGCGGACGGGCTGATCGCGCTCCGGGGTGCCGAAATCCTCGTTCAGGCGCTTCCTGAGCTTGATGGCGCGGATACGGGCGCTCATGAAGTCGAAGCCGTCGGGGAATTGCAGGTGCTCCGGCCCGGGGAGGCGGTCCAGGGTATGGAGGAGGTCGATGATGCTCCGGTCGTCGTCCACGACGGTCAGCCTAGGACCGTTTCGCGGCCGCCGTGCCATTCCGGTCAACGAAGTTCGTACTATCCGCCTTTCTCGAACAGGTGCATCATTGCTGGTCGTTGTGCGCGAGGCGGACGAGGTGAAGGACGCGCGTGCGAGCTGCCGGGGTGGCCGTGGTGACCGGTGTCCCGCTGCTCACCGCGCGCGGATCCATCGCCCCCTCCGCGCCGCCAAGCCCTCCCCTGCGGCGGGCCGCCGACGCCCCGCCCCTGCTCCCGGTGCCGCGCGGGACGGCAGCGACGTCCCCCCGACGACTTCAACGGCGACGGCCACCGCGACCTCGTCCTCAACGACCTCGTCCTCAACGACCTCGTCAAGCGGCAGAGTCACGCCGACGACGCGGGCATCGGCATCGTGTACGGCGGCGGCCCGCGCGGACTGATCTCCGGCGCAGCACGGCAGTTGATCACGCCGTGCCGCCAAACTGCCCGTACGGTCGCTCAGTTGCCCGCCGCCCTCGACGCCGAGGCGAGCTGCGACCTTGACGGCGACGGGTTCACCGACCTGGTCGTGTCCACGGATCCGCCCTACGACGGCCAGGGACGGCCCCCGGTCCCCCTCCAACTCCTCTTCGGCTCCCCGGAAGGACTCACCGGCCGCGCCGTGCGGCTGGTCGTCCCCGCCCGCGCCCGGGCCGGCAACGACTGGCCCGACCGGCCGGTGTGCGGCGACTTCGACGGCGACGGGGGGGCACGTCCTGGTCGTGCACGCCTCGGGCAAGCAACTCAGCTTCTTATGCGGCCCGTTCACCCCTAATGGTGCCCCGAAGGCGGCGGGCGCGCCGATCGCCGCGCCGGGGAACGTGCCCGTCGGCCCGTCCGCCGACGTCGACCGCGACGGACACGACGACCTGGCGATCCGTACGGCCGAGGGCGCGGGCCCCGCGGCGGTCGCCCTCGGCGGCCCGGCCGGCCCGCCCCGCACCGGCGTCACCCCGCCCGCCCCCGCCGCCCTGCTCGACACCGCCGACCTGCTCGACACCGCCGACCTCGACGGCGACGGCCTCGACGGCGACGGCCTCGGCGAGCTGATCTCGGGCGGCTCGGCACTGCGCGTCTTCCACGGCCGTACGCAGGGACTGTCCGCGGCCGGACCGGTGACGGTGACCCCGCCCGCCGCCGGCACCACCCGGGTCCTCGCCACCGGGGAGTTCGACGGGGACGGGCGGGACGGCCTCGTCGTACGGACCCACCGGGGCGACACCGAGGACACCGTCGCGCTGTACCCGGGCGCGAGGACGGGGCTGCTCGCCCGCACGCCGGCGGTCGCCTTCTCGACGTCCGCGTTCCTGGCCCGCTGATCCGGTTCCGAACTCCCCTCGAACTCACGTACAACCCTTGCGCCCCACCAGTGGTCTCCTGTTCGCCGACCGGACCGTGAACACCTGGGGAACTCGCGGCGACACCAGCCGAGGCGTCCCGGCACGCACGCCGTCCGTCGCACCCCCATCGACGCGGGACGCCTGCCGGGCGTCCCCGCATGCCGCAGGAGATCCGCATGCAGCACACCCTGCGACTCGCCCTCGCGACGGCCACCGCGGCCGCGCTGACGGGCGGGCTGCTCACCTTCACGGCCGCGACGGCGACCGCCGCCGACTCCACGCACGTCCCGCAGGCCGACTTCAACGGCGACGGCATCGGCGATGTCGCCTTCTCCGCCGCCGGCGCCCAGGTGAGCGGCAAGCAGACCGCCGGCCAGGTCGTCGCCCTGTACGGCACCGCCACCGGCGTCACCTCCACCAAGCGCGCCGTGGTCAGCCAGAACACCACGGGCACCCCGGGCAGCGCCGAGACCGGCGACGGCTTCGGCGCCGAGACCGCGTACGCCGACTTCAACGGCGACGGCTACGACGACCTGGCCGTCTCCGCCCCCTGGGAGGACGTCGGCAGCGACCAGGACGGCGGCGGCGTCGCCGTCCTGTGGGGCTCCGCCAAGGGCCTGACCGGCACCGGCGTCACGATCAGCGACCCGGCGCCCTCCTCGCACGACATGTGGGGCAAGAACCTGGCCGCCGGCGACTTCGACGGCGACGGCAAGGCCGACCTGGCCGTCGGCAACACCTCCAGCACCATCCACGTCCTCAAGGGCGGCATCAGCGCCACCGGCAAGGCGGTCGGCGGCCGCTACACGATCAAGCCGCCGATCCAGTCCGGCGGCTCCGCCCGCGGCCCGCTCAACCTCACCGCGGGCGACGTCAACGGCGACAAGCGCACCGACCTCGTCGTGGACGGCTTCGAGACGCAGACCGACTACGGCTGGAACACCAACTACCTGGTGCCTGGCACCGCGAGCGGCCTGTCCACCGCCTCCGCCAAGCAGCTCAAGGCGGGCGTCATCACCGCGATCGGCGACATCAACGCCGACGGTTACGGCGACATCGTCACCGGCATGTACTGGAACCGGGCCGACGGCGACGTCGCCTTCCCGGAGGCCTCCGACGGCGGCAAGGTGTGGATCACGTACGGCACCGCGAGCGGCGCCGGCTCCACCACCAGCGTCACCCAGAACACCGGCAACGTGCCCGGCACCTCCGAGAAGAACGACTACTTCGGCTACGAGCTGGACCTCGGCGACATCAACGGCGACGGCTACCAGGACCTGGTGGTCGGCGTGGCCGGCGAGAACATCGACGGCATCACCGACACCGGGATGGTCACCGTCCTGTACGGCTCGGCCTCCGGTCTGAACACCTCCTCCGGCGCGCAGTCCTTCGCCCAGAGCACGGCCGGCGTCCCCGGCGAGGACGAGAAGAACGACGCGCTCGGCGCCGACGTCAAGCTCGACGACGTCACCGGCGACGGCCGCGCCGACCTGATCGCCGGCTCGTACGAGAACGACGGCAACGGGGCGGTCCTCTACCTGCCGTCCAACGGCACGAAGATCACCACGTCCGGCGGCCGCACCGTCTCGCCGAGCGCGACCGGCGTCTCGACGACCGGCACGCCGTCGTTCGGCGTGAACATCGCCGACTGACCCCGACGGCAGGCGGGCCGGGCCTCTGCCGTGTCCGGCCCGCCCCCTGCGGGCCGAACCGCCCGGCCCCCTAAGGGACATCCGTAAGGGATGTCACAGCTCGGCAGCAAAGCCGGGCCCGGAACCCCGGGCCCGGCACGTCACTCTCCGGGACCAGGTACGTTCGTTGACGTGGCTGGATTCAGGATCGGACGCGGCGGCCGGGACGACCGCGCCCCGCACACGCGACCGCACAACCCCCCGTACGGCCGGCAGGCGCCGCAGGGCCCGTCGTCGTACGGCCATCCCCCCGCGCCGCAGCCGCACCCGTACCCGGGGCAGCAGAGCTACGGCGGCGGGCCGGGCGGCCCGTGGCCCCCGTCGCACGGCGGTCCGGGCGGACCGGGCGGTCCCGGCGGCCGAGGCGGCCACGCCGGTCACGGCGGCCCTGGCGGCCACGGCGGCCACGCCGGTTACGGCGGTCACAGCGGCGGCGAGCCGGAGTACTTCGGCGACGACGGCTCGTCGTACCCGCACCCGGGCACCACGGACCCGTACGCGGCGAACAACCCCGGCCACACCCAGGCCTTCTCCATCGACGAGGACCCGTACCAGCAGGGCGGGACCTACCAGGCGGGCGCCATGGCCCCGGCCGCGCCGATCGGCCCGCGGCTGCCCTGGAAGGACCTGCTGAAGGGCATCGTCCTCGCCCCCAACCAGACGTTCCTGCGGATGCGGGACTACACGATGTGGGGCACCGCCCTCATCGTCACCTTCCTCTACGGCCTGCTCGCGGTCTTCGGCTTCGACGGCGCCCGCGAGGACGCGATCAACGCCACGCTCTCCAGCGCGGTGCCGATCGTGCTGACGACCGCGGTCGCCATGGTGCTGAGCGCGTTCATCCTGGGCGTGGTCACCCACACCCTGGCCCGCCAGCTCGGCGGCAACGGCGCCTGGCAGCCGACGGTCGGCCTCTCCATGCTGATCATGTCCCTCTCGGACGCGCCGCGCCTGATCGTCGCGATGTTCCTCGGCGGCGACGCCCCGTTCGTGCAGATCCTCGGCTGGGTCACCTGGGTGGCGGGCGGCGCCCTGCTCACCCTGATGGTGTCCCGCTCCCACGACCTGCCGTGGCCGAAGGCGCTGGGCGCGTCGGCGATCCAGCTGATCGCGCTGCTGTCGATCGTGAAGCTGGGCACGTTCTAGCGGCCGTCCGCGCAGTGCACGGGGAAGGGCCCCTGGCGTCGCGCCAGGGGCCCTTCCGCATGTCCGCCGGATGTCAGGCGTCGAGCACCTGCCCGGCCCGCTTGACCACGGGCGGCTCGACGGACCACGGGAAGTTGATCCACTCGTCGGTCCGCTTCCACACGTACTCGCACTTCACGAGCGAGTGCGACTTCTCGTAGATCACCGCGGACCGCACCTCGGCGACGTGCTCCAGGCAGAAGTCGTGCACCAGCTTCAGCGTCTTGCCGGTGTCGGCGACGTCGTCCGCGATCAGCACCTTCTTGTCGGTGAAGTCGATCGCGTTGGGCACGGGGGCGAGCATCACGGGCATGGGAAGCGTGGTGCCCACACCGGTGTAGAACTCGACGTTCACCAGGTGGATGTTCTTGCAGTCGAGGGCGTAGGCGAGCCCACCGGCCACGAACACCCCGCCCCGCGCGATGCTCAGCACGACGTCGGGCTCGTACCCGTCGTCGGCGATGGTCTGCGCAAGCTCACGGATGGCGGTACCGAACCGCTCGTAGGTCAGATTCTCCCGTACGTCGCTCACGCTGCTCACACCTGCGTCCTGTGGAAATTGAGGAAGGAGCGCGACGCGGTCGGACCGCGCTGCCCCTGGTACCTGGAGCCGTACCGCTCGCTCCCGTACGGGAACTCGGCCGGCGAGCTGAGCCGGAACATGCACAGCTGGCCGATCTTCATGCCGGGCCACAGCTTGATCGGCAGCGTGGCGAGGTTCGACAGCTCGAGGGTCACGTGCCCGGAGAAGCCGGGGTCGATGAACCCGGCGGTGGAGTGGGTGACGAGCCCGAGCCGCCCCAGCGAGCTCTTGCCCTCCAGGCGGGAGGCGAGGTCGTCGGGAAGCGAGATCACCTCGTACGTGCTGGCCAGCACGAACTCCCCGGGGTGGAGGATGAACGGCTCGTCCCCCTCCGGCTCCACGAGCCGGGTCAGATCCGCCTGCTCGATGGAGGGGTCGATGTGCGGGTACCGGTGGTTCTCGAACACCCGGAAGAAACGGTCCAGCCGCACGTCGATGCTCGACGGCTGCACCATCGATTCGTCATAGGGATCGATCCGTACCCGCCCGGCGTCGATCTCGGCCCGGATGTCCTTGTCTGAGAGAAGCACGCCCCGAGGATACGCAAGGCGCGCGGGGCCCCCGTAATCGTGAGAACCTCGCGCGCCCATGCGTAACCCTTGCCACTACGGCCGACTACAACCGGCTACCGCCGTGCCGGTCACGGCGACGGCTCGCCGGTGCCGGCTAATGCTTCTCCAGCACCACCGGCACGACGCTCCGCAGCCGCGCGCAGCGCGGACAGCGGACGAGCCGTCCTGGGCCGAGACGCTCGGCCTGCTGCATCGGGAACGAGGCGGTGGTGAACACGTGCCCTTCGGCACAGCGGACGACGGTGCGCTCCATCAAGTCCCTTAAGTCCCTTCCCCAAGAGCCGCGTCAGGCTGCTGCTTGCCTGACGACAAAAGCCACACTACGGGATCAATGGGACGCCCCTCCAGGCGGCACTCCGATCCCGCGCGACCCTTCGGCGACCCCTCCACCGTACGCCCCAACTCCCGCCCCGCGCAGCCGCATACCCGCCCCCGACCCCGCCCACTCCCCCCGCAAACAGACTGAGGCCCCTCGGCTGGAACACCGGGGGCCTGCGGTTTGGTACAGTGGGCGAGCGTTCGGACACCGACTCATCGGTCGGCGTCTTACGCGGGTGTAGTTTAATGGTAGAACATCAGCTTCCCAAGCTGAGAGCGCGAGTTCGATTCTCGTCACCCGCTCCATATAAACCCCCGGGGTCAGAGACCCAGGGGGTTCTTTCTCGTCGGTGCGTATTCCACTCATGCCGCTCACGCCGGCCAGGCATCGGTCATCTCGAAGGAGACCACCGTTCCGCCGAAGCGGCTGGGCCCGGCGTACCACGACGCGGCGATGGAGTCGACCAGCAGCAGCCCGCGCCCGTGCGCGTCGTCGGCGTCGGGGCGCCGCAGCCGTACGTCCGCCGGGAAGCCGGGGTTGTGCACCTCGACCCGGAGCGAGGACCCTTCGCGGAACCACTCCACCCGGACGAGCCAGGTGTCGTCCGACCGGCCGTGGAGGATGGCGTTGGTCACCAGCTCCGAAATCATCAGGGTGCAGTCGTCGACCGAGCAGGCCGGCGCGTACGGAGCGATGAACTTCCGGAACCACCGCCGGGCGCGGGGTACGGACTCCGCGACGGGGTGCAAGGTCATCGCGCCGAGCCGCGGTGAGTCCTCGCAGGGGTAGCGGTCGATCATGTAGGCCATCCGCACTCACTCCCTGCCGCTGCCGTCGCAGGCGAGACAGCGGCGCTTCGATGTGGCACGGGTGCGGTCGGCGGCGGCAAGCGCCAGGGTCGTACGTGAGGCGACGCGCTTCCAGTCGCGGCCCCCGGCAACTCCGGCAGGGTAAGCGCGTGCCCTGACGCGGCCGCTGACTCGTCACACCCGTGCCCCCTTCCAGCAAAGTGGCCTTAGCCACCTGGTGGATGGTGGCATTAGCCACTTGGCGATGCAAGCGGTTCGCCACAACCGCCCGACCGTCAGGTGAGCGGATATCCCTGCTCGAACGCCCAGCGGTGCGGCGGGTAGGCGGCCTCGGCGAACTCCAGCGGCCGGTCCTGGAGGTCGTAGACGACGTGGTGCACGATCAGGACGGCGGAACCGGGGGCGAGCTGGAGGGCGGTCGCCTCCTCGTCCGTCGCCGTCCGGGCACACATGCGGTCCTCCGCGTAGCTCCCCTGGCGCCCCGTCATCTTCTCGACGTACAGCAGGGTCCCTTCCTGGATCCGCTCGGGTTCCATCAGCTTCGGCGCCCGCTGCCCGACGTCCGGCGCGAACCACGAGGTGGACAGGGTGATGGGCCCGTCCTGGTTGTTGGTGACCCGCCGCCGGTGAACGGCCCGGCGATCCTTCACCAGGCCCAGCGCCTCAGCCACGCAGTCCGGCGCCTCCAGCCAGCCGGCCGAGGTGATGACCGCGTACTCGCCGGGCGTGTAGATCTTGCCGGTCTGCCGGGCGCGGCCGTACAACTCGCGCGCACGCCGGTTGACTTCCAGGCTCCGCACGTACGTGCCTGACCCCTGCCTCTTCTCGACGAGCCCCTGGTGGCTCAGCGCCTCCAGCGACCGGGCCGCCGTCGGCCGGGACACTCCCCAGTCCGCCGCCAACTGCCGCTCCGAGGGGACTTCGTCCCCCGGCTTGAGGTCCCCTCGAAGGATCTGATCGCGGATGTAGTGCGCGATCTGGAGATACTTCGGCTGGGCCTCCTCGATCTTGGGCATGCCGCCCTCCTCGTGCGATGCCGCGTCGACGGCAAAGTGGCTATGGCCATTGGCCACTATAGGGTGAGTGGTGAAGGCCCGGCCCCCGTACGCTTGGGTCTATGACGCGGTTGATCGTCGCAGCAGGAGGGGGTGGCGACGCAGTCGCCGCCGCCATGCTTGACGCCGCCCTGTACGGCGACGGCAACGGCCGGGCGGTGGTCCTGACGTACGCGTGGGACCGCTTGCTGATCGACCCGGTACCGGGCCCCCGCGACCCCGAGAACTTCACCGGCCTCACCCCCCTCACCCCAGCCGTCTGGAAAGTGCCGGCGGAGGCCCGGCCCATCGCCCCGGCAGGCTCCACGCTCCCCCGGCTCGCGGCGGAACTCCCGCACACGTTCGCGCTGATCGACCCGGGACATGGCGCCGAGGGCGTCACCCGCCAACTCGAAGAACTGATCAGTCACTTGGAGCCCACGTCGATCGACCTCTTGGACGTCGGCGGCGACCTGCTGGCACGGGGCGACGAGCCAACACTGAAAAGCCCGCTCGCGGACGCCCTCACCCTGGCGGCATGCGGCCAGGTGAACGCGTCCATGCGGCTGCTGATCGCGGGACCGGGCCTGGACGGGGAACTACCCCTCGACGACCTGCGCGGCGTACTCGGCCCGGTCGTCCACACTCTTACGGCCAAGGACGTGGAACCGGTCGGCTCGGTCCTGGAGTGGCACCCCTCCGAGGCCACCGGAATGCTCGCGGCCACGGCCCGCGGAGTACGCGGCACCTGCGAGGTCCGGGACGCGGGACTCCCCATCCCCCTCACCGACGAGGGCCCGGGGATCCACGAAGTCGACCTTGACGAAGCCCTGAGCCGCAACCAGCTGGCCCGCGCGATCATGACGACGTCCACCCTGGACGAGGTCGAGGCCCTGAGCCGCGAAGTGTGCGGCTTCTCGGAGATCGACTACGAGCGCAACAAGGCGCTGTGGCTCAAGGAGCAGCCAGCGGCGAAGCTGGACGCCGAGGCAGTGCTGCCCCGACTCGACCAGTTCGAGACCGAGGCACGAAGCCGCGGCATCACGCATACGACGTTCCGTCGGCTCACAGAAGCACTGAGTCTGAACGGCACTCAGCGCGAGGCCCTGCGCCAGCTGCTCATCAACAGCCGACCGGAGCAGTACACCGCTCCGCTGTGGCGCATCGCAGCAGAAGCCTGAGTAACAACTTTCTTCACGGGTTCAAGGCGGCTCGCTCCGCTCACCGCGCGCGGCCCGGCCCCCGGCCGGGCCGCGCTCAGGCAGCTGCCGCCTGGCGCCGGGGAGGGGATGCATCGCGGTTCGGCTGAGGGGGTCCGCTAGGGGACGTTGATTTTCGCCCAACTTGAAGAACTGGCCCACGCTTACGGCCTCGCGACCGTAGCCTACGATCATGGCCGCTCACGTAGGTAGTCGTCTCTCAACAGCAACTCCGTACATCAAGGACCTCAACACTCAGGTCCGGAAAGGCGAGATCAAGGTCCCACAGTTCCAGCGCCCATTTGTGTGGGGCGTAGCTCAAGCACTGGACCTACTGGATAGCGTCGCCAACAATTACCCCATCGGAAGTCTTCTTCTCTGGCGCACCGCAGACAAACTTGCCACAGAGAGGAACATTGGCGAGTTCAAGCTACCGGAAACCGAAGATCTCACTCCCACCGACTACGTGCTGGACGGACAACAACGAATGACCGTCCTCTATTCTGCACTTGGAGCCGAGGACGAGGGCATAGGGTTTTCCGCCGTCTACGACCTAGAGGCAGAGAAATTTCTGGAGGAGAAACCGGGAGAGCGACCTCTGCATCACTTTCCGATGCGCTGGCTCTATCAGACAACTAAGCTACTCAACTTCAGGACCGCGCTCCAGTCGCACAAAAATGCAGACCTACTGCAAGAGCGATTTGATGCATTGATCGAAGTATTCAGCGGCTATCAAATCCCAGTCGTCACCTTGAGGGACCTCACAATCGAGGAAGTTTGTCCGATCTTCGAGCGTATCAACAGTTCGGGGACCGACCTTTCGACTTTCGACCTGATGGTAGCCGCTACATGGTCGAAGGGATTCGACCTCAACGAGAAAGTCGAGGAGATTTCCTACTCCCTAGAGCCCAAGAACTATGGCGAAATCAAGGGAACCACGGTACTCAAGTGTCTTTCCGTGGTTCAATATGAGTCCGCAAACCGTGAGCGCGTAATTGCACTACGCGGCTTCAAAGGGGACCCGCAGAAAATGGACTCCCTGGTAGACCGCACCCGCAAGGCGCTACTTCGAGCGGTAGACCAGCTGGCAACCGACTTCAAAATTCACTCTCTAAGCTTCCTCCCTTACGAAGCGCACCTAGTGATCCTCACTTACATCTACGCCAACAACCCGAATCTCTCCGCACAGGCACTTCGTAGGGTCCGGCAATGGTTTTGGCGCACATCATTTTCTGAGCGCTACCGCGGCGCGCCTGACGATTTTGTAACCCGAGACCTTCAGGCGATCAAGAACTTCGTCCTCGATGGCGAGGACGGCAGCGAGGGAATCTTCGGCACCGGGTTGACCAATGCAGAGATCAAGAAAATGGTCTTCCGGAAAAATAATTCACGCTCCAGGGCATTCATTCTGGCTCTGGCGAAAAACAGCCCCAAGAACCTGACCAACGGAAATACAATCGATACCTCCGAGGCGCTTTCTGTCTACAATCGCAAGCAGTTCCATCACATCTTCCCGGAAGCCTTCCTGAAGCGTACGGCGCCAGGGGTAGAACGCAGTAATCTGCTGAACTTCTGCATGCTAGCAGCCGCCGATAACAATCGGATCAGCGACAGGGATCCTAAGGACTATCTGCCGGAGCTGATTAGCGACTTGGGGCTTCATGCCGACGATGTTCTCCGATCCAATCTCATGCCCACAGCAGACGAGTACGACTACACCATTGCGGAATTGGGTACGTTCTTCGACGCTCGCGTAGATATTGTCAGACGCGAAATCTTTCGACTGTGCTCAGGCGCGTACTGAGCTGTCTTTCTCCTCGTGGGGGAGGGGTCGGTCACAGTACCGCAGGCCCGCGCGCAGGCGCGGTACGACAACAGCCGGGCCGACGACCGGCGGTTGGCGGTGCGGCTGTGGGTCACTTCGGAGAACGGCTCCCTCAAGGTCAGCGGCGACCACTTCAGCATCAACACCCCGGTCCGCTCGTGTTCTTCGACGCCGTCAACAGGAGTTGGACGGTCACGGCCACCAGGCACGCCGGATACGCCGGCGGGAGTTTCGGTTTCACCCCCGGCTTCCCCGGACAGTGCGCTCCCGGGAACCCGAACGTCCCCGTTCGGGCGGTCGATCTGACGTCGGGGCGAAGCACAGTCAGCATGCCGTTCTTGTACTGCGTGAGGATCGACTGACCTCTTCCGAGAGAAGAGATTCCAGAGCCCGTCCGTCTGCAGCAGCCACGTGGCTCGGCGGTGATCAGAGAGACGTATCCGACGACCCCACGATCGCCCGCAGTGCCGCAAGGTGCCCCTGATATGCGTCCCGTCCTCGTGGGGTCAGCCGGAGCCACACCCGTTGCCGGGTGTTGCGGACGGCCTTGCGCTGCTCGACGTAGCCGGCGTCCATCAGTACGGTGACGTGCTTGCTCAGCGCGGAGGCGGAGACGCCGAGTTGGTTTTGGACCAGGCCGAACTCCGCCTCGCCGGCAGCGTCCAGAAGAGCGCAGATGCGCAGCCGGTTCGGGGCGTGGATGGTGGCGTCGAAACCTTCCAGCGGATCAGGGATCTCGGTACTCACGGCGTCTTCCGGTGCAGGCGGACGAAGGCGAGGTGGAAGCCGACGGACACGGCGGCACCGATCAGCGAGGCCGCGATCAGCCACACCGGCCGTCCCGTGACGCGGAAGGCGAACGCCGAACCCACCAGCAGCACGGGCAGACCCACCGAGAGCGGCACGGTCGCCCGCTTGGGCAGCACGTCGAACCGCAGCGCCACCCCGGTCCTGTCACGCCACGCCTTCGCCGCGACGGCGAAGAGCGCCACGAACACCGCCGTGCTCGTCAGGGTGATGGCCATCCAGGCGGGGCGCGGCAGCAGCCAGTCCGTGTCGGCCATGGCGCCTCCGTACATGATCGGGAACGCGGCGACGTAGAGCGTGAGCGTGAGGAAGAACCAGTTCGGCCAGGGTGTGGCCGACAGGGGCGCTATGGAGGCCCTGATGTGCTTGGTGTCGGCCAGGGCGGCGCGGGCCTGCTCGGGCGTCAGTCGCGCCCCGTGAGTTTCCATGCCGGAAAGACTAGCGATCATTTTCCGATCTGGAAAGAGACGAGTTTCCGGTGCGGCAAGTGGGGGTGGGCCGGCCGCTCGCCCCGTGGAGGCAATCAGCTCCCACCTCTGAGCAGCCCGGATACAACCCTCCCCGCCCGTCGCGAGTCAGAGAGCCCGTACGAGCCGCATGCGCTCACAGAGATCACGTAAGAGGATGTACACGTCATGACAATCCGTGCCCCGCACCGTTCCCTTCGCGGCATACCCGCCGTTGCCGCCCTGCTCGCGATCGGCGCGGTGGGATGCTCGGAGGTCTCCGACGCCGTCGACAGCGCGAAGGACACCGCGAAGAAGGCGGCCCGCCAGCAGTCGGTGTACTCGCTGGACATCGGTGACTGCTACAACCCGAACGGCAAGGCCGAGGGGACGGCGTACGCCGTCGAGGTCGTGCCGTGCGACGAGGCGCACGTGGGTCAGGTCGTCGGCGAGTTCGCGATCGAGGGCAAGGGCCAGAAGTACCCCGGCGACGACGAGATCACGGCGGTCGCGGACACCCGCTGCCCGGTCGAGGCGCAGAAGTTCGCGCCGGACACCTGGGCGCTGCCCAAGGGTGCCGCCCTCTTCTACTACACGCCGACCCAGGAGAGCTGGACGACGGGCGACCGCGCGGTGAGCTGCACCTACACCGCGGAGAAGGGGAAGTTCAGCGGCTCCCTGGAGACCGCGAAGTCCCTGAAGCCGGAGCAGCTCACCTACCTCAAGGGCTCGAACGCGGTCTACGAGGCCCTGTGGGCGAACCAGCCCGAGAAGGACACCGTCGAGGAGGACCTGGCCGGTTACAAGGCGCAGGCCAAGGCCGTCGAGGCCGCCCTCAACGCGCACGTCGAGGGCCTGGCCGGCATCGAGGGCGCCGAGGTCGGCAAGCTCCGCTCGACGCTGGAGAAGGCGGCCGGCGACTGGAAGAAGGCCGCCGGCGCCGCCGACGCGGACGCCTTCTACGTCGCCTACGACCCGGCGTTCACCGGCATCGACCCCAACAAGTCGGTCGCCGCCCGCAAGGAACTGGGCCTGGCCACCACCGTCCCGGCCGACGAGGCCGAGGTCTGGGCGGGCTGACGTCCCGTCGGGGCAGCGGGGGCCGTGTCCACCGGATGCGTGATGCGGCTCCGGCCGGCCGTGTCCGCCGGTACGGCTCCGGCTCCGGCTCCCCCACGACTGGGTGAGCCGTCCCTCGTCCCGCGCCGAGCGGTTCGATCCGGCCATTCCCACTCGTTCCCTGACCGGCCCCTGACCGGGCTGCCTACGATGCCGCGCGTGAAAATTCTGGACATCATGCGTCGGATCAGAGGCTTCAGCACCCCGCTCGGCGGCCTGGACTGGGATCCGCCGGTCCCCCAGCGCGCCGTCGCCGAGAAGGTCGTCGTCTATCTGGAGGACCGCAGGGTCCTGACGATGTCGCGTGCCGTCATGCACGCGGTGGAGGAACCGGGCCACTGCGTCGCGTCGGTGTTGCAGATCAGGGAGACCCTCACCCAGATCCTGATGGAGCCCGACACCGGGGACGACCTCGCGGAGAACCTCAAGGCGATGCGGGCCGCCTGCCGGCGGTTCCTGAACGCCGTGGGGCCCGACCACTCGGGGCATGTGCTCGGGCCGCACGAGAGCGCCACGTTCGGTGCCGCGCTGGGAGAGCTGCGCGCGGTCTTCGGGATGCACCTCGGTGTCATCGCCGCCCGCTACAAGCTGGAGCTCTCGGAGGAGCTGGCGGCCCTCCTTCCCGCCTCGGACGGCGACGAGGAGTAGGGAGAGGAGAGGGAGAGGAGTACGACGTCTCCGGGCGGTCCCGGCCGGTTTTGCGGCGCCGCCGGAGCGGGCGGAGCATGGAAGGAGGACTTCCGCGCGGCGTGCGGCGTGCGGCGTGCGGCGTGCTTCGTGCGCTGAAGGAGATGGGGATCGTGGATCTCGTCCTGCGCCCAGGTACCGCCGAGGACGCGGCGGAGTGCGGCAGGATCTGTTTCGAGGCGTTCGCCGGGATCGCTCGTGAGCACGGGTTCCCGCCGGACATACCCAGTCTCGAGGCGGGTCTCGCACTCATCGAGGGGGCACTGACGCATCCCGGGTTCTACAGCGTCGTCGCCGAACTCGACGGCCGCGTGGTCGGGAGCAACTTCCTGGACGAGCGGTCGCCCGTCGTGGGCGTCGGGCCGGTGACCATCGACCCGGTGGTCCAGAACCGTGGCGTGGGCCGGCTGCTGATGCGGGACGTGATGCGCCGGGCCGCCGAGCGCGGGGCGCCGGGGATCCGGTTGCTGCAGAGCGGGTATCACAACAGGTCGTTTTCGCTGTACGTCAGCCTGGGGTTCGCGTTCCGGGAGACCGTGGCCTGTGTGCAGGGGGAGGCGCTGCGGCGGGAGGTGCCCGGAACCGGCGTCCGGGAGGCCGTCGACGCGGACCTCGCGGCGTGCAACGAGCTGTGCCGGCGCGTGCACGGCGTCGATCGCGGCGGTGAGGTCGCCGACGCGCTGAAGCAGGGCACCGCCCGGGTCGTCGAGCGCGAGGGGCGGGTCACCGGGTACGCCACGGACCTCGCGTTCTTCGCGCACGCCGTGGCCGAGACCACCCTCGACCTGCGGGCACTGATCGCCTCGGCGCCCGCGTTCGGCGGACCCGGCATCCTCGTGCCCGCGCGCGACAGCGCGCTGCTCCAGTGGTGCCTGGCCGGCGGACTCAGGGTCGTGCAGCTGCTGAGCCTGATGACCATCGGCCTCTACAACGAGCCCGACGGGGCCTACCTGCCCTCGATCCTCTACTGATCGCCACCGCGTACGGAACCGGGTGTCCCGCGGCGCACATGTGTGCGATCATTCGCCTGTTTTCTGCCGTGCGCCGCCCTCGACCCGCGGTCACGTAGGGCCCCGGCACTCACCCGCGTCGTCTCGACGCCGTCCTGGGGGGATGGCCATGCCCTACCGCTTGTGTGCGCGCGGAAGATCCGCGGCGCACACCGTCGTCCTGTTCACGATCGCGCTCTCGGTGCTGCTGACGGGCTTGCTGCCGGTCGGTACGGCACAGGCGGCCGGCGCTGCCACGGCCGCTGCCCCGAAGACTGCGACAGCCACCGCACCGGCCTCCGCACCGGCCACCGCACCGGCCCCCGCGGCAGAACCCGCCGCTTCCGGTGCCGCCGCATCGGACTCCGAAGCCGCCGGCGCCGCCCCCGCCGCCGCCGACTGCCCCACCCTTCCCCTCGCCCCCTTCGGCGACCCGGGTTCCGCGGTCGGTGAGGCCGCCGTCCCCGCCGACGGCAGCGCCTGCTTCACGTTCACCGCCGAGCAGCCCGGCCTGCACCGCGTCCTGACCGAGCGCGGCGGAGCGGCCGCCCAGGTCTTCGACGGTGAGACGCAGGTGGACTGCTACGACCACACGTGGGGCGAGGGCTGGTGCGCGCTGCCGCGGGCCGGTGCCTTCACGCTGAAGCTGGTCCGCACCGGCTGGGGCACCGAGCCCCTCGACACCCACGTGACCGTCACCCCGCTCGCCGCCACCACCGGGTGCGCGCGGGAGACCGGCACGTCCTGGGACCTCCCGCCGGTCACCGGCTCCGCGGTGTCCCCGTTCGGCCTCGTGTGCCACCCGTTCACGGGCAAGGCCGGCGAGCGGATCGAGACCGACTTCCGGACCGACACCTACGGCCAGTTCACGCACTGGATCACCGACGAGTCGGGGGCGCACATCTGCCCGCAGTACAACGAGGACGACAGTGAGGGATGCGTCCTGCCCGGCGACGGGCCGTACCGCGTGCTGGGGCACGTCAGGGACGCCGAGCGCGGCTTCCCGGCGCCGTACACCTTGACGATCCGCCGGCTGTCCGACCCGGACGGCTGTGCGCGCGTGCCCGTGAACGCGTACGGCTCCGCGCCCACCACCGTGGACCCGGACACCGGCTGCAAGGTCTTCACCGCCCGGGAGGGGGGCCGCTACAGCGTGTACGCGGTGGCCGACGGGTCCCGTACCGGCCTCGCCGTGTACGACCGCGAGGGGAAGGCCGTGTGCGCCGGCTGCGCCCTGCCCGCCGGGGACTACACCGTCTTCACCGACGAGGCCACGCTCATCCTCGACCGCGCCTCGACCGCCGGCTGCGAGAGCGCGGAACTCGGCACCCACGTGGGCACCTTCGCCACGGCGGGCGAGACCGACTGCCTGACCCTGCCGCTGCCCGAGGGCGCCCGGATGGCCGCGCTGACGCCGCTGAGCGGGCCCGCGCCGCAGCCGGAGGTCGTGGTCGTCGACGCCGACGGCGTCCAGCGGTGCAACTGGGAGACGCTCGGCGAGGGCACCTGCGCGCTGACCGGCGCCGCCCCGTTCCGCGCCCTGGTGTCCGCCGACGACAGCGACACGGCGACCGGCACCTACCGCATCGCCCTGCACCGCACGGACGCGGCGAGCGGCTGCCCGGTCCTCCCGGCGGGTGATTTCACCGCCGACGGTCCCGCCGCCCGGCTCCGCACCGGCGACGGTGTCTTCTCGCGCTGCCTGTCCATCCCGGCCGACGACCACAGCACGACCGAGAACCTCCAGCTGCGCGCCGTCTCCGGTGGGTCCACCGCCGAGTTCTCGGTGCTGGACGCCGACGGCAAGCAGGTGTGCAACGTGTACCCGTCCCTGTCGACCTGGACCACCTGCGCGCTGACGCCCGGTGCCGCGCACACGGTGCTGGTCACCGGCCGCGACACCGCCGCCGAGTACACCCTGGCCCGCCGTGACGTCACCGCGACCGCCAAGGGCTGCGCGGCGAACCCGGCGACCGCGGTGGGCGGTCCGTCCACGGGCGGCACTCCGGCCGCCCCCGGCCTGCTGGTGTGCCGCCAGGTGACCACCGCCGACGCCGGTGACACCCTGCACCTCGACGTCCGCGACCCGCTGGGCAACGCCAACCTCCTGGCGTACGACGCGGAGGGCGACGTCGTCTGCTCGTACCGCACCAAGGCGTGCGCGGTCACCGGCTCCACCAGCTACCAGGTCCTCGTCACCGTCCCGGCGAACCGGACGTCCGCCGAGTCCTACCGCTTCGACGCCCTGCGCATCGCGACGTCCGCCGGACCGGCCGCCGAGTGCGCCGAGGTCCCGAACGTCAGCTACGGGTACGGGCCGGTCACCGGCACCCTCGACGAGCAGCACACCGCGGTGTGCGCGGCGCTGCCCACCTCGAACGACGACCGGTTCGACTTCGAGGTCGGCGACACCGCGGGCGGCACGCACACGGCCGTGCCCGCGCTCTACGACGCGAGCCTGGACAACACCTGCGCGCTGTTCGTCCCGAGCGGCTACCGGTGCTACGTGAACGAGCCGTACACGAAGGACGTCACCCCGAGCATCCTGGTCATCGGCCTGCCGGAGCGGGCGTCGCAGACCGCTTTCAAGGCGGAGCTGACCTGTACGTCCGGCCTGTGCGGCACCGAGACCGTCAGCGTCGGCACGGTCACCCCGGACACCGGCGCCGTCGGGACAAGGCCACGGTGACCGTGACCGGCACCGCCCTGCACGAGGACGACAAGGTCCGCATCAGCCGGTCCGGGAAGACGGTCGAGTCCACCACCGTCTCGGTGGCCGCCGACCGCACGTCCCTGAAGGCCGTCCTGGACCTGACCGGGCTCACGGCGGGCGACTGGAACCTCAGCGTCATCACCCACAACGGCTGGGAGTACCCGCGCGGCTCCTTCACCGTCACCCCGGGCCCGCTGCAGAACACGGCCGCCCCGACCGTGACCGGCACCGCGCAGGTCGGTGCCAGGCTCACCGCGAAGCCCGGCTCGTGGTCGCCGGCGCCGGACTCGTACGCCTACCAGTGGAAGGCGGACGGCCAGGCGATCTCGGGGGCCACCGCCGCCACGTACCAGGTGCCCGCCTCGCTGCGCGGCAAGAAGCTGACCGTGGCCGTCACCGCCCGCAAGAGCGGCTGGCAGAGCGCGGCGGCCGAGTCCGACGCGCGGGTGATCACGGCGGCGCCCCGCGACCACGCGGGCACCGGTTCGGTGCCGGACGGCGCCGGGGACCTGCTGACGCTCAGCTCAAGCGGCGCGCTCACCTTCCAGCACGGCTCCGGCACGGGCGCCTTCTCGGGCAAGACCAGCGGCTCCGGCTGGTCCACCTCGGTCAGGGCGATCCCCTTCGGGGACGTCAACGGCGACCGGTGCAACGACGTGCTGGTGCGGATGGCCGACGGCACCCTGCGCGCCTACCGGCCCGGCTGCGGCAAGGCGGTCACCCCGTCGACGCCGTACGT
The DNA here is from genome assembly GCF_040678395.1 of Streptomyces sp. NPDC052687. Lineage (NCBI taxonomy): Bacteria > Bacillati > Actinomycetota > Actinomycetes > Kitasatosporales > Streptomycetaceae > Streptomyces > Streptomyces sp. NPDC052687. Next base: position 104,530 of record NZ_JBFATR010000002.1, on the reverse strand, counting down.
GTCGCTGGGCACCGGCTGGAACCAGTACAACCTGCTGACCTCGCCGGGCGACATCACCGGTGACGGCCGGGCGGACCTGATCACGCGCAACTCCTCCACCGGCGCGGTGTACCTGCACAAGGGCACCAGCGACGGCAAGCTCGCGGCGCGCGTGAAGCTCTACGACAACTGGAAGAGCCACAAGAAGATCGTCGGGGCCGGTGACCTCAACGGCGACGGCCGCGGCGACCTGCTCGTCCAGGACTCCTCGAACGAGCTGTGGCGCTACAACGGCACGGGCACGGGCACGTTCGCCGCCCGCGTGAAGGTCTTCGACGACTGGGGCGCGTCGTACAACGCCGTCGTCGGCGTCGGCGACATCACCCGTGACGGCAAGGCCGACCTCGTCTCCCGCGACACCTCCGGGAACGTGTGGCGCAGCAGCGGCGACGGCAAGGGCTCGTTCGCCGCCCGCGTGAAGATCGCCACCGGATGGCAGGGATACAAGGGGCTGTTCTGAGCCGTACGTGCGCGCACGAACGGAGGGCCCCGGCCGGGTTGCGGCCGGGGCCCTTCCTCTTGCCCACGCTGCTGCTGATGCGCTTGCTGACGCGCTTCCTGACGGTCCGTTGCATGGGTGCCGCCCGACGGGGCACCCGAGGTGCAGGCAAGCGTACGGAGTGGGCGCCCCGTTCAGTCAGTGCAACCGACAACCGGGAGTATGCAATGGCGAGTTACGGCAGTTCCTCTGCCGCGTCCTCCGGGTCGCGCACCAACGGCCTGGCGATCGCGAGTCTGTCCTGCGGCGTCATCGGGCTGTTCTTCCTCAACCTCATCCTCGGGCCGCTGGCCATCATCTTCGGTGTCGTGGCCCGGCGCCAGGCAGCGGTGAAGAACGGCGCCGGGATGGCGAAGGCGGGCATCATCCTCGGTGTCGTCGACGTGGTGCTGTGGCTGGTGCTGCTGGCCGTCGCGGCCAGCAACGACGGCTTCAGCTGGTACGTGGGCGGCTGACGGGCAACGGGCGGATCCGCGATCCCCGACGAGGACGGCCGCTGTCGCGGCCGTCCTCGTCTGCGAGTGCCGGATGCGAGTGCCGGATGCGAGTGCTGCGCGCGTGCGGCACGCCGGTGCTGTGCCCCGCGGGGCGCCGGTGCCGGAATTCTGTACCGGCGAGCCCACATCTTCGGAGTCGGCGGCGTTAGGGTTGTCACACGAGGCAGATGGTGCCGACCCCCTTCGGAGCACGGGTGGCGCGCCCGCCCGGGCCCCTGAGGCGTCCCGAATCGAACGAAGGTGCTATGCCCGCTGAGAACGTCCCCGTCGCCGGCCATCTCGACGACGACGACTACCCGGCGTACACCATGGGCAGGGCCGCCGACCTGCTCGGTACGACGCCCGCCTTCCTGCGGGCCATCGGCGAGGCCGAGCTGATCACACCGTTGCGGTCGGACGGGGGGCACCGCCGGTACTCGCGGCGGCAGCTGCGGATCGCCGCGCGGGCCCGCGAGCTGGTGGACCAGGGCACCCCGATCGAGGCCGCCTGCCGCATCGTCTCACTGGAGGACCAGCTCGACGAGGAGCGCCGCCGCAACCAGGACATGCGGCGCAGGCTGGACGAGCACGGCCCGGATATCTAGTTCCGCGAGTACAGAATTGTGGGTCGCAGCGGCTTGAGAATTCACGACAGGGCGTAAATCACAGGTGGCCCGTCGGGCGATCTGTGTTAGCGTGATAGCAGTTGCAGTTTTGGTCCCAGAGATTTTTTCTTTGCAGACTTTCCGGATCTTTCCGGAGGGGTGATCACAGCGGCGACTCGGGCCCCGCAAAGTGCGGCGTCCGGCACTGCCCCCAAGGGAGATTCAATATGGCATCTGGCACCGTGAAGTGGTTCAACGCGGAAAAGGGCTTCGGCTTCATCGAGCAGGACGGCGGCGGCGCTGACGTGTTCGCCCACTACTCGAACATCGCCACCTCCGGCTTCCGCGAGCTTCAGGAAGGCCAGAAGGTTACCTTCGACGTCACGCAGGGCCAGAAGGGCCCGCAGGCCGAGAACATCGTTCCCGCCTGACGCTGACGCGATCTCATGTGGCTGGGGCCCGCACTCTCTGGGGTGCGGGCCCCAGCCCGTTCCTTGTCCGTCCGGTGTCACCGGACCGGCCCGCGCGCATCTCGCGCTTTTCGCATTTTCTTCGGCTCATTCTTGTGAATCCGGGCCCGGCACTTTGCCGTGGCCCACATTCCTCGATGCGCCGCATCGAGGAAGGTTCCTCCATGAACCGCACCCGTGGTACCGGGGCCGGCAACGGCTCCGGCCGCTTCCGTGCCCAGGATTCGAGCCGGCAGTCGGGTGGCCGGCAGCACTCCCGCCCGGCCGCCGGACGCCGTAACGGCCCCGCAGCGAGGCCCACCGCCCGCCGCCAGGAGTTCGCCCTCCCGGTCGCGCTCACCGAGCCGCTGCCCGCGGTCGCGACCTTCGCCGAGCTGGACATGCCGGCGCCGCTGCTGGCCGCGCTGGGCACCGAGGGCGTCACCGTGCCGTTCCCGATCCAGGCGGCCACCCTGCCGAACTCGCTGGCCGGCCGGGACGTCCTGGGCCGCGGCCGTACGGGCTCCGGCAAGACCCTCGCCTTCGGCCTGGCCGTACTGTCCCGGCTCGACGGGCAGCGGGCCCAGCCCCGGCAGCCGCTCGGCCTGGTGCTCGTGCCCACCCGGGAACTGGCCCAGCAGGTCACCGACGCGCTCACCCCCTACGCCCGCGCCGCGCGGCTGCGGCTCGCCACCGTCGTGGGCGGCATGGCGATCAGCCGTCAGGCGAACGCGCTGCGCGCCGGCGCCGAGGTCGTCGTGGCCACGCCCGGCCGCCTGAAGGACCTCATCGACCGGGGCGACTGCCGGCTCGACCAGGTCACCGTCACGGTGCTGGACGAGGCCGACCAGATGACCGACATGGGCTTCATGCCGCAGGTCACCGCGCTGCTCGACCAGGTCGGTCCCGGCGGCCAGCGGCTGCTGTTCTCGGCCACGCTCGACCGCAACATCGACCTTCTCGTGCGCCGCTACCTGCACGACCCCGTGGTGCACTCGGTCGACCCGTCCGCCGGTGCCGTCAGCACCATGGAGCACCATCTGCTGCACGTGCTCGACGCGGACAAGCACACCACCGCGACCGAGATCGCCGCCCGTGACGGGCGGGTGATCATGTTCCTCGACACCAAGCACGCGGTGGACCGGCTGACCAAGCACCTGCTCTCCGTCGGCGTACGCGCGTCGGCCCTGCACGGCGGCAAGTCCCAGCCGCAGCGCAACCGGACCCTCGCCCAGTTCAAGGACGGGCACGTCAGCGTGCTCGTCGCCACCAACGTGGCCGCGCGTGGCATCCACGTCGACGACCTGGGTCTCGTCGTGAACGTCGACCCGCCCGGCGACCACAAGGACTACCTGCACCGGGGCGGCCGCACCGCCCGCGCGGGCGAGTCCGGCACCGTCGTCACCCTCGTCCTGCCGCACCAGCGCCGCGCGGTGGACCGCCTGATGGCCGACGCCGGGATCACCGCCCGCACGGCCCGCGTCCGTCCGGGCGAGGCCGAGCTGCACCGCATCACCGGCGCCCGCACGCCCTCCGGCGTGCCCGTCACCATCACCGTGCCCGCCGCCGAGCAGAGCGGCGGCACGGGCTCCGGCGGCCGCGGTCGCGGCCGGGGCGGACGCCCCGGGCAGCGCGGCCAGCGCGGCGGCCGGGGGGCCCGCACCGCCGGCCGCGGCAGCGGCGGCGGCAGCGGCGCGGGACCGACGGGCGGGTCGGCTCGCCGGTCCGCGCCGAGGAGCAATCCGTAGTCCGCGACGCGGGGTGTCCGCAGGCCCGCCGGCCCGCGGACCCAGGCCCACAGGTGTATCCGACGACGAGTCCGACGACAACGAGGAGAAGCCTTGACGCCGATTCCGACCCGCGCACCCCACCCCGCGGACACCGTCGGCACGGGCCTGACCGCCCGTGACGCCATGGACGCTCCCGGCCCCCAGGTCGACGACCACATGACCGTCGACGTGGCGCTGTCCGTGCTCATCGGGGCCCGCGTCCCGCATCTGCTGCTCCAGGACGAGGACGGGCGGTGCGTGGGACTGGTCACCCTGACCCAGCTCTCCGCGCACCGCGGCGGCTCCTGGTACAGCGACCGGACGCGGCTGCGGGACATCCCGCTCGACCGCGGGCCGTTCACCTCGTCCGGTGCCGTGCTCGGCGAGGCCGAAGCGGCCATGCGGGGCCGGGCGCTGGACGTGTCCCCCGTGATCGACGAGCACGGTTACGCCCTGGGCGTCCTCGCTCTCACCTCCTGACCACCGCCGTACGGCACCCTCGACCCCCTTTCCCGACCAGACCCCGTGGAGGCGTCATGCGCTGTGTCATCGCCCGTTTCCCCTTCGACCTCATCAAGAGCGAGGTCGAGCAGTCGATGAGCGGAATCAAGGCCGAACCCGTCACCGGCCTGGCCGTCACCATCAACCGCCGCGTCTATCCGGTGATGCAGGTCGGCGAGGTCATCACCCGGCAGAGCCGCCGCGACTTCACCTCCGGCGAGATGCGCCGCGCCCTGACCCGGCTGGGCTTCACCGTCCACGAGGCCCCCGCCGTCACGCCGAGCACGAGCGCGGGCACGGGCACGGGTCACGACGAGGGTGTACTGGGCTGGTGAAGGTGACGGCGAAGGCCCCGGACGACAGCGTCCGGGGCCTTCGCCGTGCCAGGAGTGCCACGGGTGGCAGGGTGCCGGGGGAGCTCAGGGGGCCGGGCGTGCCCAGGGGGCCCTAGAAGAGCCCCTTGTACCCCTGCCATCCGCTCGCGATCCGCACCCGCGCCGCGAAGGAGCCCTTGCCGTTGCCCGTGCTGCGCCAGACGTTGCCGGAGGTGTCGCGGGAGACGAGGTCGGGCTTGGCGTCGCCGGTGATGTCACCGACGCCGACGACGGCGTTGTAGGAGGCGCCCCAGTCGCTGAAGACCTTCACGCGGGTCTTGAAGGTGCCGGTGCCGGTGCCGTCGTAGCGCCACAGCTCGTTGGACTTGTCCTGGGCGAGGAGGTCGCCGCGGCCGTCGCCGTTCAGGTCGCCGGCGCCGACGATCTTCTTGTAGCCGCTCCAGTCGGCGTACAGCTTGGTGCGCGCGGAGAGGGTGCCGCTGCTGGTGGCCTTGAAGAGGTAGACGTCGCCGGTCGACGCCTGGCGGGCGATCAGGTCGGCGCGGCCGTCGCCGGTGAGGTCGCCGGGCGAGGTCAGGATGTCGTACTGGGTCCAGCCGGAGGTGCCGAGGGGCGTGTACGGCGTGGACGTCGTGAGCGCCTTGCCGCAGCCGGGCTGGTAGGCGCGCAGGGCGCCGCTGGAGAGCCGGATCAGGACGTCGTTGCAGCGGTCGCCGTTCAGGTCGCCGTAGGGCACCGCCTTGAGGGTGGTGGGCCAGCCGGTGCCGGTGGTCTTGGCGGAGAACTTCCCGGTGCCGTCGCCGCGCTGGTAGGTCAGGCCGCCGGAGCCGTTCAGGGTGAGGAGTTCGCCGATGCCGTCGGAGCCGGCGAAGTCCCGGGCCACGGCGGCGGCGCCGCTCAGCTTCAGCGTGCCGGACCGGGTCAGGGCCGGGCCGTGGGCGTCGGCGGGGGCGGCGGTCAGCGTCCAGGTGTAGGTGCCGTTGGGCACCAGCCGGCCGGAGTCGTCCTTGCCGTTCCAGGAGGGGGCGACGACGCCGCGGGCCTGGCCGCCGCCGAGGGTGCGCACGGCCGTACCGGTGGCCTTGTGCCTGATCGTCAGCTGCCAGGAAGCGGCCGGCTTGTTCAGCCACCACTTGGGGGCCCACTGCCCGGTGCCGCCCTTGACGTCGGCGGACGCGGCGACGGTGGCGTCGAGCTGGGCGAGGGCGGAGACCGGGACGCCGGTGGGGGTCAGGCGGACGGAACCGTCGCCGCGGTGCTGGGCGATGACTCCGGTGTACGGGTCGACGTCCCAGGTGTCCCACTCGAACTTTCCGGCGGTGTGCGACACGGGCGTCTGACCGCGCACGTCGGTCACCTGGAGCTGCCCGTCGCGCACGGTGGCGACGAAGCCATCGCCGAGCTGGGCCTGCTCCCAGCCGGAGCCGGCCACGAGGGTCCGGCTGGTCCGGGTGGCGGTGTCGTAGACGCCCTGGGCCTCCAGGCCGCCCACGCACGTCCACAGCAGCCAGCGGCCGACGGCCTGGAAGTCGTTGAGGAGACAGCCCTTGCCGAACCAGACGGCGTCGCCGCGCTGCCCGGTCGTGAGGTCGACGGGGACCACGCTGTCGTTGCCGTCGTGCAGCCACAGGGTGGTGCCCCAGATCGCGGCGACGCCCTCGGTCGTCGTGTACACGGTGCGCCCGGTGTCCAGGTCGACGACCGACGTCTGCGCCGAGTCGCCGCTGTACGGGGCCCGCAGCGCGGCGAAGCGGCCGCCGGCGGCGGACACCGACTCGTGGACGCGCGAGGTGTCGATCCGGGTGCCGGGCATCACTTGGGCGGGGCCGAGGACGTGCGGCTGCTGGGCGGTGGTCGTGCCGTGGCCGGAGACGACCGTGCGGCCGTCACCGGTCTCGTGCAGGCGCGGGCGCTCGTTCGTGTAGTTCTCCGGGATCACCCGGCCCCGCGTGGTGCGCTCGCCGGGCGTCAGGGAGCCGGTGACGTCGATCTCGCGGGTGTGCAGGTAGGTCCACTCGCGCCCCGGGTCCTTCTCCAGGGTGTTCAGCCGGCCCTGGGTCAGGGTCAGCTGGGAGACGGTGTGGTTCTGCTCCCGCAGGGTGCCGTCGGCGATCCGGCGCACCGTCGGTCCGCCCGCGCCGCCGCCGGCGGGCTCGATGAGGGAGACGCCCCAGTCCTCCGCGTCGGTGCCGCCCGGCACCAGCAGCCCGCCGTCCGGGGTCGGCAGCCCGCGCCCGAACGACCGGTCGAGGAGGGTCCTGGTCGTGGAGCCGTCCGCGGCGATCGCCTCGACGCGCCACAACGGCAGCCCCACGTCGTATCCGCCGAGGCTCTCGTCGTACCGGGAGACGACGACGAAGTCACCGACCATGCCGAGCAGCTGCACGTCGCCGCCGGGAATCGACAGGGTGCGCGGGGCGGCGGTCAGGTCGGCGCGGGAGGCGATGGCGGCCTCGCCGTGGTCCTCCCACCACAGCAGGTGGGTGGGGGTGAGGACGAAACCGGAGGGGTGTTCGGCGGTGTACGGCAGCGGGACCAGCCGGCCCTGGGCGACGTCCAGCCAGCTCGTGTACGCCTTGCCGCCCGCGCGGTAGGTGACGACCTGTCCCCTCGGGTCGCCCAGCGCGCCGCTCGCCCCGGCCGTCCACGTGATGCCGTCGGGGACGCCCTCCACCGGGCGGTCCTCGAAGGAGCCGTCCTCCCGGGTGTCCAGCAGGTGCCAGCGGGCGTCGGTGCCGAGCGTGCCGGCCAGGGTGACGACCGTCCGGCCGAGGCTGGTGAAGTACCTGTGCCCCGCCGGGAGCGCGACCGTGCGGGAGGCGCCGGTCGCCATGTCCCGCAGCGTCACGGTGCCGGCCGACGCGTCGTGGCGGGCGACGACGTCCGAGCCGACGCCGTGCGCGGTGAGGTCGTACGGCGTCCCGGCCCCGTCGACGACCGTGTCGGCGCCGGCGTACGTCGTCCACACGTGCCCGCGGCCGTACTCGTAGCGGAGGAACCCGGAGGGGCCCGCGCCCAGCAGCCGTGTCTCGGGGAGCCGGGCCGTGGTGGCGGGCACCAGGACCTCTCCGGCGACCGTCTCACCGTGCGCGATGCCGGCCGTCAGCGGGGCGAGGCCCACGGCGAGCGTGAAAGAAACGGCGGCGGCGGTCGCGACACGTCCGAGCGCGCGTCTGGCCATACGGTCTTCTCCAGGGCTGGCAGGGGAGCTGCGGGAGCTGGGGAAGGCTCGTACGGCACGCCGGTGTCCCACGGACGTGCAGCGCACGTGTGGCGGATGGCGTTCAGGCCCCCCTCAACGCAAGTGGCCGGATCCTAACAGCCGGTCCGGGCCCCCTCGACGGCGCGGCGGCGCGTGCGCACCTCCCTTCCCACCAGGAACAGCAGCAGCCCGAACGGTGACAGCAGGATCGTCAGGACCAGCAGCGGCCCCATCACCAGGGCGGGGATCTCCAGGCGCCGGCCCTCCCGGTACATCCACTGCCCGATCAGCAGATCCCAGGCGATGACCTGCGCCCAGACGGCGCCCGCGCCGTCGGCGAGGGCGGTCAGCTCGCGGAAGGCACCGAGGTCCGGGCTGCGGACGGCGGCCCACAGCTCGGGGAACACCGGTACGGCGAGGGCGGCGTAAACCAGGAGGACGGGCACCGCGGTCCACGGCGACGCGGCGACACGCGCGGTCGGGCCCCAGGCCGGCGCGAAGATCATCAGCAGCCAGACGGGGGCGGCCAGCCAGAAGGACAGCTCGAAGAGGAAGGTGGTCATGACACCAGGTCCTTGCGCGCGCCGGCCGCCTCGGCGGAGGGGCGAGTTTCGGCCACCGCCCGGGAGCGGTCCGACGGTCGGGGCCGGAGGTCGCCCGCCGGGCGCGGGGCGCCCCGCAGGGTGGCGTACGTCCCGGCCGCCGCGGCCAGCAGGACGACTCCGGCCGCGCCGAGCGTCACCGCGTCCGGCCGGAGCAGCGGCTGCCCCCGCAGCGCCTGCCACAGCACGAGGGCGAAGACGGCGGCGTACGTCCCCGAGGCCACCCGCACCAGCCGCAGCCGGACCCGGTCGTCGGCGAGCCTGGGACGGCGCGGCGCGAGCACGGCGAGCGCCATGACCACCAGCGGAAGCAGCTGGAGCGCGTGCATGCCGACGAAGTGCGCGATGCGCAGATCGCCGCCGGTCGTGGACCAGCCGGTCAGCGGCATCGCCGGGCCGCCGTCCGGCACGCCCACGCTGTGCGCGCCGACCACGTCGGACTCACCGCGCCGCTGCCCCGGCGCCGGCCGGGTCATCAGGAAACCGACGGCGGCCCCCGCCAGCGCCAGCAGCACTCCGCCGCGCATCGCCGCGGCGGCGGCGCGGTCGGCGATCCGGGCGCGCAGCAGCAGGACGGCGATGACGAGGGTGGCGGTCCACAGCACGACGACCGTGACGGCCATCGCGTTGAACAGCGCCTCGTCGAAGGGCGTCGCGACATTGAAGTGACTGCGCTTCCCGCGCACCACCTGCCCGACGATGATCACCATCTCGACGAGGCTCGCGACGGCGACCACGGTCCCCGCCCGCCGGCCGGCCCGGCGCCCGCGGGGCAGCAGCGACAGCATCCAGGCGAGGGAGAGGGAGTACGCCACGAACGACACCGCGAACTTGAACGGCTTGGCCCAGATCGGCGCGCCCACCAGGACCCGGTCGTCGATCACGAGGCCCACCGCGGAGACGACCGCCGTCACCGCCATCAGCGCCGAGAACAGCACGAGCGGCCGGTGCCAGGACCGGGCGCGCTGCCAGGACTCGCGCAGGGCCGTATGCAAGGACACGCGTGTGGACAGGGACGAGGCCACGCTGAACACCCCCAGGACGTACGGACGGCATGTATGGGTAGCGGCGCTCTCCGTACATAGACAGCGGCGCTCTCCATCTATAGATAGCGGAGCTATCCGCTATCCGATAGCCCCACTATCTATCATGGACGCGGGCCCGGCAAGGGCCGAGGGGAAACGGGCAGCGTTCGGCGGAAGCCGACACAGGTGAGGAGCGAACCGGTCGTGCGCATCGGGGAGTTGAGCCGGAAGACCGGGGTGCCGGTGCCGACGATCAAGTTCTACGTCCGTGAGGGCCTGCTGCCTCCCGGCGAGCTGACCAGCCGCAACCAGGCCACGTACGGCGAGGCGCACGAGCGGCGGCTGCGGCTGATCCGCGCCCTGCTCGACGTGGGCGGCATGAAGGTGGCCCAGATCGCGGACGTCCTCGCGGCCGTCGACGATCCGGCGCGTCCGCTGCACAAGGTGCTCGGCGCCGCCGCGGACCGCATCGGCGGCGCGCACGGCGAACAGGACGACGCGGAGTCGGCGGCGGCCCGCGCCGCCGTCGCCGGCCTCCTCGCGCGGCGCGGCTGGCACACGTCGCCGGACAGTCCCGCCGGCGTCGACCTGGCCCGCGCGCTCGCCGCCCTGGCGCGCCTGGGCCACGAGTCCTTCGTGGAGATGCTGGACGACTACGCCGACGCCGCCGAACAGGTCGCCCGCGCGGACCTCGCGTACGTCGACCGGAAGGTGGCCGTCGAGGACATGGTGGAGGGGGTGGTGATCGGCACCGTCCTGGGCGAGGCCGTCCTCAGCGCCCTGCGGCGCCTCGCCCACGTGGACGCCTCGGCGCGGCTGTACGGAACGGGCGGCCGCGCGGGCGCCCGCCGGCCCGACGGACCGGCGGATTCGGCGGCCTCCACGGACTCGCCGGATTCGGCGGCCTCCACGGACTCGCCGGATTCGGCGGCCTCCACGGACTCGGCGGACTCGGCGGACACCACGGGCTCTGCGGACTCGGCGGACTCGGCGGACTCGACGGAATAGACGGACTCGGCGGAATAGACGGACTAGGCGGCCTGGACGGCCTGAACGGGACGAGCGGTGGACCGCCACCCACCGCGCTCGCCCCCCCGGACAGCCGTTCCCGCCGGACGCGACCGCGTGCGGCGGTGTCGCGTCCGGCGGGAAGGCCGTGCTCAGCGGAAGTTCACGTCACTGCACAGGAAGTACGTCTGGTCCATGTGCGAGGCCTGCCAGATCGTGTAGACGACGTGGCGGCCGCTCAGACCGGAGGTGCTGACGGGGATCGAGTAGTTCTGGCTGGGCGCGTACCGGCCGGTGCGGGTGACCAGCTGCAGGTCGCTCCAGCGCAGCGGCTGGGTGGCCGGGTCGAAGCCCTGGCGGGTGACGTAGACCAGGAAGTAGTCCGCGCCGTGGCTGGCCTGGTCGTGGAGCTTGATGGTGAAGTTGCCGGAGACGTCCGTCGTCTTCCACGGGCCCACCGCGTCCAGCGCGTTGTAGCGGCCGCTCTCGGCGCGGCCGCCGCTGCACAGCTGGCCGTCGGGCACGACCGCCTGGAAGTTGCCGCCGGAACCGTTGCGGTACAGGCCGTTCCAGTTCCACATGGCGTTCGGGTTGGCCTGCCAGGCCTGCCAGCACATCGGGTCCTGCTGGGCCATGGCCGGGTTCTGGAAGTCGCTGCCCCAGCGCAGCCAGCAGCCGTAGTTGCGGGAGGCCGGGTCGACGACCGAACCGTGGGCCCGCGCGGTGCCGCTGCCGGGGATCAGGGTGATCAGCAGGGCGGCGAGCAGGCTCAGGAGGAGGGCGGGGCGGAGTCCGGCACGCGTTATGGCGTGCCCATGACATCCGGTGACTGCCGTACGGAGCACGGTCTCTCTCTTTCTCATGGGGGATGGAGCGGGAGCCGTACCGGTGGGGGGTCGGTCTTTGGGAGCGCTCCCATTTCCAGGCTGCTCCCTGGAAGTGGTCACCGCAACGCTCGGATTGCGCCATCTTGCGGCGGGCGCCTCGCGGACGCGGCCGTGACCCGGATCACAGGCTCCGGGTGCATAGCGAGCCCACAGCCACCGTCTTTCCTCACACGTAGGCAACTGGCGGGAGCGGGGACGTGCGCATGGAGCAAGCTCGGGCCGGTGAGTTCGACGAGTTCGTGGCGGCCCGCTGGTCGGCGTTGCTCCACCTCGCGCGGCTGCTCACCGGTGGCGACCGGCATCGGGCCGAGGACCTGGTGCAGGACTCCCTGGTCAAGCTCTGGTTCGCCTGGCCGAAGGTCGGCGACGAGGCGCCGGAGGCCTATGTCCGCACGGTGATGGTGCGCGCGGCGGCGCGGTCGGCCCGGCGCCGCTGGTGGGGGGAGCGGCCCGTCGAGCGGCTGCCCGACACCCCGGCGGCCGGGGACGTGTCCGCGGCCGTGGCCGAGCGGTCCCGGCTGGAGGCCGCGCTCGGCCGGTTGCCGGCGAAGCAGCGGGCCGCGGTGGTGCTGCGCTACTACCAGGACCTTCCCGAACGCCAGGTGGCGGAAGCGCTGGGGTGCCCGCTGGGCACGGCCCGGTCCCATACCGCGCGCGGAGTGGCCCGGCTGCGGCAGCTGTTGGCCGATGTCATCGAGCCGGTGGGGTGAAGGAGACGTCATGGACCACTTCGAACGGCAGCTGGCGCGGATGATGCGCGGCGCCGAGGAGCACACCCCCTTCGAGCCGCGGCACCGGGAACGGCTCATGGACCGGGTCCGGGCCCGCCGCCGGGCGCGGGCGGCGCGCAGGGCCGCCGGTTCGGTGCTCGCGGTCGCCGGACTGGGTGTCGGCCTGTTCCTGCTGCCCGGCCGTCCGGCCGAGCCCGAGCCGGGCCTGCCCCGCCCGCAGCCGACGACGAGTTCCCGCCCCCCGTCCCCCGTACCGGACGCCACACCGTCCCCCGGCCTGTCCCCGACCGCCCCGCCCGAGACGACGACCGCACCCCCGAGCACGTCCCCCACGACGAGCGCGCCCCCCGCCACCGAAACCCCGTCCGCCACCCCGGACGGGGGCTCCGCCACCACCGCGCCGCCGCCCGAAGCCACCGAGTCCGTTCCCGCGGGGGGCGACCCGTCGCCGACACCCCCGGCGCCGGAGACCACGGACCCCGCGGACTCGGCCACGCACACGGCGGGCGGCGAGCCGTCGTCCGAGGCGTCGGTGTCCGTGGAGCCGGGCGGCTGACGGCCGGCGCTCCCCCGTTCCGCCCGTCTCGCCCGCTTCCCGCGCTTTCCGGCGCCCTGACGTCGCACCCCTCATCCAGGGAACACACAAGGACAGCAGATGACGAAACCCGCCACCGCCGTGGCCCCCGCCCGCGAACCGGCCCACGCACCCGTCCCCGACCCCGCCCGCGTGCCCGCCCCCGACCCGGCCCGCGCATCCGTCCTCCGGCCGGCCCACGCCCCCGTCCCCGCCCACCACCCGGACCCCGTACTCGACGTCGTGGTCCCCGTGTACGACGAGGAGGCGGACCTGGAGCCGAGCGTGCGGCGGCTGCACGCGCATCTGCGGGCGACCTTCCCGTACCCGTTCCGCATCACCGTCGCCGACAACGCCAGCACCGACGGCACCCCGCGCATAGCCGCGCGGCTGGCGGCCGAACTCCGCGAGGTGGAGTGGCTGCGGCTGGCCGAGAAGGGGCGGGGCCGGGCGCTGCGCGCGGCCTGGTCGCGCTCGCCGGCCCCGGTGCTGGCGTACATGGACGTGGACCTGTCCACCGACCTCACCGCGTTGCTCCCCCTCGTGGCCCCGCTGATCTCGGGCCACTCGGACATCGCGATCGGCACCCGGCTGGCGCCCGGCGCGCGGGTGGTGCGCGGTCCCCGCCGGGAGTTCGTCTCGCGCTGCTACAACGCCCTGCTGCGCTCCACGCTCGCCGTCGGCTTCTCCGACGCGCAGTGCGGTTTCAAGGCCGTACGCCGTGAGACCGCCGAGCGGCTGCTGCCGCTGGTGCGCGACGGGGAGTGGTTCTTCGACACCGAGCTGCTGGTGATCGCCGAGCGGGCCGGGCTGCGGATCCACGAGGTGCCGGTGGACTGGGTGGACGACCCCGACAGCCGGGTCGACCTGGTCGCCACCGCGCTCGCCGACCTGCGCGGCATCGCCCGGCTGGGCCGCGCGCTGACCCGCGGCACCCTGCGCCCGGCCGACCTGCACCCGGCCGGCGGCGCGCCACCGGCCGGCCTGGCCGGCCAGCTGTGGCGGTTCGCCGCCGTGGGGGCGGTGAGCACGCTGGGGCATCTGCTGCTGTACGCGGCGCTGCGCCCGGCGGCCGGAGCGCAGGCCGCCAACGCGCTGGCGCTGCTGGTCTGCGCGGTCGCCAACACGGCGGCCAACCGGCGGCTCACCTTCGGGCTGCGCGGCCGCGGCGGCGCGCTGCGCCACCAGGCCAGGGGGCTGGTGGTCTTCCTGCTGGGCCTGGCCCTCACCTCGGGCTCGCTCGCCGCGCTGCACCACGCGGCACCCGGCGCCGCGCCCGCCACGGAACTCGCCGTCATCGTCACCGCCGGCCTGACCGCGACCGCGCTGCGGTTCCTCCTCCTGCGCGGCTGGGTCTTCGGCGTCCGCCCGTCCCGTCGTACGGCGGGAGGGTCCGCCTCGTGAACGCCGCGCCGGCGACCGGCCTTTCCACCCCGCCCGCCCCGCCCGCCTCTTCCCCCGCGCCCCCGGACTCCCCGGCCCCCGCGGCCTCTCGCGCCCGGCGGCGGCTGCGCCGGGCGGCCGGGCGGTACGGCCCCGTCCTCGCCGTGTACGGCGGTCTGAAGCTGACCGGGTTCACGGTCTTCCTCTCCCTGCTGCACCTCGCCGGGGACTACCGCGACAAGCACCCGCGCTTCGGCGGCGGCGAGCGCCCCTGGGACGTCCTGGCCACCTGGGACGGCTGGTGGTACCAGCAGATCGCCGCCCACGGCTACGACCCCGCGCTGGAGCCGATCCCGGGCGCCATCGGCCTGATCACCCTGGAGGGGAACTCGGCGGCGTTCTTCCCGCTCTACCCGGCGCTGATGCGGCTGGTCTCCGAGGTCACCGGGCTCGGCCTGTTCGGGTCCGGGCTGCTGGTCTCGGTCGTCGCCTCCTTCGTCGCCGCGCTCGGCATCCGCGCCGTCGCCGCCCGGCTGGCCGGTGACCGCGCCGGGCTGGCGGCGGCCGGGCTGTGGGCGGTGTGGCCGGGGTCGGGCGTGGAGTGGGCGGTCTACTCCGACTCCCTCTTCGTCGCCCTCGCCGCCTGGGCCTGTTACGCCGTCATGACCTGCCGCTGGCTCACCGCCGGGCTCCTCACCTGCGCCGCCGGACTCAACCGCCCCACCTCGGTCGCCCTGATCGCCGCCCTCGGCGTGGCCGTCCTGCTCGCGCTGCGCGAGCGCCGCGACGGCGCGCTGCGCCCGCTGGCCGCGCTCGCCGTCGCCCCGCTCGGCCTGCTCGCCTACCTCGGCTGGGTGGGCCACGAGATGGGCGACTACGGCGGCTACTTCACGCTCCAGCGCGAGGCCTGGGCGCACACCTTCGACTACGGCCGGCACACCCTGGACGTGCTGACCTCCGTCCCGGTGGGCCACTTCGACTACCTCTCCGCGTTCCCCTTCGCGGACCTGATCGGCGTGTGCGTGGTCCTGCTCGCCCTCGCCCTGCTGCCGCTGCTGATCCGCGAGCGCCCGCCGGCCGTGCTGGTCGTCTACACGGTCCTCACCCTCGCGCTCGTCCTGGGCAGCCAGCAGATCTTCGCCAACGTCTCCCGCTATCTGCTGCCCGCCTTCCCGCTGTTCCTGCCGCTCGCCGCCGCCCTGCGCCGCCTCGGCCTGCCCGTGCTGCTGTCGCTGCTCGGCCTGGCCGCGCTGGCCTCCGGTTCGTACGCGGGGTACGCGCTGTTCGAACTCGGCGTCCCGTGACGACATGTCATACAGGGATATGTGTGACAGCGATATTTGGAGCCTGAATGGCCCCTGGATTAAGTAATTATCAAGGCTCCTGTTCACTCATTTGCCGCGCACCCGCCGAACTGCCGCAACGTTAGGGGGGATATGGACAAAGCAACCAGGGAAGGGCGCTATCGCCTCCTCGTGCAGCGCCCGGCGGTGAACGCGAGTGAACACCCGGCCATGGTGCAGGCCACCGAGCCCCTCCTGCGGGAATTCCTGGACTTGTTGAGCAGACTGGAAGACGATCTGGCCCAACGGTGGATCAAGACCGAAGACCGATGATCTATCCGGAATCGGAGCAGTCCGACCGCGACATGCACGCCCAAGGAAATCTCTCGTACCCCCTGCTACCGCCGGACGCGGCCTGGGATCCGGCCGAGGAACTGGCCTGGATGCTCCGGGACGCCATCGACGAGGACCTGCACGGCGATCTGCACAGGATTCCCGGGCCCCGCGACGAGGAGTCGGCCCTCACGCCGGCTGAGGGCACCCGGCTGGGCAACCTCCAGGAAATCACCGCGGAGCTGCCGCCGCTGCGGCCCGCCTCCCGCGGTCACCGCCGCGTTCCCGAGCGCAGACGCGCGAGCGCGCTCCAGACGATGAGCTGTCTTGTCGCCGCGCTGGCGGCGGCCATCGCCTCCGCCGTGAGCTTCTTCAGCGGGATGGTCGCCTGCGACCCGCTGCGGGTGGTGGCCGCGGCCCGGGTGCCGGACAGTGTGGTCCCGTTCTGGCCGCTGCTGGTGTACGGGCCGTGGCTGGTCGCGTCGCTGTCCGTGCTGCGGGCCGCGCTCCACCGGCGGCGCGCGGTGCACTCGTGGTGCACGGTCCTGCTGTTCTCGGCGATCACCATCCTCCTGTGCGTCCTCCAGGCCCCGAAGACCCTGCTGGACATCATCTCCGCCGCCCTGCCGGGGCTCGCCTCCCTGGCCTGCTTCCAGCAGGCGGTCCGGCAGATCACCCTGACCCGGGCGCCGCGCAAGACCGTTCCCCGGCACCGCACGAGAACCCCGTGAACCCTTCCGGCCGACATCCGGCCGGCTGCGGCGCCGTACGGGCCTGGCTCATCGGGACCGGCAGCCGGAATTGTCCGTGATCGATTTCCACCTCGGCCCCCCTCTCTTTTTCCGCAATGCTGTTCCTGCCCTGGGTCACCGCTTCACCGAAGTCGAATCGCCGCCGCTGTGCTGCCCGCTGCCGAAGGGGGAGAAAGCCTGGACCGTCGCCGCGCGCTGATCTGCGTCCCGCTACGCCCCGCTGCGGAAGACCTGCCGATACGACTGCGGCGAGACGGTGGTCAGGCGGGCGAAGTGGTGGCGGAGGTTGGCCGCGGTGCCGAAGCCGGTGCGCCGGGCGATGGACTCCACCGGGTCGTCGGTGGTCTCCAGCAGCTCCTGGGCCAGGCGGACCCGCTCCTGGAGTATCCACTGCAGCGGCGTCGTGCCCAGCACCTCGCGGAAGCGGCGGGCGAAGGTGCGCTCGCTGAGATGGGCCGCGCGGGCCAGCGCGGGGACGGTCAGCGGTTCGTGCAGCCGCTCGCGGGCCCAGTCGAGGACCGGCCCGAGACCGGCGTCCGGGCGGCGGGAGCGCAGCGCGGACGGCTCCAGGGGCGGATGAGCGGAAGGGCGGGCGTACTGGCTCTGGCCGCCCTCCCGGTGCGGGGGTACGACCATCCGGCGGGCCACCTCGTTGGCGACCGCCGCGCCGCGGTCCTGGCGGACCAGGTGGAGGCAGAGGTCGATGACGGCGCCGGTGCCCGCCGAGGTGAAGACGGTGCCGTCCTGGACGTAGAGGGCGTGCGGCTCGTAGGTGACGCGGGGGAAGCGGCGGGCGAAGTCGGTGGCGTTCATCCAGTGGGTGGTGGCCCGGCGGCCGTCCAGCAGGCCGGCGGCGGCGAGGACGTACGCGCCGCTGCACAGCGAGACGATCCGGCGCCCGCTCGCGTGGGCGGCGCGCACCGCCTCCAGCAGCGGCTCCGGCGGATCGAGCTGCACCCGGCGCTCGCAGGCGCTGACCACCACGGTGTCCGCCTCGGCGAGGTCGTCCAGGCCGTACGGGGTGTGCAGGGTGAGGCCGGCGGGGGTGCGCAGGGTGCCCGGTTCGGCGGCGCACAGCCGCAGTTCGTACCAGGGGTCGCTGACCTCGCTGCGGTCGAGGCCGAACACCTCGCAGGGGACGGCGAGTTCGAAGGTGGGGGCATTGCCGGTGACGGCGACGGCGACGACATGCCGTCGCGTGGCCCCGGCGGCCGTGGCCTTGTGGGCACTCATGGCGGGAATTTAGCGCACTCGGCCGTTTCTGCCACTGGCCGGTGCCGGTGCGGCACGGCGACGCTGACGGTATGTCTGATCACAAACCCGCCGGAGGACGGCTGACCGCCGCCCACGGCACCGCCCTGTACGTCGGTGCCGTGCTCGGCACCGGAGTCATCGCCCTGCCCGCGCTCGCCGCCGACATCGCGGGACCCGCCTCGCTGCTGGCCTGGCTCGGACTCGCCGTGCTGTCCGCGCCGCTCGCGGCGGCGTTCGCCGCGCTGGGGGCGCGTCACCCGGACGCCGGGGGCGTGTCCACCTACGCCCGGCTGGCGTTCGGCGAACGCGCCGCCGCGGTGGCCGGCTGGTGCTTCTACTTCGCGATACCGCCGGGCGCGGTGGCCGCCGCGCTGTTCGGCGCCTCGTACGTCTCGTCCGCGCTGGGCGGCGGCGCCGTGACCACGGCGGTCACGGCGGCCGGGCTGATGCTGACGGTCACGCTGGTCAACGCGGTCGGGCTGCGGGTCACCGGGCGCGCCCAGTTCCTGCTCTTCCTGCTGTTGCTCGCGCTGCTGACGGCGGCGGTGGCGCTGTCGCTGCCGCACGCGAGCACGGAGTACCTGCGCCCCTTCGCCCCGCACGGCTGGGCGGCGATCGGCCCGGCGGCGGCGTTGCTGGTGTTCAGCTTCGCCGGGTGGGAGGCGGTCACCCACCTCGCGGGCGAGTTCCGCCGCCCCGCCCGTGACCTGCGCCGGGCGACCGGGGCGGCCGTGGTGATCGTCGGTGTCCTCTATCTGGCGGTGGCGTTCGCGGTGGTGGCCGTCCTCGGCCCGGCCGCGGCCCGCTCCGACGCGCCGCTCGGCGACCTGATGGCGCTCGGCCTCGGCGGCGGCGCCCGGCCCCTCGCCGCGCTCGCCGCGATCCTGCTGACGCTGGGCACCATGAACGCCTACTACGCGGGCGCCGCCAAACTCGGCGCCGCGCTGGGCCGCGACGGCGTACTGCCCGCCTGGTTCGCCCAGGGGTCCACGGCCGGCGAGACCCCCCGGCGCAGCCTGTTCTTCGTCTCGGCCCTCGCCGGACTGGCCCTGCTCGCCGTGACCGTGACGGGCACGGGCGCGGTACCCGCCGTGATGCTCTCCTCCGGGTCCTTCGTGGTCGTCTACGCGCTCGGCGTGGCCGCCGCGATCCGTCTCCTCCCGCGCCGCAGTGCGGGCCGCGCGGCGGCCTGGGCGGCCCTGGGGGCGGTCCTGCTGCTGCTGGCCCTGTCCGGCCTCTACCTGCTGTGGCCGCTGGTGGTGAGCTGCGGGGCGCTGCTGTCCGTACGGCGCAACCGGGCCCGCCGGGCACGCCGGCCGGCCCCGCAGGCGGCACCCGAGACGGAGGACTCGGCGGTCGCCGCCTGACCTGAGCCGTCCGGAACGGCCGGGTCACGCGCGACCTTTGAGAGGATTCACCTCATGTCCAGCAAGTCCGGCCAGACCGGGAAGTCCGGGAGACGCGAACCCGCTCCGGCGCCCGCCGAGGAAGTGGCCGCGCCGCCGTCCGCCGAGCCCGCCGAGCCCGCCGTGAGCGACGACGACGTCCTGGGCGGCCCGTCCCCGGCCGGCCGGGACGAGTTCACCGACGACACGGGCCGGCGCTGGCGGAAGGTACGCGGCCCGCTGCACCCCCGGCTCGGCAGGCGCCTGGCGGCCCGAGCCGATGCGTTCGTCATCGGTGAGGGCGCCGGGGAGCGGTTCCGGCACGTGGCCTCCGGTGACCGTCTCCCCGCCTGGCGAGCGATCGAGGACCGCCTCGACTCCCCGCTCACGCCGAGCTACCGGGCCTTCGAGTTCCGCTCCGCGGAAGGCATGACCCTGCTGTATGTCGAGGAGTCCTGCTGACGGGCGGGCGGGAGTTCGGTGGTCGGTCGGCCGGTCAGTGGTACGCGTGGACCACCGCGTGGCCCTTGCCGCGGCCGATCATCCACTTGTTGACCGGGGTGGTCAGCACGAAGGCGACGGCGAAGCCGCCGAGGAGGGCATACCAGAACAGGCCCTCGGTGAGGTGGGCGTCCATCGCGCCGGGGGTGAGGGCGATGATCGTGTTGTCGACGAGTTCCATGACCGCGATCGAGACCGTGTCGGCGGCCAGTGCCACCTTCAGCGCGCTCTTGAAGCCCAGGCCCGCCCGCAGGACCGCGAACAGGGTGAACGAGTAGCCGAAGAGGAAGGCCAGGGTGATCGCGAGGGCCATGGTCTGGGCGTTGCCCCACATCAGGGCCGTACCGATCACCATGCCGAGGATCTCGCCGATGGCGCAGCCGGTGAGGCAGTGCAGGGTCGCCTTGACGGCCGTGCCCCAGGAGGCCGGGCCGTGTCCGTCGCCGTGACCACCGTGCGCGGCCTGAACCGCGTGCCCGGCGCTGTGGTGAGGGTGGTGAGCGCTGTGGTCCATGACGTTTCCCCATTCCCGTCCGGCTGGGGCGTTCTCCTCTGCCCCACACCACGAACGTATACCCCCTAGGGGTATCTGTCCAGTGGTCACGAGCGGGCGGCGGGGCGGAGCGCCGAACCTGAAGCGCCTCATCAACGTCGTTCACACTCATGAACTACATGCAAACGACGGGGCGTATTGACGTGCCCATAGCAAGCCCTTACCGTCCCGGAGAACAGCTACTTCCCCGAACCTCGGCGGCACCCGCACACACCATCTGTTCAGATATCTGCACACTCGCCATCCCACTGAACACTGACCACCACCGCCGTGGTTCGCCACCCCACACCACGGGAGACGAACCGATGCACCTGAGACCAGTCATCGCGTCCGCGGGCCTCCTGGCCGGCACCCTCGTCGCGCTCTCCGGCAGCACGGCCGCGCAGGCGGCGACCACCCGCTACGAAGCCGAGACCTCCCCCGCCGTCTGCGCCGGCGCCATCGAGTCGGACTGGGCGGGCTACTCCGGCACCGGCTTCTGCAACGGCACCAACTCGACCAGCGGGTATGTCCAGTTCACGGCCAACGCCCCGGCCGCCGGCACGGCGACCCTGCGGATCCGCTTCGCCAACGGCACCACCACGGCCCGCGCCGCGGCCCTCACCGTCAACGGCACCTCGGCGGGCACCCTCTCCTTCGAGGGGACGGGCGCGTGGAGCACCTGGGCGACGAAGACGGTCAGCGTGTCCCTGGCGGCGGGCGCCAACACCATCCGCCTGAACCCGACGAGTTCGGCGGGCCTGGCGAACGTCGACTACGCCGAGGTGGAGACCGCCGACGGAGGCACCACCCCGCCCCCCACGGGCGTCCTCTACGTCGCCCCGAACGGCACGGACGGCGCGGCCGGCACCCAGACCTCGCCCACCACCCTCACCTCGGCGATCAGCCGCATCACCCCCGGCGGCACGATCTACGTCCGCGGCGGCACCTACCAGTACTCCCAGACCGTCACGATCCCGCCGGCCAACAGCGGCACGGCGAGCGCCCGCACGAAGCTCACGGCGTACCCCGGGGAGAAGCCGGTCCTGAACTTCTCGGCGATGGCGGAGGACCCGGCCAACCGCGGTCTGGCGCTGAACGGCAACTACTGGCACGTCCACGGCCTCACCGTGGAACGCGCGGGCGACAACGGCATCTTCATCGGCGGCAGCAACAACATCGTGGAACGCACGGTGACCCGCTACAACCGCGACACCGGCCTCCAGTTGTCCCGCATGGCGTCCACGACACCCGCCTCCCAGTGGCCGTCGAACAACCTCATCCTCAGCGCGGAGTCCCACGACAACGCCGACTCCGACGGCGAGGACGCGGACGGCTTCGCCGCGAAGCTGACCTCGGGCCCCGGCAACGTCTTCCGGTACGCGGTCGCCCACAACAACATCGACGACGGCTGGGACCTCTACACCAAGCCCGACACCGGCCCCATCGGCGCCGTCACCATCGAGGACTCCCTCGCCTACGAGAACGGCACCCTCAGCGACGGCTCCCAGGCCGGCAACGGCGACCGCAACGGCTACAAGCTCGGCGGCGAGGACATCGCCGTCAATCACGTCATCCGCCGTTCCATCGCCTACGACAACGGCAAGCACGGCTTCACGTACAACAGCAACCCCGGCTCGATGACCGTCTCCGACAACGTGAGCGTCGACAACGCCCAGCGCAACTTCAACTTCGACGCCGGCACGTCGGTGTTCCGGGGCAACACCTCCTGCCGCAGCTCCAGTGGCACGAACGACCGCATCATCGGCAACGCCGACGCGACCAACCAGTTCTGGTCCGGCACCAACGGCTCCCGCTGCTCCGCCTACTCCGGCGGCCTGAACTGGTCGTACGCCTCGGACGGCCGCCTGGTGGTGACGTTCGGCGGCAACCAGGTGACCCGGTAGGCCCCGCTCGGCTCACGCAGAAGGCGCCCGGCCGGCACCAAGCGATTGGTCGACTGCAAGTCGATCAGCTCATGCATGACGAAGGCCCCCGACCGGCAGGTGGGGGGCCTTCTCGTGCTGACGAACGCCTACTTCAGGCTGCTCTGGCGCACCTGCTCGTAGACGGCACCGGAAGCTTCACGCTCCCACTCGGGCGTCTCCTCCCACGGGGTCACGTAGCTCGGCTTCGGCTCGCCAGGGAAGTGTTTGTGCACTCCCGCGATCCACGCCTCGCGAAAGACTCGCGCGCCCTCGGTGGTGGTCATGCCATCCCCTCTCGTCATGCCGTAAGGGTGCCGATCTCGGCCTTCAACTCGGCTACTCGCCGGTCGCGCCCGAAGGTGCCCAGCTCGGCAGTCAGGGTCTCCTTCCGCTTCGCGCCGATGGCCGCCAAGTCGACCAGGACGGAGAGTGTCTGCGGCGCGCCGGTAGCGACGCACGAACCTCTGCGGCGGCCCCTGCACCGAAGGCTGCGTCGACCTCGCCGAGATTCCCGGCGCCGCCGACGCCTTCCTTCTGCGCGACTCCAAGCCCGAGGGCGCCGGCCGGGAGCTGCGCTTCACCACCGAGGAGCTGGACGACTTCGCCGCCGGCTGGGTGAAGAAGCGCGGCCTGACCGTCTGATGCTGCTACACCTCTCCACCAGAGCGGGCCGTCCTCGTACGTGAAGGCGGCCCGCCCCTCTTCCGGAAGGCGCGCATGACCTGGACAGGACACATCCACGGTTACGGCCCGTGGGTCGGACCGCCCGACAGCTACCACCGCGAAGGCGACCGGCGACCCCCGCATCCCGACCCTCCTGCGCCCCCATCTTCCGACGAGGACAAGGTGGCCATCCGCATCCTTCAGCGCTACCGCGAGGTGGTGGCCGAGTTCCCGACCTCGAACCTGCCGCCCATGATGTCGGGGCACTGGCTGCTGAGGCGGAACCAGACGTCGGTCGAGCGGACCTGGACGGACGCGGCAGCGGCACTCGACTGGGCGACGAAGCACTTTCTCGACAACCCGCCGATGGAGCGGGAAGACGGCCGCCAGGCGTACGCGAGCCTGGACACGAAGCGTGAGTACGC
Source organism: Streptomyces sp. NPDC052687 (assembly GCF_040678395.1). Lineage (NCBI taxonomy): Bacteria > Bacillati > Actinomycetota > Actinomycetes > Kitasatosporales > Streptomycetaceae > Streptomyces > Streptomyces sp. NPDC052687. The sequence goes on along the minus strand of NZ_JBFATR010000002.1, from coordinate 81,389 downwards.
GCTGGACGTCCTGCCGGTCGGCGTCGATGTGAGCTGGGTGTACTACAACCGGTCGGGCAACATCGCCTCGCTCAACCTGGTGTGCTGCCCGAATCGGCACCACCCCGACCTCACGTGCCCGCTCGCCTGAGACCGCAGACGGGAAGCCAGGCCCGCCGCGGACGACCCCTCGGGGCAGACCGGCTAGGAGGCGTTCGCCGCGTGCCCCAGCGCGACCGTGTCGTCCCCGCGCTCGCGCCGCGCCGCCAGTCGTACGCCCGCCCAGGAGAGGGCGACGATCACCGGGAGTGCCGCGGCGACGGCCAGGAACGCCGCGCCGGGGCCGTCCGTCGCGAGGGCGGCGGCCACGCCGGCCGCGGTGAGGACCGCGTCCTGGGGTCTCGGTCAGCGGTCGGGGTCACCGGGCCATGCTGCGGGACGGGCCCGGCGGGGCCCAGAGGCGCGTCCGGCACTCCGACCGGGCCGTCATCTGCCGGAGACCGGCAGATGACCGGCCGCCCGAGCGGGCGCGGGCGGCGCGGGCGGGCGCGGGCGGCGGCGGTGGGCGTACGAAGGGGAGCGGCGAGGGGCGGCGTGCGAAAAGGGCGGCGTACTCCGACCGGTGTCGGCGTACGCCGCCCTGGGGGACGCGTCGTGCTGGTGACGGCTGCGGGATCCCGTGCCCGCGTGGTCATGGCGGTTACTTCGGGTCGCCGTTGAACCTGGACGTGGACCAGACGTAGCCGAGGACGGCGAGGCCCACGCACCAGGCGATGGCGAGGACGGCGTTCGTGGTGCCGATCTCGCTGCCCAGCAGCAGGCCGCGCAGGGTTTCGATGGCCGGGGTGAAGGGCTGGTACTCGGCGACCGGCTGGAACCAGCCCGGCATGCTCTCCAGGGGCACGAAGGTGCTGGAGATGAGCGGCAGGAAGATCAGCGGCATCGCGTTGTTGCTGGCCGCCTCCGCGTTCGGGCTGACCAGGCCCATGCCGACCGCGATCCAGGTCAGCGCCAGGGCGAACAGGGTGACCAGGCCGAAGGCGGCGAGCCATTCCAGGACGGTGGCGTCGGTGGAGCGGAACCCGATGGCGACGGCGACCGCGCCGACCAGGACCACGCTCATCACGCACTGGAGCACACTGCCGACGACGTGCCCGATCAGGACCGAGCCGCGGTGGATGGCCATGGTGCGGAAGCGGGCGATGATGCCCTCGGTCATGTCGTTGGAGACGGAGACCGCGGTGCCGATGGTGGTGCTGCCGACGGTCATCAGCAGCAGGCCCGGCACCAGGTAGGCGATGTAGTCGGAGCGGTCGGCGCCGGCGCCGAGCCCGGCGCTCATCGCCTCACCGAAGACGTACACGAACAGCAGCAGGAGCATCACCGGGGTGAGCAGCAGGTTCAGCGTCAGCGACGGGTAGCGGCGGGCGTGCAGGAGGTTGCGGCGCAGCATCGTGGACGAGTCGCGCACGGCGAGGGAGAGGGTGCTCATCGGGCGGTCTCCTTGGGCTGGTGGGTGGTGTCGGTGAGGGCGAAGAAGACGTCGTCGAGGTCGGGGGTGTGGACGGTGAGTTCGTCGGCCTCGATGTGGGCGGTGTCGAGCCAGTCCAGGAGGGAGCGCAGTTCGCGCTGGCTGCCGCCGCTGGGGATGCGGAGGGTGAGGGCGTCGTCGTCGCGGGTGGCTTCGCGCAGGGTGGCCGCGGCGGTGCGGTAGGCGGCGGGGTCGGTGAAGCGCAGGCGGACGTGTCCGCCGGGGATCAGGCGCTTGAGCTCGTCGGCGGTGCCCTCGGCGGCGATCTTCCCGTCGTGGAGGACGGCGATGCGGTCGGCGAGTTCGTCGGCCTCCTCCAGGTACTGGGTGGTGAGGAACACCGTGACCCCGCTGGTCACCAGCTCGCGGATGATCTGCCACATGTTGTGACGGGAGCGCGGGTCGAGGCCGGTGGTCGGTTCGTCGAGGAAGATGACGCGCGGACTGCCGACCAGGGTCATCGCGATGTCCAGGCGGCGCTTCATACCGCCGGAGTAGGTGGAGGCCGGCTTCTTCGCCGCCTCGACCAGGTCGAACCGCTCCAGCAGCTCGGCGGTCACCCGCCGCCCCTCGCTGCGCGAGAGGTGGTTCAGGTCCGCCATCAACAGCATGTTCTCCTCGCCGGTGATCAGGCCGTCGACCGCGGAGAACTGGCCGGTGACCCCGATCGCCGCCCGCACCGCCTGCGGGTCGGCGGTCAGGTCGTGGCCGGCGACCCGCGCCTGGCCGCCGTCCGCGGAGATCAGCGTGGAGAGGATTTTCACGGCGGTGGTCTTTCCCGCGCCGTTCGGGCCGAGCAGGGAGAAGATCGTGCCTTGCGGTACGGCCAGGTCGACGCCGTCGAGGACGGTCTTGTCGCCGTAGGACTTGCGCAGCCCGTTCGCCGCGATGGCCAGGTCGGTCATGAGAAGTGCTCCTTCTGCGGAGTCGGCGGATTCGGCGGATTCGGCGGATTCGGCGGTTCGGCGGATTCGGCGGTTCGGCGGATTCGGCGGATTCGGCGGTGGGCGGGCTCAGAGGCTGCGGGCTGTGATGTCGCCGTGGGAGGTGGTCGCGCGGATGGCCAGGCCGGCGGCGCCGTCGGCGTTCCGCAGGGCGTTGTGGATACGGCCGTAGCCGGTGCCGGCGTCGAGGGAGGCGGAGACTCCGCGAGCGGCGTCGACCGCGACATCGCCCATCTGGGTGGAGAGCACCACCGTGCCGCCCACCGCCTCGGCGATCCGGATGTCGCCCCGCTGGGTGCTGATCTCCGCCGGGCCGCCGAGGCGGCCGATCGAGACGTCGCCGTCGAGGACGGTGAGGCGGGCGCTCGCGGTCTCGTCGAGCCTGACCGGGCCCTGCGCGGCGTCGAGGACGACGTCGCCGAGCCGTCCGACGCCGCGGAACTCGGCGGCGGCCGCCTTGGCCTCGACCCGGGAGCCGGCGGGCAGCTGGACCGTCATCTCGACCGACCCGGAGGGGCCGAAGTACTGGTTCCTCGCCGCCGGGGCCTCGATGCGCAGGACGCCGTCGTCGTAGGAGACCGTCGTCTGGTCCGCCGCCTTCACGTCGCGGCCCTTGGAGGCGTCCGCCGGGAGGATCTCGACGCGGGTGTCGGACCGCTCGGCGGCGATGACCCGGATACGGCCGGCGGGGATGTCGAGAAGGGTCGCGACGGGGGCGGGGGTGTCGAACGTCTGCATGGTGGGCTCCTTCTTAGCGGCTTCCGCCGGCACTGTTTCCGACATCCGAAACGCTACGTTGCGTTCAAGAAATAGGCAACACACTTATTGCATTAACTGTGCATCATCGCAGATCAACGGGCCAATATCGTTGCAATGGAGCGGAATCTAACGCAACAAACTCAGGCGCCCTCGTTGCAATGAAGTGAAATGAACGCTACCCTGGGGACCCGACGCACGGGCGAGCACGAAGGAGACCGCGATGCCGGGAGGCAGACTCACCCAGCAGGAACGCCAGCAGATCGCGCTGGGACTGGCCGACGGCCTCGCCTACGCGGAGATCGCCCGACGCCTCGACCGCCCCACCTCGACCATCACCCGCGAGGTGATGCGCAACGGCGGCCCCACCGCCTACCGCGCGGAGCTGGCCCACCGCACCGCCGAACGCCGCGCCCAGCGCCGCCGGCAGGCGGCCGCGCCCCGCGGCCGGGAGGCGGCGCCGCAGGCCTACGGACGCGACGCGGAGGCCGTGCGCGAGTACGAGGAGACGCTGACCACCGTCTTCATGGCGCAGGGCACGCCCAAGATGATGGCCCGCGTGATGGCCTGCCTGTGCACCACCGACTCGGGCAGCCTCACCGCGGCCGAACTCGTCCAGCGGCTCCAGGTCAGCCCGGCGTCCGTCTCCAAGGCGGTCGCGTTCCTCGACAGTCAGGGCCTCGTCCGCCGGGAACGCGACGAACGCCGCCGGGACCGCTACGTCGTCGACGACGACGTCATGTACCAGTCGATGATCGCCAGCGCGCGCGGCACCGCCCAGGTCGCCGAGACCGCCCGGCAGGGCATCGGCGTCCTCGGCTCCGGCACCCCGGCCGCCACCCGGCTGGAGAACATCGCCCGCTTCCTGGAGTTCATCTCCGAGAGCATCACCCGCGCCGCGGACCAGGCGCGCGAGGTGCTGCACACGAAACCCGCCGAGTAGCCGGCCCGCCGAGCCGCGGGGAGGTCAGCCGGTGTCGCGCAGCCCGGTGGCCCGCCCCCGCGCGTCCCACACGACCTCTCGCACCCGCACCACCGCGTCCCGCTCCAGCGGCCCGTACACATGCGGGAACCGGGTGCCCTCCGGCGCCCCCGGCGGCGGTGCGGGCGCCGCCTCCTCCCAGACGCAGGGCGCCGACAGCCGGGTCTCGTCGAGGGACACGACCAGCAGGGGCCGGGGCGCGGTGCGGTAGTAGGCGTTCACGACGGCCAGGGTGACCCGCTCGTCGGGCGAGCAGTGCACGAAGCCGTCCTCGGCGAGGGAGGCGGGGGCGTACGGGCGTCCGGGATCGGCGGCCCAGTCCGCGGCGGGGACGACATGCTGGATCACCGCTCGTTTATATCCCGGCGACGGGCCCGGACACGGCCTGGCGACGGTCCGGAGACGCCCCGTCCCCCGCGCCGGCCGCCCCTCCCGCGCCCCCGCCCGCACCCCGCCCGCGTTGCCTCACGCCTCCTCGCTCGTTGGTTTTCTCATGCGTCGAACCAGCGGAGGCACTTGATGCGCGTGACCGACCTCCAGCGCTGTGAGATCCGTCCCGGACGGCTCGTGGAATGGGCGCTGCACCCGGCGGCCGTGGCGGCGGCGAGCGTGCTGCCCGACGATGAGCGCCCGCCCGCCTACGTGCAGGAGTCCCATCTGCGCACCTGCCGTTCCATCCGCCGCGAAGGCCTGTTCGTGCCGACCTGGCTCGGCACGGCGTTCGACCTGCCGGGGCGGGTGGACCTCGATGTGCTGGAGGGGGCGCTGCGCGCCTGGACCCTGCGCCACGAGACGCTGCGCAGCGGCTTCCGGTGGGCCGGGGAGGAGATGCGGCGGTTCACGCTCGCCCCGGAGGCGGTCGCGCTGGACCGCCGCGAGGTGGGCCACTTCGCCGACCCGCACACCCTCACCCGCTGTCTGCGGGATCGTTTCGACGTCGCCGCGGACGCGCTGACCTGGCCGAACTTCCTGTTCGCGGCGGTCGTCCGGGACGACGGCGCCAGCGTCTACATGGCGTTCGACCACAGCAACGTCGACGCGTACTCGCTGCACCGCATCGCCGCCGAGATCCACGAGCTGTACGCCGCGGGACTGGCCGGCCGCGCCGCCGACGAGACCCCGGCGGCCAGCTACATCGACTTCTGCGCGGCCGAGCGCTCCGACGCGGACCTCATCGACGACGGCCACGAGATCGTGGAGCGCTGGCGGGAGTTCATCACCCGCTGCGACGGCAGGCTGCCGGGCTTCCCCGTCGACCTCGGCCTCGACCCGGACGGCCCGCTGCCGCCGCAGAAGCTGCTGCGGGAGCCGCTGGTCGGCGCGGAGCACGCGGCGGCCTTCGAGGCGTACTGCCGGCCGTACGGCGGCAGCCTGGTCGGCGTCCTGGCGGCCACCGCGCTCGCCACCCACGAGATCAGCGGCCTCGACGTGTACCGCACGGTCGTGCCGTTCCACACCCGGGCGGCCTCCCGCTGGCAGGACTCCGTCGGCTGGTACGTCGGCGGCGCCCCGGTGGAGATCCCGGTGACCCCGGCCACCGACTTCGACGGCGCGCTGGACCTGGCGCGCGCCACGCTGCGGCGCAACCGGCGGCTGTCCCGGATGCCGCTGGCCCGCGTGCTGCGCCTGCTCGGCGCCGACTTCCGCCCCACCTCGCCCGACCTCTACTCGATCGTGTCGTACGTCGACACCCGCGCCGTCCCCGGCTCCGAGCGCTGGCAGGAGCAGAAGGCGTACGCGCTGATCCGGGTCTCCTACGGCGACCAGGTGTGCGTGTGGGTCACGCGCCTGCACGAGGGCCTCCAGTTCGCCGCCCGCTACCCGGACACCGACACCGCCTACAAGAACCTGCGGCGGTGCGTGGAGCGGATCCGGGAGCTGGTGGTGTCGGCGGCCCACGCGCACCTGCCGGTGGGCCACGCGCCCTAGGGGACGATCGCGTCGGCCGGCACGGGTCCGGGGCCGGTCGCCCCGGACCCGTGCCGGCTCAAGCCCCGGATCGGGCGGGCTACTTGGCGTTGATCAGCTCGTGCGGCGGAACCGTCACCGTGCGGGCGCCGGGTTTGCCGCCCAGGACGACCTTGCGGAGCGCCACGTTGTTGTCGAGGTCGGTCTCCTTCAGGCGCTTCTCCGGGTTGGCGATGACCTGGATGTAGTAGGTGCCGTTCGGCAGGTCGGTGATGTCGAAGGACTGGCCCGGCCGGTACTGGGTGTAGGTGTCGCCGGAGCCGACGTCCAGCACCTCACGCACGGAGATCGAGTTCTGCTGGCCGCAGGCGGTCGACAGGTCCGTGTTGTACGGGTGCCAGTTGGCGTTCTTCACCGTGTAGTCGATCGCATCGGTGTTGGCGAGGCAGAACGCCTCCTTGCCGCTGCGGACCTCCTTGGTCTGGTCCGCGCTCAGCAGCCGGTAGCTGGCGAAGTCGGTGAAGTGCCAGTGCTCGTGGCCGATGCGCGGGTCCCACTCCATGGTGCCGGTGGGGGTGTAGCCGACCTGCTTGCCGTTCGCGTCGTAGAAGTACTGGTACGCGTCCATCAGGTCCTTGCCGGGGCTGCGGAAGCCGTCCACGACGAGCGGTGCGGGGCCCGCGTTCCAGACGTTGGCGCTGAAGGCGAGGTAGTCCTTGCCCGGCACGTCGCCGTCCTCGCCGTCGGTGATGGCGATGTCCCAGGCGGGCAGCGAGCGCAGGTCCGGCTTGGGCACGTTCGCGGGAACGCCCGCGCGGCCGGTGGGCCGCTCGGCGTTCGGCTTCAGCGCGGGCGCGATGCGGGAGCCGTCGGTGTGCCCGGGTCCGTCGCCCAGGTGGTGGGCGCGGCCCCGGTCCGCCAGGGCGTGGGAGAGGGCGGGCGGGGTGGGCGCGTCGGCGCCGCGGGGGCCGTAGTGGTGCCCGGAGGCGTGCCCCGTGCCGTGCCCGGCGCCGTGGCCCGTGCCGTGCCCGGCTCCGTGGTGGGCCCCGGACTTGCCGGCGGCGGCGCCCTGCCCGCCGCCCCCGCCGGCCTCCCGCACGGCGACCTTGATGGTGGGCCGGTCGTCGGGGATGGAGAACAGGTCCCGGTACTTCTTGGCGACCCGCACCTCGGCCGTGTACTCGCCGGCCGGCAGGTCCACCGGCTTGTCGTAGTCGACCGTGCTGGTGTTGGACGCCCAGCCCTTCTCCACGCCCCACACCGAGCCGAGGGTGAACGGGTTGGCCGGGCAGCTCTCCGGGTAGTGCGAGGTGGCCGGGGCGTCCGGGCGGATGCGGCCGGAGGCGTTGTTCGGGCAGAAGGTGCCCTTGCTCTTCGCCACCTCGGTCCCGGCGGCGTCGGTGACCGACACCTCCAGGAAACCGGGCAGGCCGGTGAAGTCCTTCACCAGCCCGGCGGGCAGCGTCCTCGTCGTCGTGCTCGTGCCGTCGCGCAGCACCTGCCTGGCGACGACGGGATCCTTGTACGACTTCCTGGTGACCCGGAACTCCAGCGGCGCGCCGTCCACCGAGAGGTACGTGCCCAGGTCCAGGTAGACCCCCGGCTCGCCCTCCCAGCGGTCGAGCGTGACGGCGTTCGACGCGGCGATCAGTTTGAGCTTCGGCTTGCCGGGTGTGCTCGCCTTGCCGTCCCCGGCACCGGGTGCGGCCCCGGCCCCGGCGACGACGACGGTGAGCGCCGCCCCCGCCGCGAGTGCGCCCCGCTTGAGGCGCGTGGTGTGGTGCTGACTGGTCATCGGGTTTCCTCGTCTGCGAGTGCCGCCGGTCGAGCGGCATCGGACCGGACAGCCCACGACCCGGCCCCTCAAGCGGACGCACCCCACGCGCCCCGGCCGGACCCCGTGAGCACCCTGTGAGAGCGGTAAATCAGTGGTGCGGGTTGCCTGTTGTCCCCACATCGCCGGGGCGCGGGCCGCCGCGGGGCTCCTCGCCGGCGGGAGGGCACCCCGCGCCGTAGTCGAGCCGGCGGGCGGTCTCCACGAGGGAGTCGATCGGATCCGGCCGGCGGGGGCGCGCACGGTGGCACAAGGGGCGCAGAAGTCGTACGTACACATTCGCCACGGTTCGCCACCCCTTCCGCAGGATAGAAATATCTACCAGCATGAGCACCCCTGCTCCGGACCCCGGAGGTGCGTGATGCGAGGCGCCCAGAGACGGGCCGAGGAATGGCTGGCCGCGGCGGCGACGGACCCGCGAGCCTGCAAACGCCAGTGGGCCGGGGAGACCGGCATAGCCATGCTGGCGTGCGGCCGGTTCTGGGACGTCCTGACCGTCCCCGAGGACCTGGGCGTGCTGGCCCTGGACGCCCTGCTGTGCATCCCGCAGACGCCCGGCCCCACGCTCGCCGACACCGGCTCCCGCCGCGTCGGCTTCTTCCTGCCGCCGGACCCGCACGGCCGCTGGATCGGCCCCGACATCCGGTACGCGGGCCGCGGCTCCTGGATCGCCGTCCCCGCGCCCCACCGCGCGGCGGGCCGGCTGCGCTGGCTCGTCCCGCCCGACGGCAGCGGCGCCCTCTTCGTCCCCGCCGCCGTCGAACTCGCCCTGCAGCAGGCCCTCGGGACCCTCGCCGCCCTGGCCGACGCCCGCGACGGCCGCTGCCCGGTCTGCGGCGGCGGCCGCACGACGACGGCGCAGCCGGCGAGCGGCGGCGCCGCACCGGTACGACGGCGGCGGTGAGGGTCCCTGCGGGAAACGGATCGTCCTGCCATGCCAGGGCAACGCGCCCCCGCCCACCGGCGGTGCGCCCGCCGCACCGCATGCCCCGCAACGGATGAGACGGGGTCCCCCGAACGGGGCCATGCGGTTATCCGACAAGGGACGCGACGATCGGGTCATATCGCCCGGCGTGCGGCTCAGTTCGTGAAGTACAGGTACTTCCAGGAGCCGTACGTCGTCGAGTTCACGTTGTCGCCGGAGGACCCGTTGACGTACACCGACCGCATCCGGGCCTTGATGCCGGACTCGCCGGGGGCCTCCAGGGACACCGCGGACCTGCCGTCGGAGCCGACCGGGAAGTACTCGTGGCCGGCGTCGTACCACTTGCCGTCGAACCGCACCTGGAGGTCGAAGCGCTGCTGACGGCCCGGGTGGTACGTCATGGTCGTGGTGAGCAGCGGGTCGGTGCTCTTGCGGAACCAGTAGTACGTGGTCGAGCCGATCGCGGCCTTCTTGTAGTGCCGGGAGACGGCCGTGGAGACGTGGACCTTGGCGTACGCCGTGACCTTGGTCGTCTTCGGCTTGTACCGGGCGTCGCCCTTGAAGACGGCGGAGACGACGGTGTCCCGCTTCATGTCGACGACCGCGGAGACATTGCCGGCGGAGTTCACGGTGGCCGTCTTGATCAGCTTGTTCGGCTTGTCGGAGCCGTAGGGGTTGGCCCAGATCTCGACCGTGCGGTTCCTGTACGTCGTCCCCAGGTGCGCGGTGAAGGTGACGTCCTTGCCGTAGCCGTAGACCTTGCCGTTGTTGTTCAGCGTCAGCGTGGTCGAGGCGCGGGAGACGTCCACCTTGTCCGACGCGGTCGCCGCCGTGTGCTCGGCGTCGCCCGCGTACGCCACCTTGTAGGTGACGGTGCCGCCGGCCGGCGGGGTGTCGGCGAAGGAGTACGAGCCGTCCGCCTTCACGGTGACCGCGGGCAGCGCCTTGCCGCCCGGGCTCTCCAGGTCGGTGCGGGTGACCTTCAGCTGCGCGCCCGCGGGCAGCGGCAGCGACGCCGACAGCCTGCCGGTGACCGTGAGCGGCTTGGCCCGGGTCGCGGTCGCCGGGGCGTTCACCGTGAGCGTGGGGACGCTCTTGACCGGGTCGGTGAGCGGCTTCAGGGTGTACGTGCCGTTCGACTGCACCAGCGCGAACAGCCGGGAGGCGTTCGGCGCCCAGGCGACCTGGACGTCGGCCCCGTTGCCGCCCACGGTGTACGTGCGCACCGGCGTGGCGGTGTTCGGCCGGAGCACCGAGACCTGGTCGCTGTACACCTGCGCGACCAGCCCGCTCGCCGAGACGTCGCCCTGCCAGGCCACCGGGTAGTCACCGGCGTCCGTGAACTGGCCGCCCGCGTAGGAGAACCGCTTGCGCGCGTTGACCAGCACCTCGGCGGCGTCGCCCGGGACCAGGTCCAGGTCGCCGGCCCAGTAGCTCTTGGACCCGTAGTAGGCGAGCGGCCGCGGCGTGGCGCCGGAGACGTCGAGGACGCCCATCTCGCTGCCGGTGTCCGACCCGACCTCGGCGTACGCCAGCACGCCCGGCTTGCTCGGGTCGGAGTCGACGAGCAGGTCGCGGAAGCCGGTCAGGCCCTCCGGGAGCTGGTCGAGGGTCACCGGGTCGGTGCCGCTCGCCGGGTCCGCCGCGAGGTCCACCGAGCCGAGCCGGGTGTCCCACGGGTCGCCGTGGCCGAACCACACCTTGCCGCCCGCGACGGCCAGCCGGCGCGGGCCCTCGGTGGTCCGCACGGCGTAACGGGCCGTCACGTCGAGCGTGGCCGCGTCCAGGACGACGATCTCGTGGCTGCCCGCCGCCGAGGCGTACAGGGTCGTGCCGTCGTCCGAGAGCGCCAGGTCGGCGACCGCGCCGATGCCGTCGACCGAGTCGACGACCGTACCCGCGTAGTCGGCGGCCAGGATCCTGCCCGCCGTGCTGTCACCGACGAACACCCGCCGCAGGGCGTCGGAGGCAACGAAGCCGCCGGGCGAGGCGACGGTGGCCGTGGCCGCCGACGCCGGAGCGGCCACGGCGACGCTCAGGGCCGCCGAGCCGAGAAGGACCGCGAACGCCGTCGCGGCCGAGATGCTGCGCGTACGCACAGGTGATGAACCCCCACGAGGAGACCCGGCGCGTGCCGGGCAGATGAGAGCGCCGCGCAACGCCCGGTCGGCATCTGCTGTCGCTGTCACGGGGCGCGGCTGCCGGGGCAGCGTATGGCATGGCAGTGACAATCGAGGAGGGGGTTTTCCCGCGGCTCGCCTCTTCCGCGTGTGCGGGCGGCCGCCCGGCGGTGTCCTCCGTTCGGGTGATCCGGCATGCGGGGCCGTGGGGGGAGGCCTTCACTGGAAGGAGAGTCGCACTCTCCGGGAGGCAGCATGGCCGGTCACCGCAGGAGGTGGGCCGCGCTCGCGGCGACGGCGGCGGCCTCGGTGCTCGCCCTCACCGGCTGCGCCGACGAGGACAGCCCCGAGCGCAAGGTCCGCGACGCCGCGTCGGCGGTCGAGTCGGCCGCGTCACGGGCCGGGGAGGCACTGGAGTCGGCGACGGCGGAGGCGGGCCGGCGGTTCGACGACATCGCGGGCGGCGTCGACGCCAAGGGGGACGTGACCCTGGGCCGGACCGCCACCGACGGCGACGGCCGGACCACGGTCGGGGTGACCGTGCGGAACACCGCGGACGCGGCCAGGTCCTTCGCCGTCCAGGTCGCCTTCACCGACCGGGACGGCAACATCCTCGACACCGTCGTCACCACCGTCCGCGACGTGCCGGCCGACGGCGAGCGCTCCGCGACCGCCCGCAGCAACCGCGACCTGAGCGGCGGCGTGAAGGCCGAGGTGGAGCGCGCCGTGCGCTACTGATCCACCGGCCCGTACGACAGGACCCCACCCCCCGGCGGAACCATGGGCGGCACCATGACCGACACATCCCCGGCGCCCTTCACCGAGCAGGACTACGCCGCCCGGATGTACCGCGCCGCCCGCGAGGCGGCACTCGTCGGGCTGTCCGGGCTGCTCGTCACGCCCGGCCCCGACCTGGTGTGGATGTGCGGCTACCGGCCCCCGGCGGTCACCGAACACCTCACGCTGCTCGTCCTCGCCGCGGACTCCGAGCCGTATCTGCTGGTCCCGGCCCTGGAACGCGGCGACGCGCAGGCCGCGCCGGGCGCGGGGGCCGTGCGGATCACCGCGTGGCAGGACGGGCAGGACGCGTACGCGGCGGCGGCCGGCCTGCTGCGCGCCCATGGCCGGTACGGCGTCTCGGACGGGACCTGGGCCGTGCACCTGCTGGGCCTGCAGGCGGCGCTGCCGCTCAGCAGCTACCGCCCGCTGAGCACCGCGCTGCCGCTGCTGCGCGCGGTGAAGGACGAGCGGGAGCTGGCCCGGCTCACGGCGGCCGGGGCGGCGGCGGACGCGGCGTACGCCGATCTGCTGGGCGTGCGGTTCGCCGGGCGGCGGGAGCGGGAGGTGGCCGACGTGCTGGCCCGGCTGCTGCGCGACCACGGCCACGAGCGGGTGGAGTTCACCGTGGTCGGGTCGGGACCGAACGGCGCCGACCCGCACCACATGGCGGGCGACCGGCGGATCGAGGACGGCGACATGGTGGTCCTCGACTTCGGCGGCCTGAAGGACGGCTACGGCTCCGACACCACCCGCACCGTGCACGTCGGCGAGCCCACCGTCGAGGAGCGCGCCGTGCACGAGGTGGTGCGGGCCGCGCAGCAGGCCGCGTTCGAGGCGGTGAAGCCCGGAGTGCCGTGCCAGGAGATCGACCGGGCGGCCCGCGCGGTGATCACCGACGCCGGGTACGGCGCGTACTTCACGCACCGCACCGGGCACGGCATCGGCGTCTCCACGCACGAGCCGCCCTACCTCGTCGAGGGCGAGCACAGCCCGCTGGCTCCCGGGATGTGCTTCTCCATCGAGCCCGGCGTCTACCTGCCGGGCCGCTTCGGCGTGCGCGTCGAGGACATCGTGAGCTGCGGGCAGGACGGCGGGCGGCGGCTGAACACGACCTCGCGCGAGCTGGCCGTGGTCGGCTGACGCCCCGGGCCCGGCGGGCGGGTCAGCCGAGCCAGACGGTGGTGTCCGGCGGCAGCACCCCTGGGTCCTCCAGAGGGGTACTGCCGATCAGCAGCTCGCCGGGCGGCAGCGGCACGGGCTCGCCGGACAGGTTGGCCAGGCACCGCCAGCCGTCCGTGCGGGCGAACGCCAGCACGCCCTCGGGGACGTCCTCCAGCCAGGTCAGCTCCTCGCCCTGCAGCAGCTTGCGGCGCAGCTTCAGCGCGCTGCGGTACAGCTCCAGGGTGGAGCCCTCCACCCCGTCCTGCGCCTCGACGGCGTACCGCGCGAAGGACTCCGGCTGCGGCAGCCAGGCACCGCCGGGTCCGAAGCCGTACGACGGTCCGGTGGTGGTCCACGGCAGCGGCACCCGGCAGCCGTCGCGGCCCTTGCGGACATGGCCGGTCTGTTCCCAGATCGGGTCCTGGAGGACCGCGGTGGGCAGGTCGGCGACCTCGGGCAGGCCCAGCTCCTCGCCCTGGTAGAGGTACGACGAGCCGGGCAGCGCCAGCATCAGCAGGGTGGCGGCGCGGGCGCGGCGCAGCCCGGCGGCGGTGTCGACGGCCGGGGCGTGGCCGCCGGACAGCAGCCAGGCGTCGACGTCGGTGCCGGGCGGCAGCATCAGCCGGGACGCGTGCCGTACGACGTCGTGGTTGGACAGCACCCAGGTGGCGGACGCGCCGGCGGCGCGGGCGTCGGCGAGCGAGGCGGTGATGACGTGGCGCAGCTCGGCGGCGTCCCAGCGGGTCTTCAGGTACTCGAAGTTGAAGGCCTGGCCGAGTTCGTCCGGCCGGGCGTACAGCACCCGGCGCGGGCCGGGCACCCACGCCTCGGCGACGGCCATGCGGGGCGGGGTGTAGGCGTCGAGGATCTTGCGCCAGTCGCGGTAGATCTCGTGGACCTCGTCGCGGTCGAAGAACGGGTGGGTGCCGGGCGGGAGGTGGACGAGGGACTCCTCGTCGCTCAGCTCGGGCGATCCGAGGTCGCGCAGCGGTTCGTCGAGGTCCTTGGCGAGGGCGTGCGCCACATCGACGCGGAAGCCGTCGACGCCCCGGTCGGACCAGAACCGCAGGGTGGTGCGGAAGTCGGCGCGGACCTCCTCGTTCTGCCAGTTCAGGTCGGGCTGTTCGGGGGCGAACAGGTGCAGGTACCACTGCCCGTCGGCAACGCGCTGCCAGGCGCTGCCGCCGAAGACGGACTGCCAGTCGGTGGGCGGCAGTTCACCGTGCGGGCCGCGCCCGTCGCGGAACACGTACCGGTCGCGGGCCGCCGAGCCGGGTCCGGCGCGCAGCGCCTCCTGGAACCAGACGTGCTGGTGGGAGGTGTGGTTGGGGACGAGGTCGACGATGACCTTCAGGCCGAGCCGGTGGGCCTCGGCGGCCATCGCTGCGAAGTCGTCGAGGGTGCCGAGGCGCGGGTCGACGTCCCGGTAGTCGGCGACGTCGTAGCCGCCGTCGGCGAGTTCGGAGGGGTAGAAGGGGGACAGCCACAGGGCGTCGACGCCGAGCGCGGCGAGATGGGTGAGCCGCTGGGTGATGCCTTTGAGGTCGCCGAGTCCGTCACCGTCGGCGTCGGCGAAGCTGCGGGGATAGACCTGGTAGATGACGGCCTGGCGCCACCAGTCGGGGTTCCTGGAGGAGAGGTCGGGCACGCGGCCTCCTTCTCGGCATTACGGGTGTTGCGGGTGACAGGGAGATGACTGTCCACATCGCCGGAAATACGAACATTCCTTGCGCCGCCCCGCAGGTAACGCCACGTCAGGGGCGGTCAGCAGTTTGTCAGGGGAATTGACAGCCTTCCCGGTGCGTCCGAACATGTGCTCGTGCTGTGCCGCGTGTGACCAGTGAGCACGGCGTTTCCACGACCACTTCCGGGGGGCTCCTTCGCCGGCCTCCCGTACCCATGCACACCCAGATGGGAACCACATGTCCATAGCGAGACGTGTCACCGCGCGACGCCTGCTGGGGACGGGCGCCGCGGCCCTCGCCCTCTCCGCCGCCTCCGTCACCTGCGCCCCGGGCGCCTGGGCGCACGGCACGCCGGGCGGCGACGGCTGGAAGCACGGCGGCCAGTACCAGCCCGGCACGGGCGCCGGTACGGAGACCGCCACCGACCGCTGCCAGTTCTCCCTCGACGGCGCGAACTTCTTCGACTCCGTCAAGGTCGACGACCAGAACCTGAAGCCGAGCGCCGACGGCAAGGTGCACATCACGGTCCGCGCCGCCGCCGACGCGGCCACCTGCACCGCCTCCCTGGCGTCCTACCTCGCCCACGGGCCGACGTTCGCCACCTCCGGCGAGCAGGTCTTCGTCGACTTCGACACGGTGACGGTCAAGCCGGGCGCCACCGACACCCTCGACATCGCGGTCCCGGACGCCGGCTGCTTCGCGCAGATCGACCTCTACCGCGGCGCCGTGAAGTACGACGGCAAGCTGGACGCCAACGACGGCTTCGAGCACGGTGAGCTGCCCAAGGGCCCGGACCGCCCGGTCATCAAGGACAAGCTGATCGCGGCCTGGAACGGCGGCACGAAGGACTGCACGACCGAGACCCCGGCCCCGTCGGAGCCCGCCCCGTCCGCCTCCGAGCCGGCCCCGGAGACCTCCGCGCCCGCCCCGGAGACCTCGTCCCCGGCCGAGCCGTCCGGCCCGGCCGAGGAGACCTCCCCGGAGGCCTCCGCCCCGGCGGAGCCGGAGTCGTCGAGCCCGGCCGCCACGGCCCCCGCCGCCACGCCGAACGGCGGCAGCGGCGAGGACCTCGCGGAGACCGGCGCCTCCAGCGCCACCACCCCGATCGCGATCGGCGCCGCCGCGCTGCTGGCCGCCGGCGCGGGCTTCGTCGTGGTGTCCCGCCGCCGCCGCGCCACCAGCTCCTGACCGAGCCCCCCGTCTGACGAGGCCGCCCGCCACCCCCCGCGGGCGGCCTCGTCGTCTGCGCGGGGCGTATGGCTGAGGGACCCTGACATCACCGCTGGAGCACGTATACCGCCCGGGCGGTAGAACCTCGACGGCGGCCTCCTCGCTTCAGCCGTCAGCCGTCGCACCGTCTACGGAAGGAGTGGCATCGGCAGAGCGCGGCCGTAGAGCTCATCGAGACCGATCAGCAAAACGCCACCTCGTTCCGCCTCGGCCCGCAGGGAGTCACTGAAGCCTGCCGCGCTGAAGCACGCCAGTCCGCACGCGGTCGTGTCCATGCCCCGCTCGCCCAGAACGTCCCGGGCCCTGGCAAGCCGCTCCAGGTGGCTCAGCCCCATGACGGTCCCCCACTTGGCCTCTCCGAGCAGGGCCACCGAAGGCCTGGTCCCGCCGGATCCCGGCTCGACCACCGCCACGTCCACCTGGTACTGCCGACGCGCCTTCGGGTCGGTCACCACGCCGCTCCCGACCTGCCCCAGGGACGTAGCCAGCAGCGATCGGCCCGGCCCGAGCACGTACTCGCGGCACACGGCCTCGAAATGCGGTTCCGCCACCTGCGCCGCGAACCGCTCGGCCGACTGGGCCCACACCTCGGACGCCTGTCCGCTCTCCAGCCGTGCCCAGGCGGGACGCATGACGGCCTCATAAAAGTTGATCAACGGTTCGGTGATCCGGTACTGCGACTTGCCTGCCCGGAACACGTCCGTCTCACGTGCAAGGAGGTGACTGTCCTCAAGGACGTTGAGCGGATGGGAGATGTCGACGGACTTACGGCCGATGTAGCCGGCGATGCCCCCGCGCGTGGTGTTCCCCTGCGCCACCGCTGCCAGAACCGAGTGGTAGAGCGCTGTGTCCCGGATGTCCGTCTCTTCGGCGAGCAGGTAGCGCGCCTCCCGGAAGAGCGGGCTGAACGGTGAGAGGACCGTACGGCAGATCCACTCGTCGAACTCATGCAGATCGGCGGGAACATCGTCCGCCAGGAACTGGCGGCGGTACGCGGGCGTGCCTCCGACCACGGCATGGAGCCTGGCCGCGAGCGCCGGTTCGGCGGTGACGCCCCAGAAGTCCGCGGCAGCCCGGTATCCGAAGGGCCGGACGACCAGTTCGAGCTGCGCCCGCCCGCGCAGCGGTGCGGTGCTGGCCAGCAGCCCGCCCATCACAGACATCGCCGAGCCGCAGAGCAGCAGCCGCATGCGGCTCTCCTCCATCTGGTAGCGGTCGATCTCGCGCTGGACGATCGAGGGAAGCTCAGGAGATACCTTCGCCAGGTAGGGGAATTCGTCGATGACCGCGAGGAACGGCCTGTCGCCCCGGTCGGGGGCGGCCAGACCGAAGAGGTACGTCACCGCGTCGTCCCACGTGGAGAAGGCGAAGGGAGCGGGGGAGCCGACGTGCTCGGCCAGCGCCGCGCTGAACTGCCGTAGGGACTCGGCCTCCGTCGCCGCAGTCAGGCTGACCGCTTTTGTCCACAGGCCCCTGCCCCATGCCATGCTCGGGATCGTCAGCGGCAGCGGCGCATGGGCAAGACCTACCTCCTGCGGGCGCTCGTCGAGCAGTGCGGCGGCTTCTACTTCGGGGCGAGTCCTTAGGGATGTAGTCCTTAGGAATGTAGTCCTTATCCCTGTCGGGACGCATCACTACTCGGGAAGATGCTCACGGTGAGCCCCAGGCCGGCCGGGCCAAGAACGTCGCCCCACCCGCCGTGAGCGCATCCTTGACGCGCCCCTCGATCTCCTCACCTTGCCCGATCACCCAGAAGAGGTGCGCGAAGCAGATGAGTCAGAGCAAGGGGCAGCCCCGTATCGACCAGCCCGGGGCGGCGAGCCCTGGGAGAAGATCACGGTTCTGCAGGAGATCTCCGACCCCAGCACGCGCCTCACCGAAAAGTTGCTTGCCTCGGCTCAGTGTCGATGGTTCAGGATCAGATCCCGGATGATCGCGGTCCAGGAGGAGCTGGACTGGAAGGCGTACGCCTCGTACGGGCTTGTCTCCCACGGGGAAGAACTGCTGGCCGCCCCGCAAGACCTGCCCGGGATCGCCCTCGGTGAGCGAGCCTTCGAGAACGCACTGGCGAGGTCGACCGCTGCGGGTGAGGCGCAGACGGAATGGTTCCGCCGCCATGGCTCGGAACCTGTGCCCGAGGTCCCCGAGCACTGGCCCGGGAATTACCGGGATGTGGTGAAGCGCCGCCTGAGCGCCATACCGGAGAACCCCTCGCTGTCGCTGCTGGAGCAGCCCGAGTACAAGCGCCGTTGGAATGCTCCGTCGTGCGACGCCGTCATTCGCGATCTCCTGTACAGGGCGACGGACCTGCACAAGCGGGCGGCATGGGAGGAACTGTGGGTGGTGCAGCGCCTGGAGGACTGACGAGGAGCGGTCGGTCACGACGCTGACCGGGAGCTGCCACCGCGCTTCACGTCCACGGACTTCTTCAGCCGTCCTGCAGGCCCCGCAGGGACCGCTAGAACACGGGCCTGTCCTGGAACCTCTCCACCGTCTCCAGCCACAACCGCACGTACCACTCCGCGTCCACGTCCAGGCCCACGTCGACCAGGGCGGGCGCGCGGCCCTCGCCGTGGATTTCGGACTCGCCGGGGCGGGGGCGGCGGTCGACGACGGTCTGGCCGCGGGCGGGGCCGGGGGCGAGGGAGACCTCGACCGGGAGCAGGCGGGTGGTGAGGCCGGGCGGGTCGGCGACCGCGCAGACGGCGCCCGCGTCGCCGAGGCCGCCGCCCGGGTCCTCGGGGTCCGCGTCCGGGGTGGCGGGGCGGTGGGCGAGGAGGTCGCCGGCGAGGCGGGTGCCGGGGTCGGCGCTCGCGCGCAGACGGGCGATGTCCCGGCCGGGGACGACGACCCGGGTGAACACGTCGAGGCCGTACATCGTGACCGGCACCCCGGCGGTGAGCAGGACCGCCGCCGCCTCCGGGTCGTGCCAGACGTTGAACTCGGCGACCGCCGTGGCGTTCCCGCAGGCCACCGCGCCGCCCATGAACACGATCCGCTCGATGTTGCGCACCACGCCGGGATGCGTGCGCAGCAGCAGGGCGATGTTGGTGAGGGGCGCGGTGGGGATCAGCGTGACCGGACGCGGGGAGGCGAGGATCTCGCGGCGCAGCAGGGTCACCGCGTCCACGTCGGCCGGCGCGCGGGTGGGGGCGGGCAGGCCGAGGTCGCCCATCCCGTCCTCGCCGTGCACGTGCCGGGCCGAGCGCGGCGGCTCGACCAGCGGCCGTTCGGCGCCCCGCGCCACCGGGATCTCGGGCGCGCCCGCCTGTTCCAGCACGGTGAGCGTGTTGCGGACGACGCCGTCCACGTCGGTGTTCCCGGCGACGCAGGTCACGGCGCGCAGGTCGAGCCCCGGGTGCCGGACGGCGAACAGCAGGGCCAGCGCGTCGTCGACGCCGGTGTCGCAGTCGATGATCACGGGGATGGGCTGACCGGTCACAGGGCACTCACTCCTTTCCGTCCGCGTCGACCCTATGCCGCGTCCCACAGTCCGGCACCGCGCGCGGCGACCCGCGCGGCCACCCGGCGCAGCAGCTCGCCGACGGGCAGCGGGCCGGGCCGCCGGCCGTCGCGCAGGCGTACGGCGGCCAGGTCGCCTTCGGCCTCGCGGGCGCCGGTCACCACCTGGTACGGCACGAGGCGCGCCGCCCGGATCCGCGCGCCGAGGCTGCCGTCGGCCGGGCCGCGCAGCTCGGCCCGCAGGCCCAGCCGCAGCGCCCGGTCCACCACGTCCCGCGCGTGCTCCTCCTGCGCCTCGGAGACCGGCAGCACCACCAGCTGCACGGGCGCGAGCCACGGCGGGAAGGCGCCGCCGTGCTCCTCCATCAGGTGCGCCACGGCCCGCTCGACGCTGCCGATGACGCTGCGGTGCACCATGACCGGCCGGTGCCGGGCGCCGTCGGGACCGGTGTAGTGCAGGCCGAAGCGTTCGGGCTGGTGGAAGTCGATCTGGACGGTGGACAGGGTGGCCTCGCGGCCGGCCCGGTCCACCACCTGGACGTCGATCTTCGGGCCGTAGAAGGCGGCCTCGCCCTCGGCCTCCTCGTACTCCACCCCGGCGCCGTCCAGCACCTCCCGCAGCAACCCGGTCGCCCGCCGCCACAGTTCCGCGCCGGCGACGTACTTGCCGCCCTCGCCGGGCAGTGAGAGCCGGTGGCGGGCGGCGCGGATGCCGAGGTCGGCGTAGGCGCGGGAGATCAGGCCGAGCGCGGCGCGGGCCTCGTCGGCGGCCTGGTCGAGGGTGCAGAAGACGTGCGCGTCGTTGAGGGTGATGGAGCGTACGCGGGTCAGGCCGCCCAGCACCCCGGACGGCTCGGAGCGGTACATGCCGCCCAGCTCGGCCAGGCGTAGCGGCAGTTCGCGGTGGCTGCGGGAGCGGGAGCGGTAGATCAGGGCGTGGTGCGGGCACAGGCTGGGGCGCAGCACGACGTCCTCCGAGCCGAGCCGCATCGGCGGGAACATGTCGTCGCGGTAGTGGTCCCAGTGGCCGGAGATCTCGTACAGCTCGCGTTTGCCGAGGACCGGCGAGTACACGTGCCGGTATCCGGCGGCCCGCTCGGCGTCCCGGACGTACTCCTCCAGGGCGTGCCGGACGACGGCTCCGTCGGGCAGCCAGTACGGCAGGCCGGCGCCCATCAGCGGATCGGTGCCGAAGATGCCCAGCTCGCGGCCGAGACGGCGGTGGTCGTGCGAGGGGGTCACGGGGTCTCCTTCCGGTACGGAGCGAGACCCGCGGGACACGGCGAAGCCCCGGGGCGCTCGCCCCGGGGCTTCGGACTTGGTCAGCTGTCAGCGCGCCGGGACGGTCTCCGGCGTCGTCGTGCGGGACACGAGGGCGCGCTGCATGGCGAGGACGGTAGTGGGGGGTGGGGTGGGGGCGCGAGTGGTTTTCCGGGGCCGGGGGTTTTCGGAGGCCGGGGTTCCCGGGGGCTGGGTTTCCGGGGGGGGCCGGGGTTTCCGGGGGGGGGCCGGGGTTTCCGGGGGCGGGGGTTTTGGAGGGGGCGGTCAGGCGGCGGTCACCCGGACGGCCCGGAGTGCGGTGGTGCGGTGATCACCCGGACGGCCCGGAGCGCTGGTGACCGGGCGGGTGCGGTGGTGCCGTGGACGTACCACCGTGCCCGGCACGTCCCCTTGGAGTCGCCCCCGATGGCCCTTTCGACGACCCGCTCGCGCCTGACCGCCCTCGCCGCCGTCACCCTGCTCGGCGCCGGTGCCTGCTCCGCCATCGAGATGGAGGCGGCGGACCCGCGGACGGCCTCCCCGGCGGCCTCCTCGTCCACCGCCCCCGGCAGGTCCCCGTCGCCGGGGCCGGCCACCCCGCCCGCCCTCACCGAGGCCCAGGCCCGGGCCGCCCTGCTCGCCTGGTCGGACCTGGGCGAGCCGTGGGCGCCGACGCAGGGCGCCGCCACCTGGCGGGACGCCTTCCTCAAGGCGCGGGCGGCCGAGGGCACCGCGCCCGACTGCCAGCGCCTGCTCGACCTGCTCTACGCCGAGGAACTGCTCGGCGCGCCCGCGAAGGCCGTGGTCGGCCTGGACGACACGTACAACGAGGCCCAGTTGCGCTACCAGATCTCCGCGCAGCGCCCCGCGGACGTCGACCGCACCCTCGCCTGGCTGCGCACGCTGCCCGAGGTCTGCGGGTCCTTCACCGCCACCATGGTCTCCGGGACCGTGGAGCAGGTGGAGGTGGCCGACGCCCCGCTGCCCGAGGCCGGGGACGTCCGCCAGGGGCTGCGGGTGACCGCGACGATCGAATGGGAGGGGGAGCCGGTCACGCTCACCGTGGACGTGGCGGCCGTACGCGTGGGCGAGGACGCGTTCACGCTGACCAACGGCGGGCTGGGCGATGTGTACAGCGAGGTCACGGCGGCGGCGACGGAACTGGGGGCGCGGCGGCTGGCGGAGGTGCGCAGGCAGGGGAGGGTGCAGGTGTGAGGACCGGCCCTCCGGGCGCGCTTGTGGTGCCTCGGTGCCGCCGGGGGCCCGCGGGCTTCGGGGCCTGCGGGGCCGGCGGGCTTCGGGGCCTGCGGGGCCTACGTGCCGCAGGGCTGGCGGTGCCCGGCGCCTGGGATGCGCGGGGCCGGCGATCCCTAGGGCCTCCGGCGTCCGGGGTGGACTCCGGTGCCCGGCGCCTGGGATGCGCGGGGCCGGCGATCCCTAGGGCCTCCGGCGTCCGGGGTGGACTCCGGTGCCCGGCGCCTCCGATGCCCGGGGCTTCGGGGCGTCCCGCGCCCGGGCCTCGATGACCGGACCTTCGGCGGCCGGGCCATCGGTGCGCCGGGGCGTCCGGTTGCCGGAGCATCCGGTTGCCGCGGCGTCCCGTTGCCGGAACATCCGGTTGCCGGAGCGTCCCGTCGCCGGAACATCCGGTTGCCGGAGCGTCCCGTCGCCGGAACATCCGGTTGCCGGAGCGCCCCGTCGCCGGAACATCCGGTTGCCGGAGCGTCCCCTTGCCGGAACATCCGGTTGCCGGAACATCCCGTAACCGGGGCGCCCCCCTTGCCGGGGCGCCCCCTTGCCGGGGCGTCGGGTGCCGGGGCGCCCCGTTGCCGGAACATCCCGTTGCCGGAGCCGTCGGTACCGAGGGCGCCTTCGCGGGCTCACTCGCGGTCGAACGGCTCTCGCCGGGCCACCACGTCGTGTGCCAGGTCCAGTACCGTACGGCCGTGCGCGAAGGCCCGGGCACGCAGGCGGGCCAGGGCCTCGTCGGCCCCGATGCCTAGCCGGGCCATGATCATGCCGACCGCCTGGAAGACCCGGTCGTGCCCGTCGGCCAGGTCGGAGAGCCAGGTGCCGTCCGCGCGGTAGCCGTACTCGTCCTCGCAGGGCAGGTACATCAGCGCGACGGTCACCACCCGCGCCATGAGGTGCGCGATGTGCTGCTCGCGGGCGGTGAGGACGCCGGGGGCCTCGCGGTACAGGTCGAGGGTGCCGACGCAGCCGGCGCCGTCGCTCAGCGGCAGCGCGTACACGGCCCGCACCCCGGCCGCGGTGGCCTGCTGGGCGAAGACGGGCCAGCGGCCGGCGTCGGCCCGCGTGGCCAGGTCGTCGACGAGGACCGGCGCGCCGGTGCGGGCCGCCTCCAGGCAGGGCCCCTCCCCCAGCGACGCCTGGATCTCCATCAGCTCGGCGGCCCGGTCGTCCCCGGCGCTCAGCGGTACGGGCATCCCCTCGCCGGCCAGCGAGACGCCGGCGCCGTCCACGGGCAGCAGCCGGGTCGCGACCTGGCACAGCCGGCGCGGCAGATCCCCGGCGCCGACGCCCCGTACCGATTCCGCGATCACGTCGGCGGCCCATGCTCCGTCCCGCTCCTGCCTGGGCCGCACGGTCACTCCCTCCTCCGGCCGCCGGGAAACGACGCCCGACTACCCGGCCGGGGGGCCGCGAAACGGCTGTTCCCACAGGCACGGGGCGCCTTCCGGCCTACGCCGAGGGCATGACCGAGCAGTCGATCCACCGGCGCCTGCACGAGATGCGCGACCATCTCACGCCGCCTCCCGGCTGCACCTGTCCGGAGATCACGGACGGCAAGCTCGTCATCATGATGAGTCGAGGCCGCGTCACCAGCTCACCGCGGTGGACGTGCGCGACCAGCCGCCCAGCTGCCCAGCTGCCCGACGGCATGGTCGTGGCGGAGGCCACGGACACGGACGACGCGTCGCCGGGCACGCTCCGCATCCCCGGCCTCCTGGTCGTCTCCAGGGCTGCCATGGAGACGAAGGACAGGAGGCCGCGCTAGCGGGCGGACGCCGCCGTGCGTTCCGCCGCCGTCCCGCACGCCGGTTCGGTCGCCCGCGCCGGGCCGGTGTTCGCCGCGGCGACCAGGGCCGTGACGGCGAGGACGGCGGCGGCGAGCGCTCTGGCACACCGCGTGGAAGGACGGCCGGGGTGGGCGATAGGGCGTCCGGGCACGGCAACCTCGCAGCAGACGGCGGCAGCAACAGCGGCGGATTAAGCGGGCTTAACTTCCCTGGTTATCTTCCTCCACGCTAGGGGGTGCGGACTTCAACGGGAAGACCGGGCCCGCCAGTTGACGCTGGCATCATGTGCGCATGGCGACGGCGGAACGCGACGACCCGGAGACCATCGGGCGCAGGGTGCAGCAGCTGCGGCGGGAACGCGGACTCACCCAGCGGCAGCTGGCGGAGCCCGCCTACACCCCCGCCTACATCTCCACCCTGGAGTCCGGCCGCGTCCGCCCCTCCGACGAGGCCCTGCGCCATCTCGCCGGCCGCCTCGGCGTCGCCTTCGACGAACTGGCCACCGGCCGCCCCGCCCACCTCGCCACCGACCTGCGGTTACGGCTGACCGAGGCGCAGCGCACGCTGGCCACCGGGGAGGCGGAGGAGGCCGCCCGCCAGTACGCCGCCCTGCTCGCCGAGGCCGACGCCCACGGCCTCGCCGACGCCCGGTACGCCGCCCTGCTCGGCCTCGGCGAGTGCGGCCTGGAGACCGGCGACCTCACCGCCGCCCGCGAGCACTTCGAACGCGCCGAGCGGTGCCTCGCCGACGCCCCGCTGCCCGCCCGTGTCCCCGCCCTGCGCGGCCGCGCCGTCGCCCACTACCTCGCCGGGGAACTCCGGTACGCCGTCTACCTCCTGGAGACCGCCCTCGACGAGCTGAACCGCGGCGGCCTGCACGACCCGGACGCGCTGCTGCTGCTCTACGCCAGCGTCATCGGCCCGTACATGGACATGGGCGCCCACGCGCGCGCCGCGCAGGCCGCCGAGTTCGCCCTCGCCCTCGCCCCGCGCGCCGCCGATCCCGCCCTGGTCGCCCGGATGCACCGCTCGGTCGCCCGCACCCTGCTCGCCGAGGGCCGTATCGCCGAGGCGGACGCCTCCCTCGCCAAGGCGGCCGAGATGTACCGCCAGCTGCGGCTCCGCACCGAACTCGCCAACTGCCACTGGATGCGCGGCTACGTCTACGCCCAGAACGGCGACCTGGAACGCGCCGAGGACGAGCTGCGCTCCGCCCAGACCATGCTCTCCGCGCACCGCGCCGCCCTCTACAGCAGCCAGGTCGCCGTCGAACTCGCCGACGTGCTGCACCGCCGCGGCCGGTCCGAGGAGGCCGCGGCGCTCCTGCGCAACGTCCTCGGCGACCTCTCCTCCGAGCGCGGCGCCGTCCACGCCGCGGCCGCGCACCGCCTCCTCGGCCGGATCGCCGAGGCCGCCCACGACACGGAGGCCGCCGAGGAGCACTACGTCCGCGCGCTCAGCCTCCTGGAACGCGCGGGCGCGGCCGGCGACCTCGCCGACCTGTGCCGCCTGCTCGGCGACCTGCTGCGCCGCACCGGCCGCGTCGAGGCCGCCTTGGACGCCTACCGCACCGGCCTCGGCCACCGCACGGCCCCCGGCACCACCACCCTGGGCCCGGCCCCGGCCCGTCCGCCGCTGTGACCGCGCCACCCGCGTCGGCGGGCAGCGCCATGCTCAGCCCTGGGTCTGGAGTTCCAGGCGGCGCAGCTGCCGGCGGACGTGTTCCAGGGCGCCCGCGCGGCGGCCGGGGACACGGGCGCGCAGGTCGGCGAGGGCGGAGCCCAGTTCGCGGGCGCGGGCGGGTTCGGTGATCTCGCTCCACTGGTGGTGGGCGCGGTCGACGGCCGCCTCGACGGCGGGCGCGTCCGCGGGCTGCCCGGCGGCCAGCCGGGCGGCGGCGACCGTCAGCCAGGTGCGGCAGCTGCGCGCCGGGTCCCCGGCGAACATCGCGAGGTCGGCGCGGACCTCCGCCCAGTGCAGGGCCTCCTCGGAGCCCGGCCCGTGGGCGCGTACGGCGGCCTGTTCCCACTGGGCGGCCAGGTGGTCGGCGTGGCTGTGCCGGCCCGCCTGCACGGCGGCGGTGATGGCGGCGTGCGGGTCGTCCGCGGCGGGCGGGGGCGCCGCCGCCAGGACGAGACCGGCGGACGCGTCCTCGGTGCGGGCCAGGGCCAGTTCGTGCAGCTGCCCGAGCGGGGGTCTGCGGCCGCTGCGCAGCAGGGTCGCCAGGGCCTTCATGTAGGCGGGCGCGGCGGGCGTGGAGCGGCGGCCCGGGGGCGGGGCGACCCGGCCGTAGACCGCGGCGGTGCGGCCGGTGTCGAGCGGGGTGGTGCGCAGCAGGTCCCAGGTGTCGGGGTCGGCGTGCAGGTCGAGGAAGAGGGTGGTGGTGCCGGGCGCGCGCAGCCGCAGCTCCTCGCGGAACCAGTGCCAGGGGAAGGCGGTGTAGCGCACGGTCGCCGGGGTGGTGCGGGCGAGGGCCAGGTGGGGCAGGCGCTGGCGGCGGTCGAGCTGGAGCTGCCCGGTGACGTAGACGGTGAGCGGGCCGGGGGCGGAGGCGGCGGCCCGCAGGCGGGTGAGGACGGCCTGGGGTTCCAGGGGGTCGGCGAGTTCCACGACGTTCGCGGTGTCGGTGCCGGCCAGCACGGCGGGGTCGACGGCCGCGAGCACCGGGAGCACGGCCGCGGCGTCCACCAGCCGGCCTCGGCCCACGGGCGAGGCGGCGAGCAGCAGCACGGTTCCGGGCATCGGTCCCTCCCCTGTCGGTCAGTACGCCGACGCGTCCCAGGTCGCCGGCGGTCCGTACGCCGCCGATCCGTACGTGATCGGTCACGTACGCAAAGCACCGTAACCGGTGGCCGGGGCGGCGCGCGGGTCAGGCGGGCAGGCCGGTGCCGATGATCCGGCGGACCGCGAAGACGGTGGTGTCGTCGTCGAGGCGCCCGGCGCTGTGCCGCAGCACCCCGTCCCGGACCAGCGCCACCAACCGGGGCGGCCGGGCCGTGCACGGGTCGGCGGCGAGCGCGTGGCTCACCGCGTCCGTCAGCGGGTAGTACGTCCCGCCGCCGTCCCGTGCCTCGGTCACGCCGTCGGTGGTGACCAGCAGGGTCTCGCCGGGCGCGAGCACACAGCGGCGCACGACGGGCGGGGAGGCGTCCCGGACGAGGTCGCCGAGGCCGAGGGGAAGCCGGTCGCCGGGCGGCAGGGCGCGGACCCCGGCGGGGCCAGCGACCAGGGGCGGCTCGTGGCCGAAGTTGACCACGTCGACGGCGTCGGGCGCGTCCGCGGGGAAGTCGAGCAGGACGGCGGTGGCGAACCGGTCGCTGTCCTCGCCGCCCCGGCCCAGGTCGGAGAGGTGGCCGCGGTGCCGGCGCACCCGGGTCTCCAGGCGTTCGGCGACCGTCCCGAGGTCCCGCTCGTGGTAGCCGGCCTCCCGGAACGTGCCGAGCAGCGCCGCCGCCATCTCCACCGCGCCGAGGCCCTTGCCCTGCACGTCGCCGACGAGGACGCGGGTGCCGTGCGGGCCGGGCTGGATGTCGTAGAAGTCGCCGCCGACGCGGGCCTCCACGTCGGCGGGCAGATAGACCTCCGCGTGCTCCAGGCCGCCCCACACCGCGGGCAGCGGGCGCAGCACGGTACGGCGGATGGTGTCGGCGATGTACCGCATGCGCAGCATCCGCTCCTGGCCGCGGATCCGCACCGCGCACGCCAGGGTGGCGAGGATGCCGCCGAGCGCGACCAGGATGAAGTCGGGCAGCCCGGCCCGGTACGCGTCCGGCCACAGGCTGTCCACCAGGCCGTAGGTGACGACGGACAGCACCGCGTACCCGGCCGTCCCCCACACCCCGCAGATCGTGGCGGCGATACCGGGCACCAGCACGATCCACGAGACGATCCGGAAGCCCGCGCCGGTGTTCACGTCCGTCAGCGCGATGGCCACCAGCAGCAGCAGCGGCGGCACCCAGGCGACGCTGCGCCCGCGCACCCGCAGCAGCTGCTGCCGGTGGGCGGCGGTGGGCCACGGGGCACGGGGGTACCGGTCGCGCGGGCGCCGGCCGCCGCGTCGGCCGTCGCGCGCGCTCACGGGCTCCATGGCCCCCAGCGAAACACGGGGCCGGGCGGCCCGCATCCGGTCCGGGAACCGCCCGGCGCCCCCGGCCACGGTGCGTGACCTGCCGAGTTGCCGGGGATCGCGGCCCGGTGTGCCCTGGAAGGCGGGGGCGAGGAGAGAGGAGTTCTCCCATGGCTCACGCGGCACCGGTGTCCCGCAGGAACCGCGGCGGCACCCGCGACACCCGCACACCCGACTTCTTCTCGGCGCGCACGCACCGGATGGCGAGCTGGGCGTGGCCCGTCTTCGCCGGGCTCGTGTACGGCTACTGGGCGGCCGCCATGCGGCGCGAGGGCGGACCCGTCACCGGCTGGAACCTGCTGTTCGGCTTCGTCACGGCGCTGGTGTTCGTCCTGCTGTATCTCGCCGTGCGCGCGCTGGGGCGGCGGGTGCAGCGGGAGCTGCACGCGGGGCTGTGGGCGGCGTTCGTGGGCAGCGCGGTCGGCTTCCTGTACGTGAACAGCCCGAGCGGTTCCGTGCTGGGCGCGGCCGCCCGGTCGCTGCCGGTCGCGGCGGGTGTGTTCGCGATGCTGTTCTACCGGTACTACACCCACGAGGACGCGGAGGGCCGCACCGCCGGGAGCGGGGCCGCCGAGGACCGCACCGCCGGGAGCGGGGCCGCCGAGGACCGCACCGCCGGGAGCGGGGCCGAGCGCCGGCCGGAGCGCCGGTCAGGCTGACGCGCGTCTGTCTCCTCCTCAGGTCGGGGAGGGCTGAAGCTCCAGGTGCCCGAGAGGGTGAACTCGGCCGTCCAGCGCCCGTCCTTCCGGACCGGGCAGGGCTCGGCGCGGGCCGGCACGTGATGCCGGCCGGTTTGCATGATCGGCTCCCTTCTCCCCGGACCACCGGGTAACACCCGTCCGGGTGAACCCTCCACCGGAGAGCGGGAAGCGCAGCTCGGGGCGGGTGCGGAGGTCTGCCCGCCCGCGGATCCACCCGGATCCACCCGGATCCACCCGTACGGCGGCCCAGTTGTCGCGCCGACCGCGCGTACGCCGTTGCCTGGGAGCGTGTCCCCCCGTACGACGCCCCGTCCTCGGCTCCTCCGCCGCCCGTCCGGCCGCCCGTCGCGGGCCCGTGACGGGCTGTCGGCTGCGCTGATCGCCCTGGCCTGCCTGCTGCTGCCGTTCGGCGCGCTGGCGGGCTGGGCGGCGTACGGACTCACGGACACCGGGCGGTACGTGCGCACGATGGCGCCGCTGGCCGCCGATCCGGCCGTACGGGACGCCGTCGCGGACGCCGTGCGGGAGGAGCTGGCGGACGAGCTGGGGCCGCCGCTGCGGGGCCCGCTGGGCCCGTTCGTGCGGGACGCGGTGCGCTCGTTCACCCGGACCGACGCCTTCCGCGCGGGCTGGGACGCCGCGAACCGCGTCACCCACACCGCCGTCCTGCACGCCGTGCGGGAGGGCGACTCGGGCCGGCCGGTCACGGTCGACATCGCTCCGGTGGCCGCCGAGGTGAAACGGGAACTGCTCGACGACCGCGTGCCGTTGGCGGACCGCATCCCGGTTCCGCACACCGAGGTGGCGGTGCTGCCCGCGGCGGAGGCGGACCGGCTGCGCGAGGGGTACGACGTGCTGGAAGTCGCCGCGTTCTGGCTGCCGTTGGCGGCGTTCCTGCTCGCGGTCGCCGGGATCACGCTGGCCGGCTGCCGCCGCCGCGCGGTCACCGCGACCGCGCTGGGCACCGCCCTCGGCGGCGCGCTCCTCGGCCTCGCCGTCGCCGCGGGCCGCCGTCTGACCCTCGCGGGTCTGCCCGCCACCCCGCACCGACCGGCCGCGGGCGCCGTCTACGACGCGCTCACCGCCACCCTCCGCACAGCATCCTGGCTGCTCCTCGCCCTCGGTCTGACCGTCGCCGCGACCACCTGGCTGACCACCCGCCCCCACCGCACCCCCCTCACACCCCCGGCCCCCCGGCCCACCGAGACCCAGACCTGACCCTCACCGGCCTGCCCACCACCCCGCACCACCCACCGCAACCCCCTCACACCCATGACCCCCGGCCCACCGAGGCCCAGACCTGACCCTCGCCGGCTTGCCCACCACCCCGCACCGACCGACCGCCGGCGCCCTCGCACCCATGGCCCCCGGCCCACCGACGCCCAGACCTGACCATCCCCCCCGGTCCCTCACCCGCTGCCGCGCGCCACCTCCGCCAGCACGCCCAGTGCCCAGTCCAGTTCCTCCTCCGCCGCCGACGCCAGCCCCAGCCGTACCGCGTCGGGCGTACGCGCCGGGTCCACGGCGAACGACGGTCCCGGCGTCACGGCGACACCGCGCGCCGCCGCGGCGGCGGTGAAGGTGTCGGCCCGCCAGGGCGGTGGGAGTTCCCACCAGGCGTAGTAGGCGTGCGGGTCGGAGCGGACGGTGAAGCCGCGCAGCCGGGTGGCGAGCAGGCGCTGGCGGCGGGCGGCGTCCGCGCGTTTGGCGGCGACCAGCCGGGTCACGGTGCCGTCCTCGATCCAGCGCACGGCCGCCTCCAGGGCGAACCGGCCCGCGCTCCAGCCGCCGGAGCGGATCGCGGCGGCCACGGCGGGCACCCGCTCCTCCGGTACGACGAGGAAGCCCGCGGTCAGGCCCGGCGCGACCCGCTTGGACAGGCCGTCGACGACATGGGTGAGGCCGGGGGCGAGCGCGGCGAACGGCGGTCCGGGGCGCAGGAAGGACCAGATGCGGTCCTCGACCACCGGCAGGCCGAGTCCGGTGACGGTCCGGGCCAGGGCGCGGCGGCGCGGCTCGGGGGTGGTGAACGAGGTCGGGTTGTGCAGGGTGGGCTGGAGGTACAGCGCGGAGAGCGGCGCCGTGCGGTGGGCGGCGGCGACGGACTCGGGGAGCACTCCCTCGTCGTCGGTGGCGAGCGGGACGAGGGTGAGGGCGAGCCGCGCCGCGATCTCCTTGACCAGCGGATAGGTCAGCGGCTCGACGCCGACCCGGCCGCCGGGGCGGACCAGCGAGGCCAGGGCGGCGGCGATGGCCTGGCGGGCGTTGCCGGTGAACAGCAGCCGCTCGGGCTGGGGCCGCCAGCCGGGCTCGGTGAGCAGCCCGGCGGCCGCCGCGCGGGCCGGGGCGGTACCGGTGGCGGGGGCCGGGCGCAGCGCCCCGGCGAGCGCCGCGGGGTCGAGGAGCGGGGCGAGGGCGGGGGCGAGGAGCGCGGCCTGGCCGACCGCGGCGGGGTAGTTCAGCTGCAGGTCGACCGGTGGGTGCGCGCTCTCCGCCGGCTCGGTGAGGGCGCGGCCGGCGCCGCTCGCGGGCGGGGCGGCCCGTACGAAGGTGCCCCGCCCGACCTCGCCGACGACCAGGCCCCGCCGGACGAGTTCGCCGTAGACCCGGCCCGCGGTGGACGCGGCGATGCCGAGGCGCCGGGCGAAGGTCCGCTGCGGGAGGAGGCGCTGTCCGGGGCGCAGCCGCCCGGAGGCGATGTCGGCGGCGATGCGGTCGGCGAGCCGGAGGTAATCGTCCACGTGGGCCTCCTCGTGGGGATTGCACCGAGGGCAAAGATGTTATTGCACCGAGGAGTTGGGCGGCCGTACGGTCGAGCCATGACCGTCTCCCTCGCCTACGAGGACAGAGGCGCCGGAAGCGGCGTGCCCCTGCTCCTCGTCCACGGCCACCCCTTCGACCGCACCATGTGGACCCCGCAGATCGAGGCGTTCGCCGCGGAGCGCCGGGTCGTCGCACCCGACCTGCGCGGCTACGGCGCCTCCCCGGTGGTCCCCGGCATCACGCCGCTGTCCGCCTTCGCCGCCGACCTCGAAGCCCTGCTGGACCGCCTGGAGGTGGAGTCGGTCGTCCTCGCCGGCCTGTCCATGGGCGGCCAGATCGTCATGGAGTGCCACGACCGCCTCGGCGACCGCGTCCGCGGCCTGGTCCTCGCCGACACCTTCGCCGAACCCGAGACCGACGAGGGCAGGCGCGTCCGCAACGCCATGGCCGACCGGCTGCTGCGCGAGGGGATGCGCGGCTACGCGGACGAGGTCCTGCACAAGATGGTCGCCCCCTACGCCGACCCGGCGGTCCAGGCCCACGTCCACCGCATGATGACGGCCGCCCCGCCCGAGGGCGCCGCCGCGGCCCTGCGCGGCCGTGCCGAACGCCCCGACTACCGCCCCCTGCTCGCCCGCGTCACGGTCCCGGCCCTGGTCGTCGTCGGCGAGGACGACGAGTTCACCCCGGTGCCCGTCGCCGAGTCCCTGCACGCCCTCCTGCCCGACTCCGCCCTGCACGTCGTCAAGGGCGCCGCCCACATGCCGAACCTGGAGCGCCCGCGGGAGTTCAACGCGGCACTGGCCGCCTTCCTGGCCCGTATCGACGCCTGAAACCGCTGGTGACCGCCGGGTCCGCCCGGCTAGCGTCACCGTCCATGCGCGAGACGACGACCCTGTGGCGTCCCACCGGCCCCGAGGAACTGGCCCTGGTCGAGGCCTCCGGCTGGACGGCCTGGCCCCCACGCCTGCCCGAGCAGCCGATCTTCTACCCCGTCCTGAACGAGGACTACGCGGTGCGCATCGCCCGCGACTGGAACGTCCCCGCCTCGGGCTCCGGATACGTCACCCGCTTCGAGGTCGACTCCGCGTTCCTGGAGCGCTACCCCGTCCGTCGGGCGGGCGGCGAGACCATCCTCGAACTCTGGGTGCCGGCCGAGGAGCTGGAGGAGTTCAACGCGCACATCGTGGGCCGTATCGAGGTCGTGCGGGAGTTCCACCGGGAAGCCGGCTGAGACACCCCTGGGCGGACGGGGGGGCCTGACCGGAGAGCCGTCGGCGCTCGGCGTGCCGGCCGGGCTCCCGGGCAAGACGCCCATAATGGGCCCATGTCCCGAGAGTTCCCGATCGGCCTCACGCCTCCCGACTGGCTGGTCCGGAACCTCCGCCCCCAGCGGGCCCCCGTCAACCGGGCGGCCGTGGTCCGCGCCGCCGTGGCGATGGCGCTGCCGCCGGCCGTCGGGCTCGCGGCGGGCCGCCCCGAGTACGGCGCCCTCGCCGCGATGGGCGCCCTGTCGGGGGTCATCGGCGACACCGCCGACGCCTACCGCCTGCGCATCCTGAACATCGCCGTCCCGCAGCTGCTCGGCGCGGTCGGTGTCACCCTCGGCACCCTGGCGTACGGCCACGGCTGGACGGCGGTGGCCGTGCTCACCGCCATCGCCCTGGTCTCCGGGATGATCTCCACGATCGGCGCGGTCTCCTCCGTGTCCGGCCTGCTCCTGCTGCTGAACGCGGTGGTCGGCGCCGGCCTGCCGATGCCCGGCGAGTGGTGGCTGGCGCCGCTGCTGATGACCGGCGGCGGACTGCTCGTCCTGGTACTCGCCCTGCTGTCCTGGCCGCTGCGCTCCGGCGTGCCCGAACGCACCGCCGTCGCCGCCGCCTACCGGGCCGTCGCCGACCTGCTCGCCGCGTGCGGCGCGGACACCGAGACGTACGACACCGCCCGGCACGCCGCCACCCAGGCGCTCAACCAGTCGTACGACGTCGTCCTCGCCCGCCGCTCCCGCTACCACAGCCGCAGCCGCGACCTCACCCGGCTGCTCGCCCAGCTCAACGCGGTCATCCCGGTCATCGAGGCCGCTCCCGCCGCCCACCTCGCGGGCCGGCCGCTGCCGCCCGGGGTCCCGCAGGCCGTCCGCCACCTCGCCGAAGCCGTCGACACCGGCTACACCGGCCCCATAGGGCTGCGCCTGCCCCTGCCGCTGACGGAGACCGGCCGCGCCGTGGACCAGGCGCTGCGGCACGCAGCCGACGTCGTCACCGCCCCCGACGTCGACCCCACCGGCATCCTCGACCGGCTCGGCCACCCGGGCGCCCTGCGCACCCGCGCCGCGCTGGCCGCCCGCAACGTGCTGCTGTCCGCCGCCTCCTGGCGCTACGGCCTGCGCCTGGCCCTGTGCATCGGCCTCGCCCAGGTCCTGGTGTCGACCGTCACGGTGCCCCGCTCCTACTGGGTGGCCCTGACCATCACGTTCGTCCTCAAGCCCGACTTCGGCTCGGTCTTCTCCCGCGCCCTGCTGCGCGCCCTCGGCACGGTCGCGGGCCTGGTCGTCGCGGCGGCGGTGCTCTCCCAGGTGCCGCGCGGCTGGTGGGACGTGGCGGTGCTGCTCCTGCTCGCCCCGCTGATCCCCGCCCTCACCCCGCGGGGTTACGGCCATCAGACGGCCGCCATCACCCCCGTGATCCTGCTCCTGTCCGACATCCTCAACCGCGAGGGCACCGCCCTGCTGCTGCCCCGCCTCGTGGACTCCCTCATCGGCTGCGCGATCGCCCTCGTCGCGGGCTATCTGCTGTGGCCGGAGAGCTGGCACACGCGGGTCGGCGACCGCCTCGCGGACGCGGTCGCCGACACGGCCCGCTATGTGGAGTGCGCCTTCGGAAGCGGCGCGAGCGGCACGGACCCCGCGGCCCGCGCCCGGATGCGCCGCCGCCTCTACCGCGACCTGTCCGCGATCCGCACCGAGTTCCAGCGCGCTCTGACCGAACCGCCGCCCACGGGCCGCCGCGCGGCGGCGTGGTGGCCGCTGGTGGTGGCGGTGGAACGGATCGTCGACGCGACGACGGCGGCGAGGGTCCGCGTGAAGCAGGGCGCGGCGCCGCCGTCGTCGGCGGAGGTGTCCCAGGTGATCCTGCAACTGCGGGAGCTGGCCGAGGGCGTACGCCGGGCGGACACCCTGGTGGCCGTCCGCACCGACCTCACCGGCCCGCCGGGCAGCGTCCTGGAGCCCCTGCGCCAGGAGGTCGCGGCGGCCCGAGCGATCGCCTCGCCGCACTAGGAGGTGTCCGCCCAGGCGCCACCGCGCCGGGGGCCGCCGCGCCGGGGGCCGCCTCGCGGGGGGCCGCCTCGCGGGGGGCCGCCTCGCGGGGGGGGGCGCCGCGCCGGGGGCCGCGGCCCCGCGCCCGGGGCCCGTGGGGCACATGCGACGGGGCGCCGCACGCGGCGGGACGGACCGGGCCGGGGCGGGGCGGACACCGACCGGACACCGCACGGAGCGGGACGTGCCGGGCCGGGTTGGGCCGGGCCGGGACGACGGGGCGGACACCGACGGACACCGCACAGGCCGGGCCAAGCCGGGGCGGACACCGACCGGACACCGCACAGGCCGGGCCAGGCCGGGGCGGGCACCGACGGACGCCGCACGGCCGGGCCGGGGCGGACCCCGACGGACGCCGCACGGCCGGGCCAGGCTGGGGCGGGCCGGGGCGAACATCGACCGGACACCGCACGGCCGGGCCGGGGCGGGCACCGACCGGGTGCCGCCCCACCCGCCCCTCGGACCCGGCTCAGATGCCGATGTCGGAGCCGTCCTCGCGCCAGATCGCCACCACGGAGGGCCGGACGATCTTGCCGGGCCCGTCGGGCCAGGCGGACGCCGGCTTCTCCACGCTCGCCCCGTCGACCTCGCCCGGGTGCTGCACGGCCACCAGCACACGCCGCCGCTGGATCACCGGACCGCAGGTCTCGGCGCCGTTCGGCATGGTCGCGAACTGCTTCAGCTCACCGCGCCGCTCGCCGCGCGTGGCCACGCCGAACAGGCCGTCGTGCGAGCCGAGCTGGTTGCCGTCGGTGGAGATCCACAGGTTGCCGTACCGGTCGAAGGCCACGTTGTCCGGGCAGGAGATCGGGCTGACCTGGTCCTTCGGGAACCCGGCGAAGTAGGTGGCGGGGTCGTCGGGGTCACCGGCGACGAGGAACAGCGACCAGGCGAACTTCTTGCTGTCGGCCCGGTTCCAGCGCTCGGTCAGCTCCAGCACCTGGCCGTGCTTGTTGGAGTTGCGCGGGTTGGCCTCGTCGGCGGCCGCGTACCCGGCCTTGCCGCGGTTGCTGTTGTTGGTGAGGGCGACGTACACCTTGCCGGTGTGCGGGTTCGGCTCGATGTCCTCGGGCCGGTCCATCTTGGTGGCGCCGACCTTGTCACCGGCGAGGCGCGTGAAGACGAAGACCTCCTCGGCGGTCATGCCGTCGACGTGCGACACAGCGCCGTCCGCGGTGGCGGTGGCCAGCGGGATCCACTCGCCGCTGCCGTCGAACTCGCCGTCGGCGGGCAGCTTGCCCGTCCCGTCGATCTCGATGGCGGGGGAGTCGCCGGTGAGCTTGGCGACGTAGAGGGTGCCCTCGTCGAGCAGCGACAGGTTGTGCTCGCGGACGGCGCGGCTCGTGCCCTTCTTCATCCGCTTGGAGCCGACGAACTTGTAGAAGTAGTCGAAGCGCTCGTCGTCACCGGAGTAGACGACGGGCCGGCCGTCCTCCGTCAGGCGGACCGTGGCGCCCTCGTGCTTGAACCGGCCGAGCGCGGTGTGCTTGCGGGGCGTGGAGGTGGGGTCGTACGGGTCCAGCTCGACGACGTACCCGAACCGGTGGGGCTCGTTCGGCTCCTGTGCGACGTCGAACCGCTTGTCGAAACGCTCCCACTTGCGCTCGGTGGCGCCGGAGCCGAGCCCGTACCGCTTGTCGGTGGCGCGGGTGGCGTTGGCGAAGTACTGGTTGAAGTTCTCCTCGCCGTGCAGCGTGGTGCCCCACGGGGTGGTGCCGCCGGAGCAGTTGTTGAGCGTGCCGAGCACCTTGGTGCCGGACGGGTCGGCGGAGGTCTTCACCAGGTCGGAGCCGGCGACGGGGCCCGTCAGCCGGAACTCGGTGGTGGCGGTGACGCGCCGGTTCAGCGGGTGCCGGGGCACGGGGACGAGCTTCCCGGTGCGCCGCTCCTCCTGTACGACGACGGCCGACAGCCCGTGCGCGGCCCAGGCGATCTCGACCTGCTCACGGGTGGGGTTCTCCGGGTCGTAGCCCCGGAACATCAGCACCTCGTCGGTGTACTCGTGGTTGGCGACGAGGATCTGCCGCCCGTGCTCGTGGGGCAGCGGCAGCAGCGCGAGGAAGTCGTTGTTGTACCCGAACTGCCCGGCCTGCGCCTTCGCCGTCTGCTTGTCCGGGTCGAAGGCGGGCGCACCGCGCAGGATGGGCTCGCCCCAGCGGATCACGACGTTCTGCGTGTACCCGTCCGGGACGGTGACGACGTCGGCGGTGTTGGGCGCGACGGGCGCGAACCGCAGCCCGCGAGCGCCCTTCGCCTTGCCGCCCTTCTCCGCGGGCGCGGCGGCGGCCGGCGCGGCCCCGCCGGCCACGGCGGAGGCACCGGCCGCGGCGGTCGCGGTCACGACGGCGGCGGCGCGCATCACGCTACGGCGGCTGAGGGCGCCGGCGATGACGTCGCCGACGTACGGGTTGGAGGTGGTGTTCGGAACCTCGTGGAAGCAGGCGTCACCACACCGGAAACGGCAGGTCAGCGCGGACCGGCCACCCGGGTGCGAGTCGGACGAGCTTCTGATGATGGGCAGCGTGATGCGACGCACGATGATTTCTCTCCCCTGGCTTCCCCATGTGTCCAGCGCCAGGGACGCTAAGCGCACGTCCGTGCGGTTACGGGGCCTGTACGTGAACGCGGAGTGAACCCACGGTAGCTGTCCCGAAGTTGCCCGCTCTGTCCCGAAGGGCCCTTGACACCCCTCAAGATCGTCCTCCGGGCCCGCTAACCTTACGTGTCCGTCCTGGCCAGGGATTGACGGGCTCCAACTCACATCGAAGGGTTGCGCACATGGGCATTCTCACTCTCCTGCGGAACGCATTCGGCCGATCCCGCAAGCCACAGCAGGCCACCCCGGAGGATGCCCCCACCCAGCACCCCTCCACCCCCGAGAACGAGGCCACCCCCACCGAGAACACCCCCACCCCGACGGAGGACGCCCCCACGCCCCGTCGCACCCCGACCGAGGACGCCCCGAGCGTCCCGGAGCCCCGCGCCGCCACGCCCGAGGCACACGACCTGGTAGCCGCCGCCTTCGACAACGTGACGGTCCCCCGCCCGACCCGCCCCCAGGAACCCCAGAGCCTGCCGACCCCCCGCCCCGAGGAAAACACGGAGCCCGAGACTCAGCAGGCCCCCGAGCCGAAGGCAAACCCCGAGGCGAAGCCGGAGCCCGAGCCGAAGGCAGAGACCAAGGCGGAGCCGGAGCCCGAGCCGAAGGCAGAGACCAAGGCGGAGCCGGAGCCCGAGCCGAAGGCAGAGACCAAGGCGGAGCCGGAGCCCGAGCAGGAGCCGGAGACCGAGGGGAAGACGGACACCGAGGCGGAGTTGGAGACGGCGGCCGAGGCCAAGGCGAAGCCCGAAACGGCACCAACCCCCGAAGCGAAGGCGGATACCGAGGCGGAGCCGCAGACCCAGCCGGGTGCAGCAACCGAGGCGCAGGCAGAGACCCAGCCGGAGCCGCAGACCGAGCCGACGGCAGAGACCCAGCCGAAGGCAGAGACCGAGTCCGAGCAGAAGACGGCGGCCGAGTCCCAGGCGAAGCCCGAAACGGAACCGACGCCCGAGCCCGAGCAGGCCGGCGAGACGGAGCCGGCCGCCGATGCGCGACCGGAGGCTGAGCCGACCCCGCAGACCGAGGCCCCGGCCGACCCGCAGCCCCAGGCCGCCCCCGAGCCGGAAGACCAGCCGCACGCCGCGTCCGAGTCGACCCCGGAGCCCGAGGCCGAGGCAGAGGCCAAGCCGGAGACCGAGGCACAGCCGCAGGCCGAGGCAAAGGCCGAGGCGGAGCCGCAGGCCGAGGCGAAGCCGCAGGCCGAGGCGAAGCCGCAGGCCGAGGCGGAGCCGCAGGCCGAGGCGGAGCCGCAGGCCGAGGCGAAGCCGCAGGCCGAGGCGAAGCCGCAGGCGGGCGGCGCCCCCGAGCCGGCAGCCGCCGACGGCGAGCCGGCCCCACAGGGGCCACCCGCAGCCGACGACGCATCCCGCACGGGTGGTGCGGGTGGGAACAACACACCGGCCGAAGGCGAAGCCGAGGCCGCAAACACCGACCAAGCCCCGCAGGGCCCCGCCCCGCAGGGCCCCGCCCCGCAGGGACCTGCCCTCACCCTCCCCCGCCTCAAATCAAGCGCCCCCGGCCTCACCACCGCCTACAAGGCCGCCGCGAAGGCCCTCAAGAAGACCGACCTCACCGGCACCCGAGCCAAGATCCACCTCGTCCTCGACCGCTCCGCCTCCATGCGCCCGTACTACAAGGACGGCTCGGCCCAGGCGCTCGCGGAGCAGACCCTCGCCCTCGCCGCCCACCTCGACCCCGAGGCCACGGTCCACGTCGCCTTCTTCTCCACGGAGCTGGACGGCACCGGCGAACTCACCCTCTCCGACCACGAGAACAAGATCGACGAGCTGCACGCCGCCCTCGGCCGCATGGGCCGTACGAGCTACCACGTGGCCGTCGAGGACGTCCTCGCCCA
This sequence comes from Streptomyces sp. NPDC052687, assembly GCF_040678395.1. Classification (NCBI taxonomy): domain Bacteria; kingdom Bacillati; phylum Actinomycetota; class Actinomycetes; order Kitasatosporales; family Streptomycetaceae; genus Streptomyces; species Streptomyces sp. NPDC052687. The sequence continues at coordinate 42,428 of NZ_JBFATR010000002.1, read as the reverse complement.
CCACGACAAGACCGCCGGCCCGGACACCCCCGCCCTGGTGATCTTCCAGACCGACGGCGCCCCGGACGCGAAGACGCCCGCCACCCAGGCCCTCGCCTCCGCCGCCGAGACCCACCCCCACGTCCACTTCGCCTTCGTCGCCTTCGGTGAGCACGACAACAAGGCCTTCGACTACCTCCGCAAGCTGAAGACCGGCAACACGTCCTTCTTCCACGCGGGCCCGACCCCGCGCGAGCTGACGGACACCGAGGTCTACGAGGGCGTACTGGCGGACTGGCGCCCGTAGGGGAATCCCCCGAAGATCACCGCACAGCCGAAGACGGCCGCCCCTTCCCACCCCGCAGAACGGGAAGCGGGCGGCCCACCCGTCTCGGCTACGATTTCAAGGTTCGTAAACAACCGACCCGGGAGCAGCCAAGCCATGGCTCGACACCTCATCACGAGCGCCCTTCCCTACATCAACGGGATCAAGCACCTGGGCAACATGGTGGGGTCCATGCTCCCGGCGGACGTGTACGCCCGGTACCTCCGCCAGCGCGGTCACGACGTCCTCTACATCTGCGCGACGGACGAGCACGGCACCCCCGCCGAACTGGCGGCGAAGGAGCAGGGCCTGCCGGTCGCGGAATTCTGCGCCCAGGCCCACGACGCCCAGAAGGCCGTCTACGACGGCTTCGCACTCGCGTTCGACTACTTCGGCCGCAGCTCCAGCCCGCAGAACGTCGAGATCACCCAGCACTTCGCCCGCAAGCTGCACGAGAACGGCTTCATCGAGGAGCGGGCGATCCGCCAGGTCTACAGCCCGGCCGACAACCGCTTCCTCCCGGACCGCTACGTCGAGGGCACCTGCCCCCACTGCGGCTACGACAAGGCCCGCGGCGACCAGTGCGAGAACTGCACCCGCGTCCTCGACCCCACGGACCTGCTGAACCCGCGCTCGGCGATCTCCGGCAGCACCGACCTGGAGGTGCGGGAGACCAAGCACCTGTTCCTCCTGCAGTCCAAGCTCCAGCACGAGGTCGAGGCCTGGGTCGCCCGCCACGAGGACGACTGGCCGCAGCTGGCCTCCTCCATCGCCCGCAAGTGGCTGAACGAGGGCCTGCACGACCGCGCCATCACCCGCGACCTGGACTGGGGCGTCCCGGTCCCGGCCGACACCTGGCCAGAGCTGGCGGCCGAGGGCAAGGTCTTCTACGTCTGGTTCGACGCCCCGATCGAGTACATCGGCGCGACGAAGGAGTGGGCGGACCAGGACCCGGAGAACCGGGACTGGAAGTCCTGGTGGTACGAGGCGGACGACACCGTCCGCTACACCGAGTTCATGGCGAAGGACAACGTCCCCTTCCACACCGTGATGTTCCCGGCCACCGAGCTGGGCGTGCGCGAGCCGTGGAAGAAGGTCGACTACGTCAAGGCCTTCAACTGGCTGACGTACTACGGCGGCAAGTTCTCCACGAGCCAGAAGCGCGGTGTCTTCACCGACCAGGCTTTGGAGATCCTCCCGGCGGACTACTGGCGCTACTTCCTCATCGCCAACGCCCCCGAGTCGGACGACTCGTCGTTCACCTGGGAGCACTTCACCGCCACCGTCAACAAGGACCTCGCCGACACCCTCGGCAACTTCGTCAACCGGGTGCTGTCCTTCTCCAAGAAGCGCTTCGGCGAGGAGGTCCCGGCGGGCGGCGCGCCCGGCGAGGCGGAGGCCCGCCTGGGCGAGGAGATCGCCCGCCTGCTCGCCGAGTACGAGCAGCAGATGGAGGCCCTCCAGTTCCGCAAGGCCGCCGCGGCGCTGCGCGCCCTGTGGTCCGCGGGCAACTCCTACCTGGAGGAGAAGGCCCCCTGGCTGGAGATCAAGACGGACAAGGACGGCGCCGCGCTGACCCTGCGCACCGCGATGAACCTCATCCACCTCTACGCGGTGGTCTCCGAGCCGTTCATCCCGGCCACCTCGGCCGCCATGCGCGCCGCGTTCCGCCTCGCGGACGACACGGCCACCTGGGTCACCGAGGACGAGGCGAAGTCCCTGGCCTCCGTCCCGGCCGGCACCCCCTTCACGGTGCCCCCGGTCCTGTTCGCCAAGCTGACGGACGACGACCTGGCCGACTACAAGGAGCGCTTCGGCGGCGAGCCGCAGTAGCGGCCGGGCCCACCGCCGCGCCCCGCCCCCGGCGGCGGCGCGGCTGAGCCCGCCCCGGCACGGTCTCTGGCAGAGTGCTGGACCCGTGAGGAACCTTGCCGTCCCGCACCGCGGGCTCATCACCGACGTCGTCGCCGCAGGCGGCCCCTTCACGCTCGTCCTGGCGGGCGGGTACGCCCTGGAGGCGCACGGCCTGCTGCACCGCCCGCACGCCAACGTCGACGTCGCGACCGAGAGCCCCGAGCCGATGGACCGCGTCGCCGGTGAGGTCGCGGCGGCGCTGCGCTCCCTGGGCCGGGAGGTCGCCGTCCGCACCGTCACCCCGCTGTCGGCGCAGCTCACGGCCACCGCCCCGGAGACGGACGAGCCGTGCGAACTCGCCCTCCACAGGGAGGTGTTCTGGCAGCCCCCGGTCCGCACGGAGTACGGCCCGACGCTCGCCCCGGACGACGCCGTCGGCACCAAGATCCGCGCGCTGTACGACCGGGGCGCGGCCGTCGACCTGCTCGACGCCCGCGCCGCCGCGGCCCGCTACAGCTTCCCCGACCTGGAGGAACTGGGCCGCCGCCACGCCCACGACCCGTTCGACCTGCCGACCCTCCAGTCCCGGCTGACCGGCACCGACTGGTATCCGGACGGCGCCTTCACCACGTACGGCCTGCCGGAACCGGAGATCGGCGGCCTGCGGGCCTGGGCCCAGTCGTGGTCCGACGACATCGCGGAGCGCCTGCTGGAGGACGGCGCCTCCCCGGACACGATCGACGGTGACACGACCGGTACGTGATCCGGACATTCGAACCGGTGCGAACGAGCCACCCGACGGGTAGATTGCCCGAAGATCACTACCGAGTGGGGGGACCACTGACATGGCTCTTTTCGGCAACGCGCACGCCATCGACCCGGCCCAGGCGACGCAGGACTACGCCCGGCTGCTGGGCCAGGGGGAGCAGGTGCACGCCGCGTACCTGCTGATCCGCGACACCATCCTGTTCACCGACCGCCGCCTGATCCTGGTCGACAAGCAGGGCATCACCGGCAAGAAGGTGGAGTACCACTCCATCCCGTACCGCAGCATCACCCACTTCGCGGTGGAGACCGCCGGCACCTTCGACCTCGACGCCGAGCTGAAGATCTGGCTCTCCGGCGCCCAGATGCCGATCACCAAGACCTTCACCAAGGGCGTCGACATCTACGAGGTGCAGGCCATCCTCACCCAGTTCGTGGCCCGATAGGGCACGTCAGTCGAGGGGCGGGCTACCGGCCGCGCAGTAGGCCAGGAAGCCCGCCCACGTCTCCGACGCGAGGGCGAGACGGGGACCGGCGTCCTCGAACTTGGAATCACGCACGTGGACGACGCCGGGAGTGGTGGCGACCTCGACGCAGGATTCACCGTCGTTGCCGCTGCTGTAGCTGCTCTTGAACCACGCCAGTTCGGAGGCGTCCCCGGCAGAGGCCTCGCGGATCATGCTTCTCCCAGCAGTTGCCCGATGAAGCCCGCCCACGTCTCCGACGCGACAGCGAAACGGGGACCCGCGTCCTCGAACTTGGAGTCACGCACGTGGACGACGCCGGGAGTGGTGGCGACCTCGACGCAGGAATCGCCTTCGTTGCCGTCGCTGTAGCTGCTCTTGAACCACGCCAGTTCGGAGGCGTCCCCTGCGGAGGCCTTGCGGATCATGTTTCTCCCAGCAGTTGCTCGATGAAGGCCAGCGACTCCCCCGGCGGGAGGGCCTGCGCCCGGATGGTGCCATACCGCAGCTCAAGGATGCGGAGGTGCCTCGGGTCGGAGATCGGCCGTCCGCTGAACGCACCATCGGAGCGTCCCACGGCCGTTCCGTCCTCGAACTTCAGCAACTCGATCTTGCCGTCGAGGCCAGGGTGAGTTTCGCGGTGCGTCGGCATCACCTGGAGGGAGACGTTACGCAACCGCCCCACCTCCAACAGACGTTCGAGCTGCTGCCGCCACACCATTGTGCCTCCGAGCGGCCTCCGGAGCGGCGCCTCTTCCAGGACGAAGCTGAGTGCGGGTGCAGGGTGTCGCTCGAAGATCGACTGTCGGGCCATACGAGCGGCGACCATCCGCTCCACCTCATCCTCCGAGTACGGCGGTTGCCGTGACTCGAAAGCCGCTCTGGCGTGCTCAGGCGTCTGCAACAACCCGCTGATGCTGTGGCACACATACACCCCGAGCTCGACCGCCCGCGCCTCCATCTGGGCAAGATCCCGAACCTTCTTCGGGTACCGGACCCGCGCCACGTCCTCCTTCATCGCGGCGAGCAACCCGCCCGCCCCCAGCACCTCGTCCGCCTTGTCCAGATACTCCGGCCGAGGAATCCGCTTGCCGCTCTCGATCTTGTAGACGAGGTCCTCGCCGTACCCGACGGCCTTTCCGAAGTCACCGGCCCGCATCCCCACAGCCTCGCGCCGGAGCTTCAACTGCCGTCCCACGGTGGCCACTACGGCCACGCCCCACTCGTCGTCCGGGTCCACCTCCCACCCCGGCTCGTCAGCCTCGGTCCTCAGCCGCCGAACCTCGCCGTCCACCGACATGCGCGCCCTCCGTCGTACCGCCTCGTGCCAGCGACGCCCTACCCGTGCGCACCGCCCCGACAAGCCCGGACACCACCGGACAAGGACCGGACAGTCACCGTACGCAACCGCGACGTCACTCCTCACGGTAGGCGCATCCGGCCACGCTGAGTGATGTGAATCGGCAACTTCCCCAACCCGGCGGCCCTGTCCGCAACTTCAGCGTGCTGCTGTCTGCCACGCCCCGAGGCGCCCGCCTCGCCCGCCTGCTCGCCACGGAACAACTGCGGACGTGGGGCCTGCCCTTGGACCCGGCGCAGCTCATCGTGGCCGAGCTGGCGAACAACGCGGCGACCCACGGCCGCGTCCCCGGCCGGAGCTTCCGGCTCCTGCTCTATGTCGTCGGCCGGACCCTCCGCATCGAGGTGACGGACACGCGCGGTGACCGGCTTCCGCGGCGCCGGTCCGCCGGTCCCATCGAGGAGTCGGGCCGCGGCCTGACCCTCGTGGCGGCCCTCGCCGACCGCTGGGGAGTCATCCCCTGCCTGCCACCCCGCAAGACGGTCTGGGCCGAACTCACTCTCGCCGCACCGCTACCACCGGAACACGACGGCCCACGCTCCGGCCGGACCTGCGCTCCCCAGGAACCACCCACTGAGGAGAAAGAACCCCGCCAAGCCCCACCCCTCCCTCCCGCAGGGCAGGCTCACTCCCGCGAGTGAATATGCCAACTGGGCTGGATTTGGGACCGGTTGCCTGCCCTACGCTCAGCGTCAGCAGCACACGACAACCCCAGACATGAAACGGCCCTCGCCGGGACTGGCATTCCCAGTGCGAGGGCCTGACCACCGAGGAAGATAGGGCCTCCCCGATGGATACCGAAAACCGTAGCGTGCCCGCGCGCGTCCAGTCCCGTATCCCGGCGAAAAACCACCCCGACGGGCACCGCACCGCCGGCGTCGTCCACGACCACGTCCGCCACACCGAGAACTTCACGGTGATCGGCAACGACCTGGCCCAGCACCCGGAGCTGTCGCTGCTCGCCATCGGACTGGCCTGCTACATCCAGTCGGTGCGGCCGGGCACCGCCGTCGACATCAAGACCCTCGCCGCCCGCTTCCCCGAGGGCCCCACCCGGATCGCCGCCGCGCTGCGGGAACTCGAAACGCACGGCTACCTGCGCCGCAGCCGCGAGCGCACGCCCGCCGGCCGGATCGTCACCCGCACGATCTCGTGCAACCGGCCCGGCCACCGCGCCACCCGGGAGACACCTGCCCGAAGGTCCGCCACCCGGCGCACGGCCACCGACGAGCCCGCGCCACGCAAGCGCCTGCCCGCCGTCCCCCAGCCGTCGTATCCCTCCCCCGCCCTCCTCCGGACAGCCGTCGACGTCCTCGCCGGACTGCGCCGCCACGACCCGCGCCTGCTCCTGTCCGCCACCGACGCCGAGCACCTCGCCCCGGGCGTCGCCGCCTGGCTGGAACGCGACCTGACCCCGACCGCCGTACGGCACGCCCTGACCGCGAACCTGCCGAACGAACCCCTGGCCCGCCCGGCCGCCCTCCTGGCCCACCGCCTGGTCGCCCAGTTGCCGCCCCCGCCGCCGCTGCGGCCCCCGGCCTCACCGGTTCCCGAGCGCCGCCACCCCCTCCAGACCTGCGACGGCTGCGACCGCGCCTTCCGTGCGCCGTCCCCCGGCCGCTGCCGCGACTGCCGAACCGGGCACAGCGAGGCCGCGTGAACACACAGACACTCGGCCTGCCCGCGCCGGATGCCCTGGCAGGAGTACTCCTGGAGGACACCATGAGCACACTGCCCGACCACGGACGCGAGCTGATCGCCCGCCCCGAGCAGACACCCGACGCCCTGCGTGCCGCACTCGCCGTCGTGGCCGCGGGCCGCCTCGCCGAGATGCAGGCCACGAAGGACGAGGCGTTCGCCAAGGCGGTCGAGTGGCAGTCCGTGAGCCCTGTCCAGAGCTGGGTTCTCGGTTGGGCCAGAGACATCGAGATCGCCCGCCGCCCTGGTCTGTCCGCCCGCTTCGAGCGCGCGCAGAGCATGCTCGAAGATGAGGATCCCGGCCTCGCAGAACAAGCTCTTCGGGAGCTGGCCGCCGTACTGGACGAAGCCATGAAGGCAGTACGCGGTTGAGCTGGAAATGGGAGTACGTCTTCGGCGCGGAGGAAGCCGCGCGTACGGCACCCGCCGACTTCCTCGCCCAGGTGGAAGCAGGAGCGGACGAGCTGGTCAGTGCCCCTCGGGTTCTGAGACCGGCCGCTCGGCGACCACCGCCGAGCGGCTCTGGCCGCACCAACGGGAGCGGACAACGCGAAGGGCGCCCGGAATCTCCCGGGCGCCCTTCGCGTTACGGCCGCCTACTTCGGCTGCGGCTTGCGCACCGACAGGTGCAGCTCCTTCAGCCGGGCCTCCTCCAGCTCGGTCGGCGCGCCCATCATCAGGTCCTGGGCGTTGCCGTTGAGCGGGAAGGCGATGGTCTCGCGGATGTTGGGCTCGTCGGCGAGGAGCATGACGATGCGGTCGACGCCGGGGGCGATGCCGCCGTGCGGCGGGGCGCCGAAGCGGAAGGCGCGCAGCATGCCGGCGAACTTCTCCTCGACGGTCTCCCGGTCGTAGCCCGCGATCTCGAAGGCCTTCAGCATGATCTCCGGGTCGTGGTTCCGGATCGCGCCGGAGGACAGCTCGACACCGTTGCAGACGATGTCGTACTGCCAGCCCAGGATGTCCAGCGGGTCCTGGGTCTCCAGGGCCTCCAGGCCGCCCTGCGGCATGGAGAACGGGTTGTGCGAGAAGTCGATCGCGCCGGTCTCCTCGTCCTTCTCGTACATCGGGAAGTCGACGATCCAGCAGAAGCGGAAGACGCCCTCCTCGAAGTGGCCGGCGCGCTTGGCGGCCTCGACCCGCACCGCGCCCATGATCTTCGAGACCTCGTCGAACTCGCCCGCGCCGAAGAACACCGCGTGACCGGCCTCCAGGCCGAGGCGCTCGGTGAGGACCTTGACGTTCTCCTCGGTGAGGAACTTGGCGATCGGGCCGGACAGCTTGCCGTCCTCGCCGACGCGGACCCAGGCCAGGCCCTTGGCGCCGAGGGTGACCGCGAACTCGCCGAGCTGGTCGAAGAACTTGCGGGGCTGGTCCTGGACGGCCGGGACGGGCAGGGCGCGCACGTGCTGGCCGGCGAACGCCTTGAACTCCGAGCCCTCGAAGATGTCGGTGATGTCGACGAGTTCGAGCTTGGCGCGCAGGTCCGGCTTGTCGGAGCCGTACTTCAGCATCGCCTCGCGGAACGGGATCCGCGGGAACGGGGAGGTGACGTGACGGCCGCCGCCGAACTCCTCGAACAGCTCGGTCATCAGCTTCTCGACGGGCTGGAAGACGTCCTCCTGCTCGACGAAGCTCATCTCGATGTCGAGCTGGTAGAACTCGCCCGGCGAGCGGTCGGCGCGGGCGTCCTCGTCGCGGAAGCAGGGCGCGATCTGGAAGTAGCGGTCGAAGCCGGAGATCATCAGCAGCTGCTTGAACTGCTGCGGGGCCTGCGGCAGGGCGTAGAACTTGCCCGGGTGCAGACGGGAGGGGACGACGAAGTCACGGGCGCCCTCGGGGGAGGTCGCGGACAGGATCGGCGTCGCCATCTCGTTGAAGCCCAGCGCCGTCATCTTGTGCCGGATGGCGGAGATGACCGCGGTGCGCAGCATGATGTTGCGGTGCATGCGCTCGCGGCGCAGGTCGAGGAAGCGGTACTCCAGGCGGCGCTCCTCGTTGACGCCGTCCTCGGTGTTGATGGTGAAGGGCAGCGGGGCGGCGGCGCCCAGCAGCTCCACCTCGCGGACCTCGACCTCGACCTCACCGGTGGGCAGGTCCGGGTTCACGTTCTCGGTTCCACGTGAAACCACCGTGCCGTCGACCCGGACCGTGGACTCCTTGGAGACCTTGTCCAGCGCCTCGTACGCGGCGGTGCCGGGACGGGCGACCAGCTGCGTGATGCCGTAGTGGTCGCGCAGATCGATGAAGAGGATGCCGCCCAGGTCGCGCCGATTGTGCAGCCAGCCACTCAGCCGGACGTCGGTGCCGACGTCAGAGGCGCGGAGCTCGCCGCAGGTGTGGGACCTGTACCGATGCATCGTCGTTCATCCAGTCTTCGCGGATCGGGAATCTCCGGGGCCCGGTGCCCGGACTTTCCCAGGGTACCGGCCACACCAAGATCGCCCCGCCGGGATTGTCGTGCGATCACGGGCGGATACCGGCGTACCTCATCAGTGGCATCGTTCGATCACCTTTTCTTAAAGTGGGGCAATGCGCACTGGTGAGCCCCTGCCCGCCGTGGGGCAGGTCCTCGCCGCCCTCGCGACCGGCACGTGGCAGTGGGACACGGACACAAGCCTGGTCACGGTGGACGCCGAGGCCGCCCGGCTGCTCGGGCTGCCCCCGGAACCGGCCACCCTCACCGAGGCGCAGGTGCGCTCCCGGCTGCACCCGGTCGACTGGAACGAGATCGTCAGCGTCGTCGGCCTGGCCGCCGCCGAGGGCACCCTGGCCGAGGTGCGGGTGCGGATCATGGACGACCGCGGCCGGGTCGTGCGGATGACCCGCAGCCGGATGAAACCGTCCTTCGACCCGGTGCGACGGGCCTACGAGCTGATCGGGACCCTCCAGGAGGTCACCGAGCCCTCGCCGGGCACCCCCGCCGGCCGCAACGCGGTCACCGGCGACTGGCGGCGCTCCCGCGAGGCGTTCCTGCTGGACGCGGGCCGGGCGCTGGCCGAGGCGCGGTCCACGGAGGAGGTGCTGCGGGTCGCGGCCGGGCTGGCGATGCCGGGGTTCTCGCCGGACGGGCTGGCCGTGTTCGGCGTGGAGGGCGACCGGCTGACGATCATCGGCCACCACGGGCACGACCCCGGCGACGAGGGCCCCTTCACCCACCTGGCGCTGGACACCGACTATCCGGCGGCCGAGGTGGTGCGCACCGGCCGCGCGGTGTATCTGTCCTCGCCCGAGCAGTACAAGGAGCGCTATCCGCTCACCTGGCCGCTCGCCCGGCAGTTCGGCCGCCGCTCGTGGGCGTTCCTGCCGCTGATCGTGGCCGGGCGCACGATGGGCGCCTGGATGGCCGCGTTCTCCTACCCGGTGCGGTTCACCCCGGACGAGCGGTCGGTGCTGACCACCGTCGCCCGGATGCTCGCCCAGGCGCTGTCCCGCGCGGGCGCCGCCGAGACCCAGCGGGAGCTGACCGACGGCCTCCAGCGCTCGATGCTGCCGACGCTGGGCCCGGACATCCCCGGCATGAGCGTGGCCGCCCGCTATGTGCCGACCGGCGGCGGGCTCCAGGTCGGCGGCGACTGGTACGACATGATCCCGCTGCCGTCGGGGCGGTTCGCGCTGGTCATCGGGGATGTGCAGGGGCATGACGTGCGGGCGGCCGGGCTGATGGGGCAGCTGCGCATAGCCCTGCGCGCGTACGCCTCCGAGGGGCACCGCCCCGACGCGGTGCTCTCGCGGGCCTCCCGGTTCCTGCACGGCATGTGCGCGGGCGCCGACGACCCGGGCGAGCTGCGCTTCGCGACCTGTCTGTACGTCGAGGTGGACCCGTCGTCCGGGGTGCTGGAGATCGCCCGCGCCGGGCATCCCGACCCGGCGGTGCGGATGGCCGACGGCACGGTCCTGACCCGGCCCACGGCCGGCGGGCTGCCGCTCGGCATCGACCCGGACGCCGACTACCCCACCACCCGGCTCGCCCTGGAGCCCGGCGAGACCATGATGATCTGCACCGACGGTCTGATCGAGACCGGCGGCCACGACCTGGAGACCGGCTGGAAGCGCATCCGGGCCATCCTGGAGCAGCACGCCGGCGGCCTGGAGGAGCTGGCCGACGCCCTGGTGCAGGCGGTGCACGGCCCGTCGTCGCACCACACCACCGGCCCGTTCGCCGACCGCCGCGAGGACGACATCGCCGTGCTGTTGCTGTGCCGGCACGGGAACGGCTGCGGGCACGGGGCCACCGCCGCCGTCCGGCCGTCGGTGCGGCGGACCATGCTGACCGTCGCACAGGCCGAGCCGGAGCGGATCGCGGTCGCCCGCCGGCTGCTGCGCGAGCTGCTGCACGACTGGGCGTCGGCCGACCAGGTCGACTCGGCGGTGCTGCTGCTGTCCGAGACGCTGACCAACGTCCTGGTGCACACCGACACCGACGCGCTGCTGGTCGCCGAGGTCACCGGGGAGGGCGGCGACCGGCGGATGCGGGTGGAGGTCACCGACGCCAGCGACGACCTGCCGCACAAGCGCCGGCCCGGGGAGCTGGCGTCCTCCGGGCGCGGTCTGATGCTGATCGAGCTGCTGGCGCACGCGTGGGGCGTCGATCCGCGCGGTGAGGGCAAGAGCACCTGGTTCGAGTTCTACGAGTCCGAGGGGACCGACGCGGCGTAGCGCCGGCGCAGCTCGTGGACGACGCCGAACGCGGCCGCCGTGAGCGGTACGGCGAGCAGCATGCCGAGGATCCCGGCGACCGACGCGCCCGCGGTGATCGTCACCATCACCACCGCCGGGTGCATCTGCACCGTACGGCTCTGGATCACCGGCTGGAGCACGTGCCCCTCCAGCACCTGCACGGCGAGGACCACGCCGAGCGCCCACAGCGCGATCACGAACCCCCGGTCGGCGAGGGCGACCAGCACGGCGACCGCGCCGGAGATGAAGGCGCCGAGGTAGGGGATGTAGGCGCCGACGAACACCAGCGCGCCGAGCCCGGCCGCGCCGGGGACGTCGAGGACGAGCAGACCCACGGTGATGAGGACCGCGTCGATCAGCGCGATCAGGGTGGTGCCGCGCATGAAGCCCTCGACGGCCTGGTAGGCGCGGCGCGCGATGGCGACGACGGTGTCGGCGGTGGCGTGCGGGGAGAGGGCGCGCAGGGTGCCGGCGGCGAGGTGGGAGTCGCGCAGGAAGAAGAAGACCAGCAGCAGCGCGAGCACGGCCATGGCGATGGTCTCGCCGACCACGCTCACCCCGCTGATCACCCCGGAGGCGGCCGTCCCGCCGAACTTGCCCAGCAGCTCCCGGGCGTTGGCGGCGAGATCGTCCAGCGAGGTGCCGGCGGCCCCGAAGTGCCGGGCGAGGTCCTGCGCGGCCCGCCGCAGCGAGGTGACGATCTGGTCGCCGCTGTCGATGAGCGCGGCGACGACGATGTACACCGCCCCGCCGACCACGGCCACCACGGCGACACAGGTCAGCCCGGCCGCCACCGACCGGTTCACCCGCGCCTTGACCAGCCGCCGGTGCAACGGCCCCAGCAACGCGGTCCCGAGCATGGCGAGCAGCACGGGCACGACGGCCGTACGGAACTCCACACACAACCGGATACCGACGTACACCACCCCCGCCACCAGCAACACGACGGCACACCAGGCGGCGAGCCGACGGACGGGAAGCGGAAGCAGCTGCACCCCTCCAGCGGAGCACGGCCCACTGGCGCTGTCCCGTCCGGAGCGGCGGACGGGTGACAGCCCGTCAGACGCCGCCGTACGACCCTCGCCCCGAAGTGATCTTGACCGAAAACCACCTACACGTCTCACCATGCGGGCGTGTTACATTTCCGTCCGATTCGATCACTCTTGCGAGTGAACCGGCCCGTCCTGACCAGACCGCCGGGCACCGGACGGGGGTTTCTCGTGCGTCTACGCGCCATCGCGACCACCGCGGCCATCGGGTCGCCGGCTCCCCGCGCCCTCGCGCTGGGTGCTGCCGTTCTGCTGGCCGGCACGGCAGCGTGCAGCACCGAGCAGACCGCCACGCCCGACAAGATCGGCGTGGTGGAGAAGCTGCCCGAGGACACGAACGAGGCGCAGTCGAAGAAGAACGCCCAGGAGTTCCGCTCCTGGGTCGCGAAGCACGGAGACGAGCGGCAGAAACTGGCCGCCGGGCGCGTGGACCGCATCCTCGGCGAGTGGAACGAACACAACGGCAACGCCTACATCTCCACGGACATCAACGGCGGGAAGACCCCGGTGAAGGACCCGCGGGCGGCCGCAGCCGCGATAGCCGACGCCTTCGCCGCGTGGAAGGACTCCGAGCAGGGGTACGCCTCGGTCTATGACGTCTACGGCAACGCGGTCCTCACCAACCAGCGGTTCTGAGGCCGGCCGCGCCACCCCGGAAGCCCGGAGGGAATGCCCTCCGGGCTTCCTCTGTTACAGGTGGCAGAAAGTTCAACGCTCAACTAAAGTGGGACGCACGTCGCCCGAGGAGGAACCGACCATGCCCGCTGTGACCGTCGAGAACCCGTTGACGCTGCCCCGCGTGACCGCACCCGCCGACGCCGTGGCACGTCCCGTGCTCGCCGTCACCACCGCGCCCAGCGGCTTCGAGGGCGAGGGCTTCCCGGTGCGCCGCGCGTTCGCCGGGATCAACTACCGCCACCTCGACCCGTTCATCATGATGGACCAGATGGGCGAGGTGGAGTACGCGCCGGGCGAGCCCAAGGGCACCCCCTGGCACCCCCACCGCGGCTTCGAGACCGTCACCTACATCATCGACGGGACCTTCGACCACCAGGACAGCCACGGCGGTGGCGGCACCATCACCAACGGCGACACCCAGTGGATGACGGCCGGCTCCGGCCTGCTCCACATCGAGGCGCCGCCGGAGCACCTGGTCCTCTCGGGCGGCCTCTTCCACGGCCTCCAGCTGTGGGTGAACCTCCCGGCCAAGGACAAGATGATGGCCCCGCGCTACCAGGACATCCGCGCGGGCAGCGTCCAGCTGCTGACCTCCCCCGACGGCGGCGCGCTGCTCCGCGTCATCGCCGGCGAGCTGGACGGCCACGAGGGCCCCGGCATCACCCACACCCCGATCACGATGATCCACGCCACGCTGGCGCCCGGCGCGGAGATCACCCTGCCCTGGCGGGAGGACTTCAACGGCCTGGCGTACGTCCTCGCGGGCAAGGGCGCGGTCGGCGCCGAGCGCCGCCCGGTCCACATGGGCCAGACCGCCGTCTTCGGCACCGGCTCCTCCCTGACCGTCCGCGCGGACGAACGGCAGGACTCCCACACCCCCGACCTCGAGGTCGTCCTCCTCGGCGGCCGCCCCATCCGCGAGCCCATGGCCCACTACGGCCCCTTCGTCATGAACACCAAGGACGAGCTGATGCAGGCGTTCGAGGACTTCCAGAAGGGCCGCCTCGGGACCGTCCCCGCGGTGCACGGAATGACGGAAGCGGGCCCGGGAGCTTGAGAAAAACCGCTAAGGTACGACAAGGCCCGAAGCCGCAAGCTCTTTTTGCGACTTCGGGCCTTTCCCTTCGGGGTCCACTCAGCTACGGCAGCACGTACACCGGCGCCCCGTCCTGCGCGCACCCCGCCTGCCGCACGCACCCGCGCTTCAGCAACATCCGCAGACAGTCGTGCACCCGGTCGTGCGACAGACCCGTACGGGCGGCGATCTCCTCCACCCGATGACTCGCCCCACCGCGGACCAGCGCCGGAGCCAGGTAGGCGGCGACGGCATGGATGTCGTCGGTGACGACGAGGTTCTTCGCCCTCCACTTACTCAGAAGCTCCTGAGCGGTCAGAGTCCGCTCGACGGCCCCGCCGCGCTCGCCGGCCGACGACCGGAGCGACTCGGCGATGCCCTGAAGCGCCTCCGCGATCATTTCCTGGCTCCGGGTCATCTGCCGCAGCAGACCGGTCTGCTCCCGCCGGCACGCCAGCAGCGCCTCGTCCGCCCGGATGTTCCGCTCCTCCAGCCGGACGATCGCGTCGGCGACCTGCTGGGGCATGGCGTAGGCGGTGCCGCCGGTGGGGGCGGGCTGCACCGAGGCCGGTTCGAGGGCGTAGGAACCGTCGCGCTGGATGGTGGCGATCACCTCGGAGACCCACGTCTTGAAGGGTTCACACTGTGGCTTGGTGCAGCCGTTGACCAACCGGATCAGGCCTTGGAGATTGACGAGATTCATGTCTCGTCGCCACTCTCGACCTGCGGGAACGCTGAGAGCGTAACCTCCAGTTACTGTCTCGAGAAGGTCTCGGTTCTCCCCGGGGACATGATCGAGCAATGCCTTGCGCGAGTTCGCGTATCCCAAGTGCTTGCACACGTCCACCGCCGGGAACCAGTGGCTCCCGTCCGGCATCGTCAGCCTCCGCACCCGCGCCCCAGTGGCCGCGAACACGAAGTCGTTGACGTCGATCGCGTCCCGCTTGCGTACCGTCGGCTCGTCCGACGGGATGTTCTTCTGCTCGTGCATCGAGCATCACCTCCGCCACGCAAGCTAGGAAGCGGGCGAGGAGGCACGCGGCGATAGCAAGGATGTTCACCCGTTAGGGGACAAAGGCAACGATTCTGCACCGTTGCGGGACACCCAGGCGGCCCGCAACGCCCTCTCAGCCCCCGTACATCCGCCGCATCGCGAAGTCCACCATCTCCTCCACCGCCTTCGCGTCGAAGACGATCCGGTGTTCGCCCTCCATGTCGAGGACGAAGCCGTAGCCGGTGGGGAGGAGGTCGATGACCTCGGCGCCGGTGATGACGAAGTACTTGGACTCCTTGCCCGCGTAGCGGCGCAGCTCCTTCAGCGAGGTGAACATGGGGATCACCGGCTGCTGGGTGTTGTGCAGGGCGAGGAAGCCGGGGGTGTCGCCGCGGGGGCAGTAGACCTTGGACGTGGCGAAGATCTGCTGGAAGTCCTCGGCGGTCATCTGTCCGGTGGTGAAGGAGCGGACCGCGTCGGCGAGGGAGGGCGGGGACGGCTCCGGGTACAGCGGCGGCTGCTGCCCGTAGCCCCCGGCGCCGGGCATCTGCTGCTGCGGCGGGGCGTACTGCTGCTGCGCTCCGGCGCTCTGGTCGTAGCCGTACATGCAGGCAAGGGTATCGACCGCCACCGAGGGCTGGGTCACAGATGGCCGGATCGGGGTTGCGCCTTATTACTGACGGGTAGCATCATCGTAGCTACTTGTTGGTACGTGAACTAGGCGCGAGGAGTCAGTGCCTCGCCGATCTCTCTCTACGGAGCCGTCGCCATGGGGCACTACAAGTCGAATCTCCGCGACATCGAGTTCAACCTCTTCGAAGTACTCGGGCGCGACAAGGTGTACGGCACCGGCCCGTTCGAGGAGATGGACGTCGAGACCGCCAAGAGCGTCCTGGAGGAGCTGACCCGCCTCTCCGAGAACGAGCTGGCCGCGTCCTTCGCCGACGCCGACCGCAACCCGCCCGTCTTCGACCCGGAGACGAACACCGCCCCGGTCCCCGCGTCCTTCAAGAAGAGCTACCAGGCCTTCATGGACTCCGAGTACTGGCGTCTCGGCCTGCCCGAGGAGATCGGCGGCACCACCTCGCCCCGCTCCCTGATCTGGGCCTACGCCGAGCTGATCCTGGGCGCCAACCCGGCCGTGTGGATGTACTCCTCGGGCCCCGCGTTCGCCGGCATCCTCTTCGAGGAGGGCAACGAGGTCCAGAAGCACATCGCCAAGATCGCCGTCGAGAAGCAGTGGGGCTCCACCATGGTCCTCACCGAGCCGGACGCCGGCTCGGACGTGGGCGCGGGCCGCACCAAGGCGGTCCAGCAGGAGGACGGCTCCTGGCACATCGAGGGCGTGAAGCGGTTCATCACGTCCGGTGAGCACGACATGTCGGAGAACATCCTCCACTACGTGCTGGCCCGCCCCGAGGGCGCCGGCCCCGGCACCAAGGGCCTGTCCCTCTTCCTCGTCCCGAAGTACCTCTTCGACTTCGAGACCGGCGAGCTGGGCGAGCGCAACGGCGTCTACGCCACGAACGTCGAGCACAAGATGGGCCTGAAGGCGTCCAACACGTGCGAGATGACCTTCGGCGACAAGCACCCCGCCAAGGGCTGGCTGATCGGCGACAAGCACGACGGCATCCGCCAGATGTTCCGCATCATCGAGTTCGCCCGCATGATGGTCGGCACGAAGGCGATCTCCACGCTGTCCACCGGCTACCTGAACGCGCTGGAGTACGCCAAGGAGCGCGTCCAGGGCCCGGATCTCGCCAACTTCATGGACAAGACCGCGCCCAAGGTCACCATCACCCACCACCCGGACGTGCGCCGCTCGCTCATGACGCAGAAGGCGTACGCGGAGGGCATGCGCGCCCTGGTGATGTACACCGCCTCGATCCAGGACGCCATCCAGATCAAGGAGGCCAACGGCGAGGACGCCACCGCCGACCACGCCCTGAACGACCTGCTCCTGCCGATCGTCAAGGGCTACGGCTCCGAGAAGGCCTACGAGCTGCTCGCCCAGTCGCTCCAGACCTTCGGCGGCTCCGGCTTCCTGCAGGAGTACCCGATCGAGCAGTACATCCGGGACTCCAAGATCGACACCCTGTACGAGGGCACCACGGCGATCCAGGGCCAGGACTTCTTCTTCCGGAAGATCGTCCGCAACCAGGGCGCCGCGCTGAACTCGCTCGCCGAGGACATCAAGAAGTTCCTCGCGCTCGGCACGGGCGGCGAGACGCTGGCCGGCGCCCGCGAGCACCTGGCGAAGGCCGCCGTCGAGCTGGAGGCCATCGTCGGCCTGATGCTGAACGACCTCGCGGCCACCGAGCAGGACGTCAAGAACATCTACAAGGTGGGCCTGAACACCACCCGCCTGCTGATGGCCTCCGGTGACGTGGTCGTCGGCTACCTGCTGCTCAAGGGCGCCGCCATCGCCGCCGAGAAGCTGGAGTCCGCCTCCGCCAAGGACAAGGCGTTCTACGAGGGCAAGATCGCGGCGGCGAAGTTCTTCGCGGCCAACGTCCTGCCGGGCGTCACGCTGGCCCGCAAGGTCTCCGAGAACGTCGACCTGGAGCTGATGGAGCTGGACGAGTCCGCGTTCTGATCCGGCTCGTTGCCTCCTGATCACAGCGGCGGCCCGCGCCTTCTCCGGTGAGGAGAGGGGCGGGCCGCCGCCGTACCGTCCCCGGGGCCCGGGCGCCGCCCGCCGCCGCACCGTCCCCAGGGCCCGGGCGCCGCCCGCCGCCGCACCGTCCCCAGGGCCCGGCGCCGCCCGCCGCCGTACCGTTCCCGGGGCTCGCGGCCCTCCGCCGCCTTGCGGTCCCGCGCCCGGCGCCGCCCGTCGCCGTACCGTCCGGCGCCCTGTGCCGGGGCCGCCGCCGCACCGTCCCGCGCCCTGTGCCGGCCCGTCGCCGTGCCGTCCCGCGCCCTGTGCCGACGCGCCGCCCTGCCGTCCCGCGGCCCTGTGCCCGCCCGTCGCCGAAGGCCTCACGTACCCCACACCTCCCCACCACCGGACATCCCCGGCAACCCTGGGGAGCGCGCCCCCCGGAGCCTTATCGTGGCTGCCATGAGCGAACCCTCCCGCCCGTCTTCCGCCGCCGTCCCCCACCCGTTCGACCGCGGCCACACCGACGACCTGATGTCCTTCCTCGCGGCCAGCCCCTCGCCGTACCACGCGGTGGCCAACACCGCGGAGCGGCTGGAGAAGGCAGGCTTCCGGCAGGTCGCGGAGACGGACGCCTGGGACGGGACGAGCGGCGGCAAGTACGTCCTGCGCGGCGGCGCGATCGTGGCCTGGTACGTCCCCGAGGACGCCGCGCCGCACACCCCGTACCGGATCGTCGGCGCCCACACCGACTCCCCCAACCTGCGCGTCAAGCCGCTGCCCGACACCGGCGGGCACGGCTGGCGGCAGATCGCGGTGGAGATCTACGGCGGACCGCTGATGAACTCCTGGCTCGACCGCGACCTGGGCCTGGCCGGCCGGCTCACCCTGCGCGACGGCAGCACCCGCCTGGTCAACGTCGACCGCCCCCTGCTGCGCGTCCCCCAGCTGGCCATCCACCTGGACCGCGCGGTCTCCGCGGAGGGCCTCAAACTCGACAAGCAGCGCCACATGCAGCCCGTCTGGGGCCTCGGCGACGACGTCCGCGACGGCGACCTGATCGCCTTCCTGGAGCAGGAGGCGGGGCTGCCCGCGGGCGAGGTGACCGGATGGGACCTGATGACCCACTCCGTGGAGGCACCCGCGTACCTGGGCCGCGACCAGGAGCTGGTGGCGGGTCCGCGCATGGACAACCTGCTGTCGGTGCACGCGGGCGCCGCCGCGCTCGCCGCGGTGGCGACCCGGCCGGACGCGGCCTCCCTGCCGTACATCCCGGTGCTCGCCGCCTTCGACCACGAGGAGAACGGCTCGCAGTCGGACACCGGCGCCGACGGCCCGCTGCTCGGCAACGTGCTGGAGCGCTCGGTGTACGCGCGCGGCGGCTCGCTTGAGGACCGCGCCCGCGCCTTCGCCGGCACCGTCTGCCTGTCCTCGGACACCGGCCACGCCGTCCACCCCAACTACGCGGAACGGCACGACCCGACGCACCACCCGCGTGTCGACGGCGGCCCCCTGCTCAAGGTGAACGTCAACAACCGCTACGCCACGGACGGTTCGGGCCGCGCGGTGTTCGCCGCCGCCTGCGAGAAGGCGGGCGTGCCCTTCCAGTCCTTCGTCTCCAACAACTCCATGCCGTGCGGCACCACCATCGGCCCGATCACCGCCGCCCGCCACGGCATCCGCACGGTCGACATCGGCGTGGCCATCCTGTCCATGCACAGCGTCCGCGAACTGTGCGGCGCGAAGGACCCGTACCTGCTGGCCAACGCGCTGGTCGCCTTCCTGGAGGGCTAGTTCGGCCCTTCACGGCCACAAGAGGGCGTGTCGGCGCTGCTCCTGGGTACCCGTCAGCGACCGGAAGCACCGGAAACCACCGGACCGGACAGGAGGCGACAACTCATGGGCCTCGGCGGGTGCATCATCCTCATCGCCGTGGGAGCCATCCTCACTTTCGCGACCGACTGGGACATGCAGGGGGTCAACCTCGACCTGGTCGGGATCATCCTGATGATCGTCGGGCTGATCGGCGTGTCGACGTTCAGCAGCATCGCCCGCCGCCGGCGGGTGGTGGTGCCCCCCACGACCCCGGTCGTCGACGAGGAGCCTCACCACCACCATCACCGGCGGGACGGGTACAGCGACGGATACGGCGTGTAACGGCGTAACGGCCTGTAACGGCGTAACGGCGTGTCGGCGTCCCTCACGAACGCCCCGCGGCCGTCACGGCAGCGCGTGCCCCGTCGTCGCGTCCACGTGGCCGGGTACCGGGTCGTGGCGGTCGCCGACGGTGAGGGTGCCCGTGGGCTCGAAGAGGAGGATCTGGGTGGGGACCGGCGCGTAGGGCTTGTGCTCGACGCCGCGGGGGACGGTGAAGACCGAGCCCTTCGGCAGCACCACCGTGCGCTCGCCCGCCGGTTCCCGCAGCCCGATGTGGAGTTCGCCGTCGAGGACGAGGAAGAACTCGTCGGTGTGGTCGTGGGCGTGCCAGACGTGCTCGCCCTCCACCTTGGCGACGCGGACGTCGTAGTCGTTGACGGCCGTGACGATACGGGGGCTCCAGCGCTCGGAGAAGGACGCGAGCGCGGCGGTCAGCGAGATGGGTTCCGTCAGCGGTGTGGGTTCCATGCGGTCATCGTGCGCGGTGGCGGTGCCTGGCCACGAGTGCTAGGAATCGCGAATGCCGCAAGGATCCTCTCAGTGCTCTCCGTCGGCCGGCCGTCCGCACCGGGTCGCCGTGATCGTCGACGAGGGCACCAATCCCTTCGAGGTCGGTGTCGCGACCGAGCTGTTCGGCCTGCCCCGGCCCGAGCTGGGGCTTCCGGGACCGCTGTACGAGGTGACGCTCTGCGCGCCCACGCCCGAGGTGCGGATGAACCACGGCTTCTTCCGCATGGCGGGCGTGCCGGGTCTCGACGCGGTGGACGACGCCGACACGCTGGTCGTGCCCGGCCGGCCGGACAACGTCGTGCCGCGCGTGGCGCCGGTCCTGGACGCCATCCGCCGTACGCACGCGCGGGGCGCCCGCGTCGTCAGCTTCTGCACCGGCACCTTCGCGCTCGCCGAGGCCGGGCTGCTGGACGGACGGCGGGCCACCACCCACTGGATGTGGGCCGAGTCCTTCCGCACCCTGCACCCGCAGGTCCTGCTGGAGCCCGACGTGCTGTTCGTCGACGAGGGCGACATCCTGACCGCCGCCGGCAGCGCGGCCGCCCTCGACCTGGGCCTGCACCTGATCCGGCGGGACCACGGCGCCGAGATCGCCAACCTCGTCTCCCGCCGGCTGGTGTTCGCCGCCCACCGCGACGGCGGGCAGCGGCAGTTCGTGGAGCGGCCGGTGCCCGACGTACGCGACGAGTCGCTGGGCCCACTGCTGGCGTGGGCGCAGGAGCGGCTGGCCGAACCGCTGACCGTGGCCGACCTCGCCGCCCGCGCGGCGGTCTCCCCCGCGACCCTGCACCGCCGGTTCCGCGCCCAGCTGGGCACCACCCCGCTGGCGTGGCTGACCGGGGAGCGGGTGGCGCTGGCCTGCCGGCTGATCGAGCGGGGCGAGGAGCGGCTCGACGTGGTGGCCGCGCGCAGCGGTCTGGGCACCGCCGCCAACCTGCGGGCGCGGCTGCGCCGGGAGACCGGGCTCAGCCCCTCGGCCTATCGCCGGCGTTTCGGCACGGCCGCCGGGGAAGCGCTGGTGTCATGAGATACCTCGTACGCGACCGGCTGCTGGGCTTCGGCGACGACTACTGGATCGAGGACGAGCACGGCGAGAAGGCGTTCCTCGTCGACGGCAAGGCCCTGCGGCTGCGCGACACCTTCGAGCTGAAGGACGCCGACGGGCGGGTGCTGATCGACATCCGGGAGAAGATGCTCGCCCTGCGCGACACCCTGCTCATCGAGCGGGACGGCGAGGCGCTGGCGAGCATCCGCCGCAAACGGCTGTCCCTGCTGCGCAACCACTACCGCGTCACCCTGGTCGACGGCACCGAACTGGACGTCAGCGGCAAGATCCTCGACCGCGAGTTCGCCATCGAGTACGACGGTGAGCTGCTGGCCGTCGTCTCCCGCCGCTGGCTGCACCTGCGCGACACCTACGGCGTCGACGTGGTCCGCGAGGACGCGGACCACGCGCTGCTGATCACGGTGGCGGTGTGTGTGATCCTCCTGGCGGAACGGGAGGGGGAGGAGGACTGAGGGCGACTGGGGTGACTGAGGACGTGTCACCGGTCGGCGGTGGGGCGGCAGTGCGGTGGCCGGTCGGCGGCGCGGTGGCCGGTCAGTGGCGCGGTGGCTCCACGCCCAGGACACGGTCCTTCAGCGCCGGGAACTGATCCCGGGTCACCGCGACCCGGCCCGGGTCGAACTCCACCGAGAGGACCTGCTCGCCGGGGCCCGCCTCGGCCAGCACCTCACCCCAGGGATCGACCACGATCGAGTGACCGGCCTGGGGAACCCGGGCGTGTGTGCCGGCCGTTCCACAGGCGAGCACGAAGGCCTGGTTCTCCACCGCCCTGGCCCGGGCGAGCAGCGTCCAGTGGGAGCGGCGGCGTTCCGGCCAGCCCGCCGGGACGACGAAGGTCTCGGCGCCGGCGTCCACCAGACCGCGGAAGAGTTCGGGGAAACGGAGGTCGTAGCAGGTGGCCACACCCAGGGTCGTCTCCGGGAGAGCGACCGTCACCAGGTCGCGCCCCGCGCCCATCAGCACGGCCTCGCCCCTGTCGAAGCCGAAGCGATGGATCTTGCGGTAGGCGGCGGCCAGTTCACCGGCAGGCGAGAAGACGAGGGAGGTGTTGTAGAGGGGGCCGTCCGGGTCACGCTCCGGGATGGAGCCGGCGTGCAGCCAGACACCCGCGTCGCTCGCCGCCTTGGCCATGGCCTCGTACGTCGGGCCGTCCAGCGGCTCGGCCTCGCGGCCGAACTCCTCGTAGGCGAAGGCGCCGGTGGTCCACAGCTCCGGCAGGACCACGAGGTCCGCGCCCGCCTGTTCGCGGACGAGGGAGGCGGCGCGGCGCCTGCGGGCGTCGACCGATTCGCCCTCGTCTACGGCGATCTGGATCAGAGAGGCGCGCACAGTACCACCGTCCTGGCAATCGAGCCGTCCGCAAGGGCGTCCACACCGGTGTCCACTCAGGCCTACGATCGTCACACGAAAGGCCTGCCGGGGTGCCTTCCAGCAGCGTAACTTAGCGTGCAAGACACCCGCCGACAGCCGCCACCTCCCACTGGCAAAGCCGCCACCACCTGCCCGTGTACCGACCGCCGAGGGGCCCCGTTCCGTGAGTCTGCATCCCACCCTCCAGCCCTACGCCGACGCCTGGACCCACTCCATCGAAGCGATATCCGAGCTGGTGCAGCACTTGGTGGAGGCCGACTGGAACCGGCGTACGCCGTGCCCGGCCTGGTCGGTGCGCGACGTCGTGTCGCATGTCATCGGCCTGGACAGCGAGATGCTGGGCGACCCGCGCCCCATCCACACCCTCCCGCGCGACCTGTTCCACGTCACCACCGACCACCAGCGCTACATGGAGATGCAGGTCGACGTCCGCCGTCACCACACGGCGCCGGAGATGACCGCCGAGCTGGAGTACACGGTCATCCGCCGCAACCGGCAGCTGCGCAACGAGTCCCGCGACCCCGGCACCAAGGTGCGCGGTCCGCTGGGCGCCGAGCTGACGCTGGAGGAGTCGATGCGCCGGCACGCGTTCGACGTGTGGGTGCACGAGCAGGATCTGCGCACCGCCCTCGGCCGCCCCGGCAACCTGGACTCGCCGGGCGCGTACGTCGCCCGTGACGTGCTGCTGGACGCCCTGCCGCACGTGGTCGCCGATCGGGCCGACGCGCCGCGCAGCTCCGCGGTGGTCTTCGACGTCAACGGCCCGGTGGAGTTCCTGCGCACGGTGCGGGTCGACATCCACGGCCGCGGCACCCTGGAGACGGCGCCCGCGCTGGGCCCGGCCGCGTCGCTCACCCTGGACTGGGAGACGTACGTCCGCCTGGCCTGCGGCCGGGTGACGCCGGCGGCGGTCGCGGACCGGGTGAAGACGGAGGGCGACCAGGATCTGGCCGCGGCGATCCTGCGCCATTTCACGGTGACTCCGTGACCGACTCCGTGACCGACTCCGTGGCCCCCTCCGGGACGGGCTCGCGGGACGGGGACGGGGACGGGGACAGGGGCGACGGCGGGAGCCGGGCCGGGAACGAGGCCGGGGGCGCGGCCGGGAACGAGCCCGGGGGCGCGGCCGGGGGGCCGCCCCGCCTGACCCGGCTGACGTTCCACGGACCGCTCTCCGAGGCCCGCGCGTCCACGCTCGTGCGGCGGCTGGCCGCACACTCCCCCGCCACGGTCCTCGACCTGGGCTGCGGCTGGGCCGAACTGCTGCTGCGGGTCCTCGCCGCCGTTCCGGGCGCCACGGGCACCGGCGTCGACATCGACGGGGACGATCTGGAGCGGGCGCGCCGCGCGGCACGGGACCGAGGGCTCGACGGACGGGTGACGCTCGCCGAGGAGTCCGCCGTGGGCACCCGGCGCGGGCCCGCCGACCTGGTGCTGTGCGTCGGTGCCAGTCAGGCGCTGACCGCCGTGGAGCCGCCGGAGCACCTGCCGCACGCCCTGCGGGCCCTGCGGGAGCTGGTCACCGACGACGGGCGGGTGCTGCTCGGGGAGGGGTTCTGGCAGCGCACGCCGACCGCCGCCGAGCTGTCCGGCATGTGGCCGGGCGCCTCCGTCGCCGACCATCCGGACCTGGGCACCCTCGTCGACCTCGCGATCGACGCGGGCTTCCGCCCGGAGTACGTGGAGACGGCGTCCCTGGAGGAGTGGGAGGAGTTCGAGTCGGGCTCCAGGCGGACGTGGAGGTGTGGCTGGCCCGGCACCCGCGGCATCCGCTGGCGGCCGGGACCCGGGCACGGGTGGACCGGCACCGGGCCCAGTGGCTGCACTACCGGGGAGTGCTGGGGCTGGCGTATCTCACACTCGTCCCGGTGGCACGCTGACACCACCGCCTCAGACACGGCACGGCACCGTCAACCTCATCCCGGTGCCACGCCGACGCCCCCGCCTCACGCGGGGCACGACGCCACCCGACGGCTCGCGCAGGCCCTGGACCACCCCCGCCTCACACGGGCACCCCATCGCCCCCGGTGCACGCGGGGCACAGCGCCGCCCGACGGCTTGAGCGGGCCCTGCCCCCCCGTTTCAGCGGGCCCCGCACCCCGCGCCGAGTCCCACGCGGGGCACGACGCCACCCGACGGCTCGCGCGGGCCCCGCACAGCCGCCCGTCTCACGCGGGCACCCCACCGCCCCCGGTCTCACACGGGGCACAGCGCCGCCCACTGGCTCACGCGGGCCTGCAACGCCGCCTCACCCGGGCACCGCACCCCGCGTGCCTCCCGCGGGGCACCGCACCACCCGACGGCTCACGCAGGCCCTGGACCACCCCCGCCTTACGCGGGGCACGGCACCGCCCCCGCCTCACGCGGGCACGTGCACCGTCTCCACTCTGCTCGCCACCAGCCGCTCCCGTTCACGGCGGGCCGCGCGGCCGCGCAGGCGCAGGATCTGGCTGACGCCGAGCGCCTGGAGGACGAAGACCGCGGAGAAGGCGACGGTGTAGTCGTCACCCGTGGCGTCCAGGAGCACGCCGATCGCGAACAGCGTCGTCATCGAGGCGATGAAACCGCCCATGTTGGTGATGCCGGACGCCGTGCCCTGACGTTCCGGCGGATTCGCCGGGCGGGCGAAGTCGAAGCCGATCATGGAGGCGGGCCCGCAGGCGCCGAGCACCGCGCACAACACCACGAGCAGCCCCATCGGCGCCCGCTCACCGGGCCAGGCCAGGGTCGTCGCCCACAGCACCGCGGTGGCGCCGACCGTGCCGAGCGCCAGCGGCAGCCGCGCCCCGTGGTGCCGGGCGACGATCTGGCCGTAGACCAGGCCGATCGCCATGTTCGACAACACGACCAGGGTCAGCAGTTCACCGGCCGCCGCGCGGGACAGGCCCTGCGCCTCGACCAGGAACGGCAGCCCCCACAGCAGCAGGAACACCATCGCCGGGAACTGGGTGGTGAAGTGCACCCACAGTCCGAGCCGGGTGCCCGGCTCCCGCCAGGACGCGGCGATCTGCCGGCGGACGTAGGCCGCCCCCCGGTGGGAGACCGGCTCCGGCTCGTGGCCCTCGGGGTGGTCCTTCAGGAAGAGCAGCAGCAGGACGAGGACGACGACTCCGGCGAGCGCGCTGCCCGCGAACGCCGCCGTCCAGCCGATGCCGTGCAGCAGCCGGGCGAGGACCAGCGTGGAGACCAGGTTGCCCGCCATGCCGACGAGCCCGGCGAGCTGCGCAATCAGCGGTCCGCGCCGGACCGGGAACCAGCGGTTGCCGAGCCGCAGCACGCTGATGAACGTCATCGCGTCGCCGCAGCCGAGCAGGGCGCGCGAGGCGAGCGCCATGCCGTACGAGGGCGAGAAGGCGAAGCCGAGCTGTCCGGCCGTGAACAGCACGACGCCGATGGCCAGCACCTTCTTCGTGCCGAGCCGGTCGACCAGCAGGCCGACGGGGATTTGCATCCCGGCGTAGACCAGCAGCTGGAGGATGGAGAACGTGGACAGCGCCGAGGCGTTCACGTGGAAGCGGTCGGCGGCGTCGAGACCGGCCACGCCCAGCGAGGTGCGGAAGATGACGGCGACGAAGTAGACGGCGACGCCGATCGACCAGACGGCGACCGCGCGCCGCCCGCCCGGCGGATCGCCCGGCAGGGATATCGAGGGCGCGCTCACCGGACCTCCCCCCGCGCCAGGTGCGAGAACCAGCCGACGTGCCGGTGGACGACCGCGACGGCGGCCTCGGCGTCGCCGGAGCGCAGCGCGTCCAGGATCTCCTCGTGTTCGTCGAGGTTCTTGGCGATGCGGTCGGGGTGGGAGTGCATCACGGCGACGCCCATCCGCAGCTGGCGGTCGCGGAGCTGGTCGTAGAGGCGGGAGAGGATGTCGTTGCCGCCGCTGCGGACGATCTCGGCGTGGAAACAGCGGTCGGTGACCGCGACGGCGGCCAGGTCCCCGGCGGCGGCCTGCTCCTGCTGCTGGGCGAGCAGCCGCTCCAGGCGCGCGATCAGCGCGGGCGGTGCGGGGACGGCCTTGCGGGCGGCGTGTTCCTCGACCAGCAGGCGGGTCTCGACGACGTCGGCGATCTCCTGCGCGGAGACCGGCAGGACCAGGGCGCCCTTCTTCGGGTAGAGCTTGATGAGGCCCTCGGCCTCCAGCCGCAGCAGCGCCTCGCGCACCGGGGTGCGCGAGACCCCGACGGCCTCGGCCAGCTCGCCTTCGGTGAGCAGCGTCCCGCCTTCGTAGCTGCGGTCCAGGACGCCCTGTTTGACGTGGGTGTAGACGCGGTCGGCTGCGGGCGGTTGCTTCACGGCGGCCAGGGTCATGCCGACAGGATAGATACAACACGTACGCATGAGCGGAGCCGTCCAGCATGCGGACGGGTGAATTTCCGGATCGCGTACAACCCTTGCCGCCCCTCGCGCGTCACACACATGCGGCCTCCCCTGCCCCTCAATCACCAACTCGGCCGCGCACCAGGGGCATTCAGACGCATTCGGGGTACATCAGTTGACAACCGGCATCAAGGGCATTCGTCTCCGCAAGGCCGTCGCCGTGACGTTCACCGCCGGCGCCGTGTTCGCGACCGGAGCCCTCACCGCGGCGCCCGCGCAAGCCGCCACCGCGCCTTCCGTCTCCGCCAAGGGCGCCTTCATGCTCAACAGCGCGACGGGCTCCACGCTCTACAGCAAGTACGCCGACACCAAGCGGCCCATGGCCAGCACCACCAAGATCATGACGGCTCGGGTGGTGCTGAGCACGCCGAACCTGAACCTGGACCGCAAGATCACCGTCAAGCAGGCGTACCGGGACTACGTGGCCGCCAAGGGCGCGAGCACCGCCGACCTGAAGACCGGCGACAAGGTGACCGTCCGCCAGCTGCTGCACGCGCTGATGCTGCCGTCCGGCTGTGACGCCGCGATGGCGCTCGCGGACACCTTCGGCAGCGGCACGTCGGTCTCGGCGCGCACCAAGTCGTTCATCAGCAAGATGAACACCAAGGCCAAGGACCTGGGCCTGACGAACACTCACTTCGACACGTTCGACGGCAACTCCACGCAGAACACCAACTACACGACACCGCGCGACCTCGCGAAGCTCACCCGCAGCGCGATGAAGTACTCCACCTTCGCGGGCATCGTGAAGAAGCAGAAGACGGTGCAGTACGCGACGACGAGCAGCGGCGGCACCCGCACCTACACCTGGTACAACACCAACAAGCTGCTGGGCTCCTACAGCGGCGCGACCGGTGTGAAGACCGGGACCAACACCCCGGCCGGGCCGTGCCTGGTCTTCGCCGGGACGCGCAACGGCAAGTCCGTCGTCGGGGTGCTCCTCAACGACACCAACCGCTTCACCGACGCCGCCAAGCTGATGGACTACGCCTTCGGCGCCAGCTCGGCCGGCACGATGCAGCTGCGCACCCTCCCGCAGGGCGCCCAGCGCGACTGACGCACCGACCCGCACCGAGCACAGGGCCCGCCGCGCTGCCGCGGCGGGCCCTGTGTGTCTTCCTCACCGGCGGCCGGGGGCCGCCGGTGACCGCCGGACTGCTCTCACGCCCGGCTGTCCGGCCGTGTCACGCCCAGGTGATCAACCGGGTCACGCCCAGGTGATCAACCGTTTCGGCTGTTCCAGGATCGCCGCCACGTCGGCCAGCACCTTCGAGCCCAGTTCGCCGTCGACCAGGCGGTGGTCGAAGGAGAGGGCCAGGGTGGTGACCTGGCGGGGCTTGACCTTGCCCTTGTGGACCCACGGCTGGGGCTTGATCGCGCCGACCGCGAGGATCGCGGACTCGCCGGGGTTGAGGATGGGCGTGCCGGTGTCGACGCCGAAGACGCCGACGTTGGTGATGGTGATGGTGCCGCCCTGCATGGCCGCGGGGGACGTCCTGCCCTCGCGGGCCGTGCTCACCAGCTCGCCCAGCGACTGGGCCAGCTCCGGCAGGGTCTTGGCGTGGGCGTCCTTGATGTTCGGCACGATCAGGCCGCGCGGGGTGGCCGCCGCAATGCCCAGGTTCACGTAGTGCTTGACCACGATCTCCTGGGCGGCCTCGTCCCAGGACGCGTTGATGTCCGGGTTGCGCCGGACCGCGACGAGCAGGGCCTTGGCGATCAGCAGCAGCGGGTTCACCCGCAGGCCGGTGAACTCCTTGTCCTGCTTCAGCTCCTCGACCAGCTTCATGGTGCGCGTGACGTCGACCGTCACGAACTCCGTGACATGCGGCGCGGTGAACGCCGAGCCGACCATCGCCGCGGCCGTCGCCTTGCGGACGCCCTTGACCGGGATACGGGTCTCGCGCGCCGCGTCGTGGGCGGCGGCGGGGGTGACCGGGGCCGCCGCGCCGGCCGGAGCGGCCGGGGTGGCCGCCTCCTGGGCGGGAGCGGGGGCCTGGGCCGGGGCCGCCTGCTGCGGGGCCGGCTGTGTCGTGGCCGCCGCCGCGTGGACGTCGTCGCGCGTGATGATGCCGTCCGGGCCGGTCGGGGTGACCGTCGTCAGGTCCACGCCCAGGTCCTTGGCCAGCTTGCGGACCGGGGGCTTGGCCAGGGGACGCGGTCTGTCCGCCGCGGGTGCCGGGCCGTGGCCGTTCAGCTCGGCCTGGATCACCGTGGAGGCCTGCGGCGCGGACGCCTGCGCGACCGGCACCTCGGGGCCCTTGCGGGGGCGGCGCTTGGTCGACGTGGCCGCCACGCCGTACCCGACCAGCACGGGCTGGCGGCCCTCCGGGGCGGGCTCCTCCTCCTGGGGGAGCCCTTGGGGCGCGGGGGCCGGCTGGGGCTCCGAGGCCGCCGGGGCGGCGCCCGCGACCTCGACCGCGATGATCGACGTGCCCACGTCGACCGTGGTTCCCTCGGGGAAGTGCAGGGCGCGGACCACCCCGTCGTACGGGATGGGCAGCTCGACGGCGGCCTTGGCCGTCTCCACCTCGCACACGATCTGGCCGTCGGTGACCGTGTCACCCGGCTGGACGTACCACTTGAGGATCTCCGCCTCGGTGAGGCCCTCGCCCACGTCCGGCATCTTGAACTCGCGTACGGACGCTTCCGTCATCGTCGTCACGACCCTCTCCTCAGTACGCCAGGGCACGGTCGACGGCGTCGAGCACCCGGTCCAGGCCCGGCAGGTACTCCTCCTCCAGCCGCGCGGGCGGGTACGGCGCGTGGTAGCCGCCGACCCGGAGCACGGGGGCCTCCAGGTGGTAGAAGCACCGCTCGGTGATCCGGGCGGCGATCTCCGCGCCGGAGCCGAAGAACACCGGCGCCTCGTGGACGACGACCAGACGGCGGGTCTTCTCCACCGACGCCTGGATGGCGTCGAAGTCCAGCGGGGAGACCGAGCGCAGGTCGAGGACCTCCAGGGACTTGCCCTCCTCGGCGGCCGCGGCGGCCACCTCCAGGCAGGTCTTGACCATCGGGCCGTAGGCGGCGAGCGTCAGGTCGGTGCCCTCGCGGACCACGCGGGCGCTGTGCAGCGGGCCGGGGATGGCCTCGGTGTTGACCTCGCCCTTGTCCCAGTACCGCCGCTTGGGCTCGAAGAAGATCACCGGGTCGTCGCTCTGGATGGCCTGCTGCATCATCCAGTACGCGTCCGACGCGTTGGAGGGGCTGACGATCTTCAGGCCGGCCACGTGGGCGAACAGCGCCTCCGGGGACTCGGAGTGGTGCTCGACCGCGCCGATGCCGCCGCCGTAGGGGATGCGCACGACGACGGGCAGCTTGACCTTGCCCAGCGAGCGGGCGTGCATCTTCGCGAGCTGCGTGACGATCTGGTCGTACGCCGGGAAGACGAAGCCGTCGAACTGGATCTCCACCACCGGCCGGTATCCGCGCAGGGCGAGGCCGATCGCCGTGCCGACGATGCCGGACTCGGCGAGGGGGGTGTCGATGACGCGGCTCTCGCCGAAGTCCTTCTGCAGGCCGTCGGTGACCCGGAAGACACCGCCGAGCTTGCCGACGTCCTCGCCCATGACCAGGACCTTGGGGTCGGATTCCAGGGCGCGGCGCAGCGACTCGTTGATCGCCTTGGCCAGGGCCATCTTCTCCGCTGCCATGTCAGACCCCCTCAGCGTCCGCGAACGACGCCTGGTAGGCGGCGAACTGGGCTCGTTCCTCGTCGACGAGCGCGTGCCCGTCCGCGTACACGTTCTCGAAGATGGCGAAGTGGTCCGGGTCCGGCATGGCGCGGACCGCCTCGCGCACTCGTTTGCCCAACGCCTCGCTCTCGGCCTCCAGTTCCGCGAAGAATCCCTCGTCCGCGTGGTTTGAGGCCTCCAGGTAGCGGCGAAGGCGCAGGATCGGGTCCTTGGCCTCCCAGGCCAGGCGCTCCTCGTCGCCCCGGTAGCGGGTGGGGTCGTCGGAGGTGGTGTGGGCGCCCATGCGGTAGGTGTACGCCTCGACGAGGGTCGGGCCCTCACCGGCGCGGGCCCGCTCCAGGGCCCACTTCGTCACCGCGAGGCAGGCCAGCACGTCGTTGCCGTCGACGCGGACGCCGGGGAAGCCGTAGCCCTGGGCGCGCTGGTAGAGCGGGACGCGGGTCTGCTTCTCGGTGGGCTCGGAGATGGCCCACTGGTTGTTCTGGCAGAAGAAGACGACCGGGGCGTTGTAGACCGCGGAGAAGGTGAAGGACTCGGCCACGTCGCCCTGGCTGGAGGCACCGTCGCCGAAGTAGGCGATGACCGCGCTGTCCGCGCCGTCCTTGGCGACGCCCATGGCGTAGCCGGTGGCGTGCAGCGTCTGGGAGCCGATGACGATCGTGTACAGGTGGAAGTTGTTGCCGTTCGGGTCCCAGCCGCCGTTGTTCACGCCGCGGAACATGCCGAGCAGGTTGGTCGGGTCGACCCCGCGGCACCAGGCGACGCCGTGCTCGCGGTAGGTGGGGAAGACGTAGTCGTCGTCGCGCAGGGCCCGGCCGGAGCCGATCTGGGCGGCCTCCTGGCCGAGCAGCGAGGCCCACAGGCCCAGCTCGCCCTGGCGCTGGAGCGAGGTCGCCTCCGCGTCGAAGCGGCGGGTGAGCACCATGTCGCGGTACAGCCCGCGCAGCTCCTCGGGGGTGATGCCGGCGACGTAGGTGTCGTACTCGGCGTTCTTGACGCGCTTGCCTTCGGGCGTCAGCAGCTGCACGAGCTGGGGGTCGGTGCCCTGGGCGGCGCCGGTGCCCTTCTTCGCCGTCGTGCGCTTGCCGGCCGTGCTCTTCGTACTGGCGCTGCGTCGCGGTGTGCGCGCGGCAGTGCTCTCCACGGTCACGTGTGCTCCTCCGTCGGTCCGGCCCCCGGGTTCGCCGGTAAGGCCAGTGCGGCTCACCTGTTTCGACCACCGGGCACGGGGTGGGTGCCACTCGGCCGGGAACAGGCGTGACAGGTGCCCCGGCGAGCGCCCTGCAACCATCACGTTACCCAGTGCTCCACATTTCTGTGAAACCCCTCCTGACCTGCGATTTTGCTTGGAAATCCAAGTAAATCGAAAAAGCCGGGAGGGAACCCTGGTCACAGCCTTGCAGGGGGCCGGAACACGGGCACGTTATCCCGGCCACCCAGGTCACGGGAAGAGTTCTGTGTGAGACTGATCGCGTGCGCGAAGACGGAAAAGTCCGAGTATTTCCGCGCGACGATCACGAGAGTGCCCGTCATGGGGCGCACGAACGGCTGTTCGGCGAGGGCGACATCGAGGCGGCCGCCGGCATGGCATACGTCGCCCGGACGCGGGCGGAAAAAACACCGGACCGAGTGGTGCATGAGGTCCAAGCGGTTCAAGGCGTCCGCGTCCGTACGCGTCCGCATAAAGGACTGCGCACCTTATTCGGGTCTTGACCGAAAGCGATCGCCGGCGACTTCCTGTGACAACGCCCAGCTCATGGGCCCCGTCGGGTGCCCTAGCATCTGGCGCGTGCCGCGCCCCTGTGTACCACCCCTTGTGACCCATGCGCCCCCGTTGAGCGCGCTGCTCCGTCAGTACGGCGCGGGATCCGCCCTCACCTGCGTGCCGGTCGACCAGGGGCTGCTGAACCGCGGCTACCGGCTGTGCACCACGCGCGGCCGCTATTTCCTCAAACACCACTTCGACCCCGACACCGCCGACCCCGCGGCCATCGAGCGCCGGCACCGCGCCACCCAGCGGCTGGCCGACCTGGGGGTGCCCGTCGCCCCGCCGCTGGCCGGGCGGGACGGGCGCACGGTCGCGGTCGTCGGCGGGCACGCGTACGCCCTGCACCCCTGGATCGACGGCCGGCACCGGCACGGCGGCCAGCTCACCACCGGCCAGTGCGCCCGGCTGGGGGCGCTGCTGGGGGCCGTGCACGCCGGCCTGGAGCGCGTGATGCCGCCCAAGGGGCGCACGCCCCCGGCGAAGCACCCGCACCCGGTGGAGAGCGCCGACCCCGCCGACACCTTCGACCTGATCGACGACCTCCTCGCGCGCGTGCGCCGGCACCGGCCCGCCGACTCCTTCGACGAACTCGCCCGCCACCGGCTCCTGGAGCGGCGCGCGCTGCTGGAGCGGCACGCGGACCGACGGCCCCCGCGCGGTGGCTCGGTGGGCTGGGTGCACGGGGACTTCCACCCGTTCAACGTGCTCTACCAGGGCGACACCCCGGCCGCGATCGTCGACTGGGACCGGCTGGGCGTCCAGCCCCGCGCGGAGGAGGCCGTACGCGCCGCCGCGATCTTCTTCGTGCGGCCCGCGGGGACCCTGCACCTGCCGAAGGTGCGGGCGTACGCGCGCGCGTACCGGCGCGCCGCCCAGGCCACGCCCTCGGAACTGGCGGCGGCCGTGCACCGGGTGTGGTGGGAGCGCCTCAACGACTTCTGGATGCTGCGCTGGCACTACGAGCGCGGCGACACCCGCGCGGACCCCCAGTTCCCGGCCGCCTCGGCCCTGGCGGTGTGGTGGACGCGGGAGTACGACGCGGTGTGCGGGGCGTTCGTGGAGTGACGTGACGTCCCGCGCGGGTCACTCCGGACGGCTCGTCGAGCGACGCCCGCGCGGGGCCGCCGACAGCTCGCGACCGCCGGCTCGCGACCGCCGGCTCGCGGCCGGCGGCTCGCGGCCGGCGGCTCAGACGCCGCCGCCCCCGTCGGCGCCGCCGATCACGCCCGCGTCCGTACCGCCGTTCTCCGTGCCGCCGGTGTCCGCGCCGCCGTTCTCGGTGCCGCCGTTCTCCGTGCCGCCGGTGTCCGTGCCACCGTTCTCGGTGCCGCCGTTCTCGGTACCGCCGGTGTCCGTGCCGCCGGTGTCCGTGCCGCCGGTGCCGGTCGGCGCGGTGTTCGTCGGCGGGGCCGTCGGGTCGTCGGTGAAGGACTGGGAGGGGCTGTACGACGGGGTCGGCGTCGGGTTGTAGCCGCCCCAGCCGCCGCCTCCGCTGCCCGAGTCGTCCCCGGTGGAGGTGTCCGGGGACTCCTGCGACGCGTCGTCGCTCGGCGTCTCCTCCGGCGTCTTGTCGCCGGTGCTCTTGGTGACCGTCGGCTTCGGCGAGTTGCCGGTGCCGGGCTCCTTCGTCTTGTCGTTGTTGAGGGCCAGCGCGACGCCCGCCACCACGGCGATCACCGCGAGGACGGCCAGGATCCACAGCTTGCCGCGCCCACTGCCCT
Organism: Streptomyces sp. NPDC052687; assembly: GCF_040678395.1. Lineage (NCBI taxonomy): Bacteria > Bacillati > Actinomycetota > Actinomycetes > Kitasatosporales > Streptomycetaceae > Streptomyces > Streptomyces sp. NPDC052687. Next base: position 8,237 of record NZ_JBFATR010000002.1, on the reverse strand, counting down.
GGTTGCCGTGCCCCTCGAAGCCGCCGTCGTCCCGGCCGCCGCCGTAGTTCGGCAGGATCTGCTGCGGGATCTGGGTGGTACCGGAGGCGTCCACGGGGTGCGGCAGCACGGCCGTACCGGCCATGCCCGCCGCCGGGGTGTGCCGCCCGTCGTGGGTCTCGACCGGGCCGGTGTTCCAGGTGCCCGTGTGGCCGCCCTGCTCGTACAGCATCTGGAGGGCGTACTGCACCAGACCGCGCATCTCCTCGGCGGTCTGGAAGCGGTCGTCGGGCTCCTTGGCGAGCGAGCGCATGACGAGGCCGTCCAGCTCCGGCGGGGCGCCGTCGGAGACCTCGGAGGGCGGCGTCGGGATGTCCTGGACGTGCTGGTAGACCACCGACAGCGGGGTCTCGCCGACGAACGGCGGGCGCAGCGCGAGCAGTTCGTAGAGCAGACAGCCGGTCGCGTACAGGTCGGAGCGGTGGTCGACGGCCTTGCCGAGCGCCTGCTCCGGGGAGAGGTACTGCGGGGTGCCCATGACCATGCCGGTCTGCGTCATCGTCGTCGACGCCCCGTGCAGGGCGCGCGCGATGCCGAAGTCCATCACCTTCACGGCGCCGTTGTGCGTGATGATGACGTTGGCGGGCTTGATGTCGCGGTGCACGATGCCGTGCTGGTGCGAGTAGGCCAGCGCCTCCAGGACGCCCGAGACGATGATCAGCGCCTGCTCGGGGCCGGGCGCCTCGGCGTTGTGCAGCAGATCGCGGATGGTGCGGCCCTCGACCAGCTCCATCACGATGTACGGCACGGACTGGCCGCCCACGACGTCCTCGCCGGAGTCGTACACGGCGACGATCGCGTGGTGGTTGAGGCCGGCCACGGACTGCGCCTCGCGCGTGAAGCGGGCCTTGGAGACCGGGTCCTCGGCGAGGTCGGCCCGCAGCAGCTTCACCGCCACGGTGCGGCCGAGACGTACGTCCTCGGCCGCGAACACCTCGGCCATGCCGCCCCGGCCGAGCCGGTGGGTCAGCCGATATCGGCCGTCCCCGACCAGTCCGCCATTACCCCACAGTTCCGGCGCATCTGACATCCCGCCGCCAGTCGCCTCGGGGTCGGACGGGCCCTGAGCGCGCTGCTGCTGTGCCATCAGTCCTCGCCGTCGTTTCTGCCCGCGGTGCGCGCGGTGTTGTTACGGTCTCCGTCGGCCACGCTACAGCCTTCGCGCAAGCCGCCGGTCCGAGACGGGCGCCACGACCGGCACGAGACGGACCGGCCATGAAACCGTGCGTCCGCGCGGTCGTGCAAATCCTGTGTACCGCCCGTACGACCGCTGTAACGCTTCCGCGACGCTTCTTTCGCGTACGGTCACGGAACGGGCACCGAGCTTGACGTGTCAGTGCCCTGGGGCAGACTTGGCCGGGAATAGCACTTTCGATCAACGGCGCCTGAAGGCCTACAGCGGGGGATACGGATCATGAGCCAGGACGGCGCACAGGGCCGGTACGCGGGGCGTTCGCTCGCCGGCGGCCGCTACCAGCTGCGTGATCTGCTGGGCCAGGGCGGCATGGCCTCCGTCCACCTCGCCTACGACAGCGTGCTCGACCGGCAGGTCGCGATCAAGACGCTGCACACCGAGCTGGGCCGCGAGCAGGCGTTCCGCGAGCGGTTCCGCCGCGAGGCGCAGGCGGTGGCGAAGCTCACGCACACCAACATCGTCTCGGTCTTCGACACCGGCGAGGACGACGTGGACGGCATGACGACGCCGTACATCGTCATGGAGTACGTCGAGGGCCGCCCGCTGGGGTCCGTACTGGAGGAGGACATCCGCCAGTTCGGCGCGATGCCCGCCGACAAGGCGCTCAAGGTCACCGCGGACGTGCTCGCGGCCCTGGAGATCAGCCACGAGATGGGCCTGGTCCACCGCGACATCAAGCCGGGCAACGTCATGGTGACGAAGCGCAACGTCGTCAAGGTGATGGACTTCGGCATCGCGCGGGCCATGCAGTCCGGTGTGACCTCGATGACGCAGACCGGCATGGTCGTCGGCACCCCGCAGTACCTCTCCCCGGAACAGGCCCTCGGCCGCGGCGTCGACGCCCGCTCCGACCTGTACTCGGTCGGCATCATGCTCTTCCAGCTCGTCACCGGGCGGCTGCCGTTCGACGCGGACTCGCCGCTGGCGATCGCGTACGCGCACGTGCAGGAGGAGCCGGTCGCCGCGTCCTCCATCAACCGCTCGCTGCCGCCGGCCGTGGACGCGCTGATCGCCCGCGCGCTGAAGAAGAATCCGAACGAGCGCTTCCCGACGGCCGTGGCCATGCGCGACGAGTGCCTGCGGGTGGCGGCCTCCTTCCAGGCGGCCCCGCCGAGCATCGTGCCGGGCACGCCGACGCAGAGCGGCGCGGGCGTGGGCTCCGCGGTGTTCCCGCCGGTCGACCAGGCCGCCCCGGCGCCCGTGAGCGGCGTCCAGACGCCGTACCAGCCGACGCCGGCCCCGAACCCGTACGGCACGCCGACGCCGGCGCCCCAGCCGTCGTACGGCTATCCGCAGCAGGGCGGCGGATACCCGACGCCGTCCCCGTACGGGGGCGGGCAGTCGCCGTCGACCCCGGCGCCGTACACCATCTCCCCGCAGCCGTCCGCCGCCTCACCGGGCTCGGGCGGCGGCGGCAGGAGCAACAAGCCGGTGATCATCGGCTCCGCGATCGTCGCGGTCCTCGCGGTCGGCGGCCTGATCGCCGCACTGACCCTGAACAACGGCGGCGACGACCCCCAGAGCAAGGGCGGCGACACGTCCCCGACGGCCACGACGACGAAGAAGCCGGGGTACCGGGGGCCGGACTACTCGCGGACGATCGAGACGACCGAGTGCACGGAGCCCGAGGAATCGCTCAACGACCCGGACAAGATCAAGATCCCCGACTTCCAGTTCAAGAACATCAAGTCGGTACAGGAGTGCCTGAAGGCCGCCGGCTGGCAGAAGGAGATCCGGTACCAGGACGAGCACACCTACGGCGACGGCACGGTCATGGGCCAGTTCCCGCCCGCGGGCACGGACGTCGACCCGACGGAGAAGATCGTCATCCAGCTGAACGTCTCGACGGGCAACCCGGCGTCGTGACCGGGCTGCCCGCCTCTCGTCAGCTGTAGGGGTTGTCCTTCAGGGGGCTGGAGCACAGGCGCAGCAGGGTGGTGCCCTCGAAAACACCCGCCTGGATCCGTACCTTGGCGATGCCGGCGGACGACGAGGCGTACGTGAACCAGCTGTCCTCGCCGCCATTGCCGCCGTAGTAGCGGTGCCAGCTCCACGGAACGACATCGCCGTCGTTCTCGGTCGTGACGAGGCGGATGGCCACGTGGTGGCCATCCGCCGCCGTGTCGAGCACTCTCATGCCCAGCGGGTCGATCTTGGTGGAACTCACGATGTTGGCGGTGAAGGTGCCGTAGACGCCCGTGGTGCTGCAGTCGTCCGCAACGACCGTGTCGGCCGCCGCCGGCGAGGCCATGGCCGGGACGGCCAGGCAGGCGAGGGCACCTGCCGTCACGAGTACGGAACGTCGCATCTGCTTGTGGGTTCCCTCCAGAAGTCGGAAGTCGCCCACGCTAGATCACGTGCGTTCCCGACATGCGCACCGTGATCAAACAGTGACGCTCGCCCTTCCCGGCTACAGGTACGGCCCGCCCTGGCGTCCTCCCGTGTGGTGGTCGTCGTGGCCCTCGTGGACGACGCCCGGGGGCAGGGCGCGGCGCATCTGCTCCAGCTGGGCACGCGCGGCCATCTGCTGGGCGAACAGGGTCGTCTGGATCCCGTGGAAGAGGCCTTCCAGCCAGCCCACCAGCTGGGCCTGCGCGATGCGCAGTTCCGCGTCGGAGGGGGTCGCTTCGTCCGTGAACGGCAGGGAGAGCCGTTCCAGCTCCTCGACGAGCTCGGGAGCCAGACCGTCCTCCAGCTCCTTCACCGAGCTGGCGTGGATCTCCTTCAGCCGGACCCGGCTGGCCTCGTCCAGAGGCGCCGCCCGCACCTCCTCCAGCAGCTGCTTGATCATGCTGCCGATCCGCATGACCTTCGCCGGCTGCTCGACCATGTCCGTCACCGGGGTCTCGTGGGAGTCCTCGTCTCCACCGCCGCCACCGAGCGCCATGCCGTCCTGGCCCACGACCAGGATCCGCTGGGAGTTCTCCGGCGACCTTTCGTTCCTCGGCATCTCCATGTGGTCATTGTCTCCCACCCGCGACGCGCACTGAATTGCCCGGTGGCACCAACCGGCCGGCGGCATCCGGAATGCCGGGATCTGTCGCGGATGTGAGGCTTGCTGCGTGACTGCATGGCTGCGGACGCTGGGCGCGGCGGGACTGGGCGGAGTTCTGGTCCTGTCGGGGGGTGGTGTGTCGTATGGGGTTGTTACGTCGGGTCCGTGGGGCGCGTCGGGCGTGAGTGGGTGGGCGTACGGGGGTGGGGCGGCGCACGCGGGTGGGGTGGCGTACGGGCGCGTTTCGTCGTACGGCGGCGTATCGACGTACGGCGGCGTTTCGACGTACGGGTCCGTCTCGTCGTACGGGCGCGTTTCGTCGTACGGATCCGTAGCGACGTACGCCGTCGTTTCGTCGGACGGGGGCGTATCGACGGACGGAGCCGTATCGACGGACGATCGCGTGTCGACGGTCGGGGTCGCCGCTTCGGTGGGAGCGGGCGACGGAACGTACGCGCCTGCCTTCGGGCCGGAGGCGACGGCGGGCGGGCCGGAGGCGACGGCTTATGTCAGTGCCCCCGGGTCCGCGCTTCCCGCGGTCGTCGGCGAGCCGCCCGGGCCCAGTCGGGCCGGGAATCCCGCGGCCGAGGGGCGGGAGCGGCCGGGGCGGGACGAAGTGCCGGTGGAGCCGACGACGGCTCCGGTGGCGACACGGGAGCCGGTGGAGCCGGTCTCGGAGCCGCTGCCGCCGGAGGCGGTCGTCGCGGAGCGGCGGCGCGGCGAGCCCGTGCTGCGGATCCTGCCGCTGGGGTCCGGGATGGTGCTGATCGGGCTGGGGCTCGGGCTCGCCTTCGTCGGGCTGCGGGTACGGCGCGGTCAGGTCTGAGCGGCCGGCCCGGCGGTCACTCGGTGACCAGCAGCACCTTTCCGATGTGGCCGCTCTCCTCGACCAGGCGGTGCGCGGTGGCCGCCTCGCGCATCGGGACCTCGCGGTCGACGACCGGCCGGACGTGCCCGGCGTCGAGCAGCGGCCACACGTGCTCGCGTACGGCCGCCACGATCGCCGCCTTCTCGTCGAGCGGGCGCGCGCGCAGCGAGGTCGCGGTGATGGCGGCGCGCTTGGCGAGCAGCGCGCCGATATTCAGCTCGCCCTTGACGCCGCCCTGCATGCCGATGATCGCGAGCCGGCCGTTGACGGCGAGCGCCTTGACGTTGCGGTCGAGGTACTTGGCACCCATGTTGTCGAGGATGACGTCGGCGCCCGCGCCGCCGGTGGCCTCCTTGATCTCGGCGACGAAGTCCTGCTCCCGGTAGTCGATCAGGATGTCCGCGCCCAGCTCGGCGCAGCGCTCCAGCTTCTCCTTCGTGCCCGCGGTGACCGCGACCCTCGCCCCGACGGCCTTGCCGAGCTGGATCGCCATCGTGCCGATGCCGCTGGACCCGCCGTGCACCAGCAGCGTCTCGCCGGGCCGCAGATGGGCGACCATGAAGACGTTCGACCAGACGGTGCAGGTCACCTCGGGCAGCGCGGCGGCCTCGTGCAGGGCCACCTTCCCGGGCACCGGCAGCAGCTGTCCGGCGGGCACGACCACCTTCTCGGCGTAACCGCCGCCCGCGAGCAGCGCGCACACCTCGTCACCGACGGACCAGCCCCCGACGCCCGTGCCGAGGGCGGCGATCCGCCCGGCGCACTCCAGGCCGGGGTAGGGGGACGCGCCGGGCGGGGGCGCGTAGTGGCCCTGCCGCTGGAGGATGTCGGCGCGGTTGACGGCGCTCGCCGCCACCTCGACCAGGACCTCGCCCTCGCCGGGCTCCGGATCCGGGACCTCGGCCCAGGTCAGCACCTCGGGACCGCCGGGTTCGGAAATCGTGATCGCATGCATGAGGGGGACGCTACTCCTCGGTCGTGGGACAGGGCGGGGACGGGGGCGGGCGAGAATCCGTATGCGTGAGCGATGAGTTTGCGCGACGGTGGAGGTCTTCCCCTGCGTAATCCGAGTACGCGGAAGGGACACCCCCATATGAGCCAGCACACCGCCGGCCTGGCCATCGAGACCGCGGGCCTGGTGAAGACGTTCGGCGAGACCAGGGCCGTCGACGGCGTCGACCTCGCCGTGCCCACCGGCACGGTCTACGGCGTCCTCGGTCCGAACGGCGCCGGGAAGACGACCACCGTGAAGATGCTCGCCACGCTGCTGCGCCCCGACGGCGGCGAGGCCCGGGTCTTCGGCCACGACGTGGTCCACGCGGCCGACGAGGTCCGCGGCCGGGTCAGCCTGACCGGCCAGTACGCCTCGGTCGACGAGGATCTGACCGGCACCGAGAACCTGGTCCTGCTGGGCCGGCTCCTCGGGCACAACAAGAAGGCGGCCCGGGAGCGCGCCGCGCAGCTGCTGGAGGCGTTCGGGCTGACCGAGGCGGCCGGCAAGCAGATCAAGAACTACTCCGGCGGCATGCGGCGGCGCATCGACATCGCCGCGTCCATCCTGAACACCCCGGACCTGCTCTTCCTCGACGAGCCGACCACCGGGCTCGACCCGCGCAGCCGCAACCAGGTGTGGGACATCGTCCGCGCGGTCGTCGCCCAGGGCACGACGGTGCTGCTCACCACGCAGTATCTGGACGAGGCCGACCAGCTGGCGTCCCGGATCGCCGTCATCGACCGCGGGCGGGTGATCGCCGAGGGCACCAAGGGCGAGCTGAAGGCGTCCGTCGGCGCCGGGTCCGTGCATCTGCGGCTGCGGGACGCCGAGCAGCGGCCGCTCGCGGCGGACGTACTGCGCCGCACGCTGGACGCGCAGGTGCAGCAGGAGCACGATCCGGTGGCGCTGACCGCCCGGCTGGGCCGGGCGGCGAGCGACGACACGGCGGCCGAGCAGGCCGCGCGGGCGCTCGGCGAGCTGGCCCGCGCCGGTATCACCGTCGACAACTTCTCGCTGGGCCAGCCCAGCCTGGACGAGGTGTTCCTCGCCCTGACCGGACACGACACCCACACCGCGGACGGCGCGAGCGCCAAGGGCGAGATGGACGACAAGGACGACAAGGACGAGAAGGACGAGAAGGACGAGAAGGACGAGGTGGCGGCATGAGCACCGCGACGACCACGGAGAGCAAGGACCTCGCCCCCGTCAGCGCCGAGTCGCTGGCCGCGCTGCTGGTGGCGAAGGAGCGCCCGCCGCGGCCCAGCGCCTGGTCGGCGTCGCTGACGTTCGGCTGGCGGGCCGTGCTGAAGATCAAGCACGTCCCCGAGCAGCTCTTCGACGTCACCGCGTTCCCGATCATGATGGTGCTGATGTACACGTACCTGTTCGGTGGCGCGCTCGCCGGGTCGCCGGAGGAGTACATCCAGTTCCTGCTGCCGGGCATCCTCGTCATGTCGGTCGTGATGATCACCATGTACACCGGGGTCTCGGTGAACACGGACATCGAGAAGGGCGTCTTCGACCGGTTCCGGTCGCTGCCCATCTGGCGGCCGTCGACGATGGTCGGCTACCTCCTCGGCGACGCCCTGCGCTACACCATCGCGTCCGTGGTGATGCTGACCGTCGGCATCGTCCTCGGCTACCGCCCGGACGGCGGGATCGGCGGGGTGGCCGCCGGGATCGCGCTGCTGATCGTCTTCTCGTTCGCGTTCTCGTGGATCTGGACGATGTTCGGACTGCTGCTGCGCACCGAGAAGTCGGTGATGGGCGTCAGCATGATGGTGATCTTCCCGCTCACCTTCCTGTCCAACGTCTTCGTCGACCCGAGCACCATGCCGGGCTGGCTCCAGGCGTTCGTCAACAACAGCCCGGTCACCCATCTGGCGTCCGCGGTGCGGGGTCTGATGGCGGGCGACTGGCCGACCGACGAGATCGCCTGGTCGCTGGGGTGGGCGGCACTGTTCGTGCTGGTCTTCGGGCCGGTCACGATGCGGTTGTACAACCGGAAGTAGCCGGTCTGCGGCGGGGTCCGGGGCCGGGCGCACTGCGTTCGGCGCCCGGCGCTCGGCGCGGCCCAGGGTGGTGAGGGAGCCCGGGTCGTCGTAGTCGATGCGCAGCAGCAGTTTCCCGGCGTCGAAGCCGAGCC